>JBLHOC010000103.1:0-11269 GCA_047620825.1 Bacteroidia bacterium | reverse complement strand
TTTATCTGGTCTTTATATGTCGTCCATTTATCTTTTAATGGGCCACCTGGTGTCTTAGAATCTAACTTACTCATGTGTGTAATTATGCTTAAGCGTTATGGTTAAAGAAATGAAACAAGGCAATGAAAATAAATGCCAAAGGAATAAGTACGGCGTAAATGTTCCCCAGTTTCTTAATGATAGGCGTGTATTTGTTGTGGTTAAATCCAACAGACTGAAAAGCGGATTGGAAGCCGTGTAATAAATGTAAACTTAAAAAAATGAATGCCAATACATAAACCCCGACCCGAACTGGATTTTGGAAATGATGTACCAATTCTTCCATATACCTGTATTCACCTTCTGCATTCATTCCAGACATATCGCCTTGAATAAATTTTGTGTTGAGTTCAGGTAACCAGAAGTCAATAAAGTGAACAGCTAGAAATAACATAATCATGATGCCTGAAATGATCATATTTCGAGACATCCAAGAAGAGTTAGTAGCAGGTTTGTTTACAGCATATTTGATTGGTCTAGCACTTCTATTTTTACGCTCTAAGTACATACCCATGATGAGGTGAAAAAATACACCAAAGGCTAAAACTGGTTGTATAAAGAATTGTATGATTGGGTTGGTTCCCATAAACTGAGATACCACATTAAACATATCGGGAGCTATAACCGAAAGAGAATTTATAACACAATGCTGGAGTAAAAAAAGAATCAGGAATAATCCTGATAAAGCCATTAATATTTTTCTACCAACTGAAGTGGTTCCTTTACGCTTTGACATATTTTTTGACTATTTCTAATAAACAAACAAAGGTAGTTCATGGAAGTTTTTTAGGATTCATCTTAGTCATAATAGAACTGTTCTAAATAGTGTTGCTTGGTGGAAAAACTTAACAACGAACTGCCTTAGTGATTGCCTAATTTTGTTGCATGCAATCGAGGAAGCGATTTTCAGGATGGTCTGTTATGATAAGCGTTTCTATGGTGTTGTTTATTCTCGGATTGTTTGGGATGTTACTCATTAACACGCAAAAACTCACTTCGTATCTTCAAGAAAACGTGCTGGTTATCCTATACTTTGATACCCAGACTTCTGAAACTGAGTTGACCGATAGGCGTGATGATATCAAATTGTTAAGCTATGTGAAAAGTGCGAAGTACATAACTGGCGAACAGGCTGCCATTGATTACAAAGAGGTATTGGGTCAGGATTTCTTGGAAGTATTGGGTAATAATCCACTTCCCGCATCGATTGAAGTAAACCTCAACGCAACGGCGTTAAACGGACAAATAGAAACGGCCATGTCGGCGCTTAATAATGTAGAAGGCGTAACCGGGGTGGAGTTTCAGCAAGATTTGGTTGATCAAATCAATAAAAACAAAAGGATTGTGGGATTGGTGCTCATTGGGGCAGCGATGTTGTTATTAGCGGTTTCATTGGTGCTCATTAATAATACCATTCGGTTGGATGTGTATGCCCAACGTTTTGTGGTCAAGAGCATGCAACTGGTGGGCGCATCTGAATGGTTTATCATTAAACCCTTTGTATTGAAGGCTATAGGATTAACATTCTTATCTACGGTATTCGCATTCGGACTTGTTGTTGTTTGTAATACAGCACTCACAAAATGGGTAGAGGGAAACTTTTTTGAAGTCCAGCAGATTTTTAAGTCGGATATTACGATATATTCCATTTTATTTGCAAGCATTACTATTCTTGGGTTGTGCATTGTATTGCCAAGCACTTTCTTCGCAACTAAGAAGTACCTAAGACTACGTATAAACGATTTGTATTAAACCTGAAACAATGGCAGCTAAGAATAAAAAAGCGGAAGAAATTAAAAAGTCGAAACCGGTGTATCACATGACTTTTAATAAGGAGAATTATACGTGGATGATCATTGGTTTTGCGATTATCGTACTCGGATTTATCCTTATGGTTGGTAAAACGGATGATATTTTTGATAATGCGGAGATATTTACCACTGGTGAAAAAAGCTTCAGTACGATTGTGAAAATTACGATTGCACCAATTGTGGTATTAATCGGTTTTGCAGTTGAGATTTACGCCATCTTTAAAAACTCTTCTTCAGTAGAGAATGAGCCTAGTTGAGGCCATCATCCTTGGTATCGTTCAAGGGTTAACAGAGTTTCTACCAGTAAGTAGTTCTGGTCATATTGAATTGGTGAAAGCCATTCAGCAAACTGAAATTGAAGAAGATTTACTTTTTACGGTCTTTCTTCATCTAGCAACTGCTTTAAGTACAGCGGTTGTTTTTCGAAAAGATTTAGTGGCAATATTTAAAGGCATTCTTTCCTTTAAATGGAATGATGAAACCAAATTTGCTTGGTTCGTTTTTGTTTCAATGATACCTGCCGCATTGGTTGGACTGTTTTTGAAAGATCAGATCGAGGCTTTATTCAATAAAAATGTATTGTTGGTTGGAGCCATGTTGTTAGTGACTGGTGCACTGTTGTTTATCTCTGATCGGGTTAAAAGTAGTCAAGACAAAGAAATAAGCACGGGTCGTTCCATCTTAATGGGTATTGTGCAAGCTATAGCGATATTACCTGGTATAAGTCGATCTGGATCAACCATTGTTACTGGGGTTTTACTTGGAATACCAAGAAATAAAGCGGCACGATTCTCGTTTATAATGGTACTTCCACTCATTCTTGGAGCAGCAGCAAAGTCGTTTAAAGACTTTATGGATATGCCAGCCATAGATCAAACAGCACAACCTATATTTGAAATGTCGGTTGGATTTGTAGCAGCTTTCGTAAGTGGTTTATTTGCTATCAAATGGATGATCAAACTTGTAGAAAAAAGTCAACTCAAATGGTTCGCATACTATTGTTTCGTAATAGGCATTTCCGCAGTTACATACTCTTTGGTGCAATCTTAATTGCATCTACGTCGGTTTACGCTCAATCTAATCAATGTGATACAACTGGTCGCAAAGTGATGTGTACCGTTAAGGACAGCACAGGTTACGTGTTAGAGATTCACAGATATAAAGATGGTATGAAATGGGGGAGTTGGGAGCGTTATAATTACAACGGTCAATTGATTGAAAAAAACTTCTATAAAAAGGGTGTTCGGATTTGGACCTTCATATACAGAGATGAAGAAGTAATTAAGAGCATCAATAAAAACGGGAAGATAAAAAAATTTAAAGGCTGTGGTTGCGGCTAAAAAAAAGCCTCTTTGCATTTGCAAAGAGGCTTTTTTTATGAGTTCTTTTTCCTAATCTATTAAGTGATCAGATGGGATGTCATTATTAATATCCAAATTTTCATCTGGTAGTACTCTTCCGTGAAATGGCGGGTAGTCGTCGGTATAAAACGTTAGATAGTTGTTTATCCTATAATTCCAACGTAGTGTTTCTACGGTAAATTTAAAGGCTCCATCTGGGAAAACGCCAGTAAATAGGACCACAAAGAAAGTGTACATGCTAACAAACATCACACCGTATATTCTAAATATTAATATAAAGAGATGCGGAAATAGCATCCAAGGTCCCAAGAAAGCACGAAGGATTAATCGACCTCGACTGATTTTTTCTACATAGGGCATATCGAAAGTCATTCCTGGATCTTCAGCGTCTAGGTTGAACGGTGGATAGCCATCTCTAAGGTTGTAGATTCTAGCGGTAAGTCTCAAATTATATCGACCAATTTGAACCATAGCGTCATGTGCATTTCTAGGAAATTTCCCAGTAATTAATATGGAGAAAAACTTAATAACGCCTATAACCATGAGCACTAGCCCATAAAAAAAGGAGACGATGAGATGAGGTATCATGATGTAAAAGACCCCCAAAAAGCTACGGAGTAATAATTGACCTCTTGAATAGGTCTCTTGTTTTTCTATGTCAAAGTTCATTGTGGTAGAATTATTTTTTTTGTGTGATGACAAACATAATAATTTTCTATCAAGGATAGGTTTGAATGTTGATTATTCAGAAAATGACGTAAATGATATTGGGATAGTCTTAGAGATATCTAACTTTGGTTGTATCAAGCAATCATGAGAAGAACTCTTATTTTAATTTCCTTATTTATTTTTTCGTTTATAGGGCAAAGTTGTTGTAGCGGTGGGCTAGACAACACCCATGTATTTGTCATAACGAGTATGTCAGCTCAAAACGTTTTGCATAACATCAGCACGAACAATGCCGATACGTTGTCTAAATTTGATTTACTAGCTATTGATTCAAATCAACGCTTTGGTTTTCGAATCAATTTCGCGGAGAATGTAATTCGTATTGTTCAATCGGACGTGTCTGTCACCTTATTCCAAAGTGCTTGGGCTTGTGAGGAAACATTTGATATGGGAGTGTTAAATGCGGACATAAGAGACGTATCAATAACAACTAACCACGATTTTGATTCTACACATACCGAAGGTCTTGACATGGAACAGTATTTTATGTTGGACTTCCCTAATCCCAAAGATGGGATTAAGCAAAGTTTTACGGAGATGGTTCGTGGAATGAATAGTCGTTTGAATAACCAAGCGTTCTACCCTTCCTCTTCATATTCTCCGGTTTTCTATTTACTTGAAACACCTGTGCTTTCAGATACTATTTCCTTTTCTTTATCAATACAATTTGAAGACGGAAGTTTAATTCGTGCGACAACAGATGACATAATAGTCCAATAGAAACTAAGAATGAAAACAGTAACTGTATTTTTATTTGTCATCATGTTTGCTTTTGTTGGCCAGAGTTGTTTTACTACTGGTCTGCAGGATAGCTACGTTATTGAGATACAAGATATAGAGAGCAGAAACTACTTTTACCATTATACAGACAGTACAAATTGGCTTGAACATATTTCAGAAACAAATACGATTGTTATGGATTCCGGAGTGAAGTATGCTTTTGACTTACAGTTTGTTGATACCGTGTTAAGAATCGCTGAGACGAATAATCATGCAATTTTATGGCAATCAGCTTATGCCATAGGTGAGTCTTATGATGGCGCAGAATTGAATTCGAACATGAAAAGTGTTTCAATAAAGACCGTATATGATTTTGACCCAAAGCATTTGGAAACAAGTGACGTTACTGCTTATTTTACACTTAATGGTGCCTCATCAGAAACCTTTGTCAGTGTTTTTAATAGAAACTTAAACGGCAGTACATATTATCCTCCTTTGAGATACAATCCAGTGCTAGTCTTGAACAACCGTCCTACAATGTCGAAAACCGCATCATTCATAGTTAAAATAGAATTTGAAGATGGAACTGCCGTATCTTGTACAACGGACCCAGTAACTATAAAGTAAGAATCAATTCATCCGATGTTTCGGGACCAATAGGAATTCTGGAATTTTGACTTGGATAAGTCTGTCAGTCGATAAGCCACGCATGGTATAATTTCCATACATCTTACCGGCGTCTGTAGTCAACCTACACGAAGATGAGTAGGTATATGAGTCTCCAGGCAAGATTACTGGCTTTTCGCCAACCACACCTTCACCATCAACGTCATGATTTAAACCGAGCGCATCAATAATATCCCAATGCCGAGATAAAAGATGTAGCGCTTCATCACCTAAATTTTCGATTAATATTTCATAACTAAATACGTGTAACTGATTGTCAGCGTCAGACATGTTCTCTTCGTAGTTGGTTCCAACCGAAATTTTAACGTTGTATGTAGTTGCAGTGTAATTCAAAATCGAGTCCAAATTCTATATTTTTTTTTATTTAAACAACTCTAATTACGTAGAGTTCTATTTTTTTGACATTTTTAGACTAAAAGCCGTTGCTTTGCACTGTGAATTTTCCTTCTGAAACGATTGAGAAAGCAGTTGAGCAATTAAGTCGCTTTCCAGGTATTGGTAAAAAAACAGCGCTAAGAATGACGCTGTTTTTGCTAAAAGACAAAACAGAGCATGTTGATCTTATGGCGTCAGTTCTAATGGACTTAAAAACAAAAGTCAAATTTTGCCAAACATGTGGCAACATTGCTGAAGCTGAAGCATGCATCATTTGTGCCTCTGTCAATAGAAATAAGAAATTGATCTGCGTTGTAAAAGATTTTCAGGATATCATTTCTATAGAAAATACGGGTCAGTACAATGGTGTTTACCACGTGCTTGGCGGTGTAATCGCTCCTATGGAAGGTATTGGCCCAGATGATTTGACAATCAATGAGTTGCTAAACAGAATTAATGAACAAGGCGTGGAGGAGTTAGTCTTTGCCCTCAGCGCAAACATGGAAGGAGACACAACAGCCTTTTATATTGCTCGAAAAATTGAAGCATTGGCCATTAAAATATCGGCGATTTCTCGCGGTATAGCCGTAGGAGGTGAATTGGAATATGCCGACGAAATTACCCTTGGTCGTTCTATCTTAAATCGAGTGCCCTACGCTTTAAACTCTTAAACTAACTATGTCTTTGCTTCAGGCCCTTTTGGCTTATTAGGCCTAGGTCTGTTTCTATTTGGGCGACGAGGTTTTCCGTCTCCAGATTTTTGACCGTCGGGTTTGTTTTGATTTGGATTATTTGACCTAGGTTTATTGTCAGACTGACTATTGTCTTTTGGTTTGCCATCACCAGGCTTGTTTTGATTTGGTCTGTTTCTATTTGGCTTATTCGATTTTTGGCCGTCCGGTTTGTTGCCTTTATATCTGTTGTTCGGATTGTTTTTGTTGCCTGGTCCCTTTTTGTTGCGTCTATTTTTTCCTTGCTTCTTGCGCTGCTCATCAATTTCATCATACCTGTTGATGTCTTGATCAGAGATTAAGTCAGGTGCAGGTTCGTATTTGTTAAGAATCTCTGCTCCAATAGGTTTGTCAATAAGCGTTTCTGGTTTCTCCCCATCTTTGTTAAGTTGAATAATCTCATTTACACGGACTAAATCAATTGGAATCCAATCTGAATTTTTTGGATAAGAAAACCAAAGCATTCGTTTTAGAATATCTGTTTTTTGGAGCTTCGCTGATCCAGCAGCTGTTTCTAGGTATATGTCATCACCCTTTGGAAACTCATTAAGTGCCTCAAGGTATGTTTCCAATTCATAGTTTAAACAACACTTTAACCGACCACATTGACCAGAAAGTTTCAACATATTGATGGATAGGTTTTGGCTTTTCGCAGCACCCATGGTAACCACTTTGTAATCTGTAAGCCAAGTACTACAGCAGAGTTCTCTTCCACAACTACCAATGCCACCAAGTCTAGAAGCTTCTTCCCGGTAACTCACCTGTCGCATTTCTATACGCGTTTTAAATTCAGTGGCGTATTGTTTTATCAAACTCCGGAAATCAACTCGTTTTTCTGCAGTATAAAAGAATATTACTTTCCGACCATCTCCTTGAAACTCGATATCACTCAGTTTCATTGCCAATTTCATGTCCATGGCAATGGTACGAGCGCGTTCCAATGTCGAAGGTTCTTTCGCCTTAAACGAGGTGTACTTTTCTTTATCTGAATCAGATGCTTTTCGGTAGATTTTACGAATTAGAGCATCATCTTCTTTTACGTGATTTTTCTTTAATTGTAATCGAACAAGTTCTCCACTCAAACTGATTTCGCCAACATCATGGCCAAAATCAGATTCAACTACTACAGATTCGCCGGTATACAAATCAAGGTTTTCTTCATTGCGAAAAAATTCCTTACGGCTACCCTTGAATCGAATTTCAACAATATTGAAGGGCTTATAATCTGACGGTAAAGTCATGTGATTAAGCCAATCGAAAGTATTTAATTTATTACATGCACTGGTTGAGCAGGATCCATTATTCCCGCAACCAGCAGACGAACAACCACTGTCACCGTGAGTTGATCCACAATTTCCGCACCCCATATATATATCTTGTAATCAATGTTAATGTTTAAGCTTTTTGTGTTTCGTAAAAACTGTCTCTCAGTAACAAAGACAACTGAAACAAAGTAAGTTTTGGATTTGCATTCCGCTCAATTTGGCCAATGCAATCGTTTAACCCTTTATAAAGCACTTCAATATTAGCAAATTGTACGACACCAGAAAATTTAGTAACAAATTGTTGTTCTTCTTTATTCAAACGAATTTGATAATTCGGAATCGTTTTATATGCCAAAATCTCTCGAATGATACCTAAACTGTAACTCAAGAAATTTTTAATGTTTTCTCTACCTTTTCCACCCATCTCATCACTCCAAGCCATCAGTTTAGGGACATCACGTCTAAAACTGTGTCGCATCCAAGTTTTAAAAGACTCGGTTATATTATCATCCGTATGTGCTGTAAAGTGTTGTGCGGCTTGAATATTTCCGTTGGCTAAAAATGCGATGGCCTCAATGTCGATATCAGAATAATTCGAAGCAAGATACTGCTTCATTTCCTCTGTTTTGTATGGCTTGATATGTGTAAGTTGTGTCCTGGACAAAATGGTAGGTAATACCGCATCTGGATTTTCACTTATTAAGAAAAAGTAGGTGTTGTCTGGTGGTTCTTCGATCAATTTTAGAAGCGAGTTTCCTTCCTTACCTAGATATTCTGGCAACCACATAATCAAAACCTTTTCCTTACTCTCAAATGGTTTCAGGGACAATTTTTGAATGATTGATCTACATTCATCTTTTGTAATATTTCCCTGTTTATTTTCTGCACCAATCGCATTCATCCAGTCGATATAACCCAGATGTGAATTAGCTAAAACTGAAGATCTCCAAGTTTCCATGAAGTCGTTGCTGATTGGTTTACTTCCGGATTTTTGTGAGATTACTGGAAATGAAAAATGAACATCAGGATGAATAAGTTTTGACATCTTAACACAAGCCTTACACTTCCCACATGAGTCATCCGCTTGTTTTTGTTCGCACAACATGTACTGAACCATCGCCAAAACAATAGCAAGTTTGCCGCAGCCAGGTTTACCAACAAACAGTTGGGCATGAGGAATAGCGTGGTTAGATGCTCGTTTGAGCAGCAATGCTTTTTCAGTTTCCTTACCAATGATGTCGCTAAAAGTCATATGTTAATCAATGCTTGTCAAAGATATATATCCTCGGAAAAAGAGGTTGCATTGTGAACAAATTTTAGTGAATTTAGATTTTTGGCAATTCATTAATTAATGTTGTGTTAAACTCTTGTATTTTGCACGAGTTTTACGAATTGCAAATTATAAATAATGGACTTTAAACGAATTTGGACAATGGCTAAACCCCATGTAATTGCTTTGGGGATTTTCTTATGTGTTTTTGCAGCCTATTTTCACCCTCAATTAAAAGGAAAAGTTGTTGAGCAAAGCGATATTCTTCAAGGGAAGGGTATGGTTAAGGAGTCTTCAGACTTTCATGATAAAACTGGGGATTATACTTTGTGGACCAATGCCATGTTTGGTGGTATGCCAACTTATCAAATAAGTTCACCTCAGAACTCCAATTTAATCCGTCGGTTTGTTGAGCCAATTATGCAGCTGTTTATTTCTGCACCGATTAGTTGGTTTATGGTTGCGGCCATTTGCTTTTATATTCTTTTACTGGTCATGGATGTCAATAGGTGGGTCGCCGTTATAGGTGGGCTTGCTTTTGCACTTTCAACCAACAATATGATATTGTATGCTGAAGGGCATACATCCAAGTTTAGAGCGCTGTCATATTTGCCACTGGCACTGGCCGGGGTGTATTTGATTTTAAGCAAACATAAGTACCTAAAGGGTGCAGCGTTATTCTTGTTAGCCATGAGTTTAAACATTGCTGCGAATCATTATCAGATGACCTATTATTTCGCTATTGGAATGATATTCTTCATGTTGGTGTATTTATTCTTTGCTGCAAAAAATGGTGAATTACTCAACTATTTTAAAGCAGTTGGCGTTTTACTGGTTTGTGGTGTATTAGCCATTGGCCCATCGTTCTCCAAGATTTATACGACCCTAGAATATTCGAAAGATACGATGCGGGGCGATAGTGATTTAAAACGGGAAACGGCACAAAGAAAACTTGCTTTAGGTGAAACAGATGCAACATCTGGAGAAGGTTTAGACTGGGATTATGCCATGCTTTGGAGTAATAATAGCACAGACTTGTTGGCGACCTTTATCCCTGGTATCGCAGGTGGTAGCAGCGGACAAGAAGTTGATAAAGAATATGAAGTTGCCAAATTTTTTGGTAACGGACGGAAGGCTGTTCGGGTGCCGTTATATTGGGGTGGTGGAGAATCAACCAGCGGACCGGTGTATTTCGGAGCCCTTATTATGTTTTTGATGATTATTGGTTTAATATTACTTCCGAACAACGGTTGGAAGTGGGGGGTAACAGCAGCAATAATCATAATCGCAAGTCTGTCGATGGGAAAATATTTCGTTTGGTTTAACGAATTGTTCTTCGAAAACTTTCCGAAATATCAGATCTTTAGAGCACATAACTCTGCTATGGGTGTGGTATCTATCTTCTTCCCAATATTAGCACTAGCCGGGTTGTCATCACTAATTACTTCAGGTAAGTCGAAGGATGATAAGCTAAAGGCTGTATATATCGCAGGAGGTATAGTAGGAGGATTAGCACTTATTTTAGGTTTGTTTGGTGGGGGGATTTTGTCATTCGAACATTTTCAAGATGGGAACTTCCTAACACAGTATTTCAATGGCAATCAAACACAGTATGACCAATTCATTGAGGCACTTCAAGATAGTAGAGAACAATTTATGAAAGCCAGTGCTTATAGAACGTTTGGTTTTGCCTTAGTAGGAGTTGCCATATTGTGGGCATTACTTAATGATAAGCTTAAGAAAGAATATGCCATAGCAGCGATTGGTATTTGTATAGTTGTGGATTTAGTTTCTGTAGACCAAAAGTATTTAAGTGAAGAGAATTTTATCTCTAAAAAGAAACAAGAAAAGCCATTTGCGATACGTCCTGTTGATCAACAAATTTATCAAATGGAGACAAACGGTAGAGGGTATTACCGCGTTTTTGACGTATCCATTAATACTTTTAGTTCAAGTAATACAAGCTATTTTCATAACACTGTTGGAGGATATAGTGCAGTTAAAATGTCAAGAATTCAAGACGTAATAGATAGTGCCTTTAGACAAGAAAGAGGGATACCTATTGAAGTGCTAGATATGATGAATACGAAGTATTTCGTCGACCAAAAAATGAAACTTTCTCGGAACCCTTCAGCACTAGGGAGTGCATGGTTTATAGACAGTTTTATTCACGTTAGTACAGCAACGGATGAGCTGGAGTCTTTACGATCATTTAATTCGCATACAGAAGCCGTTGTGCATGATACAGACTTCGGAGCGTATGTCGAAGGATTGCAAAATC
>JBLHOC010000102.1:0-11305 GCA_047620825.1 Bacteroidia bacterium | reverse complement strand
CTGACGGACAATAGGTTCGAGTCCTATTCCCGCAACAACGACCCTCAGGTAACTGAGGGTTTTTTTATGACCAATATTTAACGATATAAGTCGGGCTAATATCCGTCAGCAGACGGACAATAGGTTCGAGTCCTATTCCCGCAACAACGACCCTCAGGTAACTGAGGGTTTTTTTATGACCAATTTTTTTCATAAAAATGTCGCGCTCTTATCAGCCAGCTGACTGACACAGGTTCGCCCTGATAGATATCGGAACTATAGAGGTGCTGTCCACACACCGAACAGGAAATTTTATGCCTAATGTTATATCTAAAATGTCGGACCCACATCCGTTAACAAACAGATCATGGGTTCGTCCGGTTAGATATCAGGGATTCCCTTACATCAAAAAGCAATAGGTTGACGATATATACCGAATGGAGAAATTATCCTTAATCTTCACGTATTGATGTGGATATTACCGATATGTCTACTGTTTATTGCCTTTATTCAAAAGAAAACAATAAAATTTACATTGGGTACACTTCCGATTTGCTAGACCGATTTCATTCACATAATGAACTCGCGACAAAAGGCTATACCGTACGTTATCGTCCGTGGATAGTTGCGTATGTTGAGTTTTTTGACACAAAAAAAGAAGCTATAAATCGCGAGAAACAGCTTAAGTCTTTTCAAGGGAGGTGCTATTTACAAAAACATATTACGGAATTGATAAACAAAAATTTACTTTAGACTTAGTATATTTGATAAAGCACATCCAAACGAAAATATCATGAGGTTTTTCTATACTGTTTTACTAATTGGAATCATTGCAATTCTAAATGCACACGCAGAAGTCTACATTGTTACATACAGCACGGACCCTACTGTTTATCCATTAGATAATGACTCGACTGTTTTTAATCCCGGTGTTTCAGATTCAAATGTACAAAGACTATTAAACAAGTATCAGGTATGGAGGTATAAAAGATCATTTTGGAGGGATAATGATACAATGAGTCTTCAAATATTAATTTCCTGTCACGGTGATATTTTCGAATTGGCTGACTCATTGAGGCTAACTGGTAAGTACTTTAGTATAGGTGTCGACTCAATTTGGGTTAGTTCACCTACTCATAGACCTAGTCTAATGAAGGTGTTTCCAAACCCAGCATCTGAATACATCGAGCTAGAATTCGCGTCACCACCAATAATCGTTTCTCTGCTTGATTTATATGGAAAGTTAGTGTTATACGATGATCGACTTGAATCAAGGATCAATTATTTGATGGATGTATCTTCCATTCGATCTGCGACATACATCATTCTTATTAAACATGGTGATGGTTTAGTTACCACTTCTCGAGTAGCGATTGTTCATTAGTAAGCTTTTCTGCAAAAAAGAATATACATAAAGAGTGATATCCTTAGTTTTGTCTAATCTTAAAGATCATTATGAAAATACAAGTTATCTCAGCCCTATTTATCATTTCCTTATTTTCAATTTCATGTACAGAACTGGAAGAAGTATTAGAAGATACAGGACTTTCAGAACTAGAGGTTGTGGAAGGGCTAAAATCAGCACTTACTGTTGGGACTGATACTTCAGTAACAGTTTTGTCGGCCGTAAACGGATATCTTGGAGATGATTTAGTCAAAATTATCTTGCCAGACGAAGCTTCTGCGATTGTAACAAATATTGCAAAAGTGCCTGGTGGGAATTTATTGATTGAAAAGACTATAGAAGCTATTAATCGTTCAGCAGAAGACGCAGCTCCTGAGGCAAAAGACATCTTTGTGTCGGCCATTACGAATATTAATATTGAAGATGGTTTTGCCATTCTAAATGGCGGAAACGATGCAGCAACTGAGTATTTGAAAAGCAATACGATGTCTCAATTAACGGCTGCTTTTGAGCCTAAGATTAGCACCTCACTCAACAAGACCTTGGTTGGAAATGTCTCTGCAGAGAGTGCTTATTCTGACTTAATCAAGGCCTATAACACAGCATCATTAAATGGTGTATTATTTCCAAAAGTGACGACAAATTCGCTCTCAGCGCATACAACAAATAAGGCCCTTGAAGGATTGTTTGTGAAGGTATCTGTTGAGGAAGAAAACATACGGACTAAAGTATCACATCGGGTTAATGACATTCTTCAAAAAGTATTTGGAGAGTAGTTTACAAGTTAGACACATACACAAGGCCGTCTTCAGTTGGTCTATTTTATATGAATTTCAATAAATAGTACGAGAAGAATATCCCGACTATGCCTAAACCGAAATAGACGGGAAGTTCTATTCCCGCAACTAAATATCACAGAGGAAGTCTCATCAAACGAGGGGACTTTAATATTCAGTAAGTATTAGATATTTACCTCTTAACAAATTTTAAGGTTTGTTGCCCTTCAGCTGTTGTTATTTCAATGAAATACAACCCATTTGTCAGATTTGACACGTCGACAGACACTTGGTTACTCTCAATGTTGTCTATTTCTACCAAGGCTTGACCCATCTTATTTTTGATCAAACAGTACCGCAGTTCCACCTTGCCATTAATCGTTATGGTATTTTTTGTTGGATTTGGGTAAATAATAACCCGCTTATCCTTGTTGATTCCTTGGACTTTTAAGTTATTAAATCTTACCGAATCTATATTTGATACTCCTGACGTATAATTAGTTAGTGGAGACCCAATAACCTTATAAAAATACTTTCCTGGAGCACCCATGGTTGTGTCTATATAACTAGAATTTAACGTATAACCTATACTGTCAAATGCTTTGGCCACTCCCTTTGATCGGTCAATTCTAAAGTGAGAGACATTCTTATCACATGCGTTCCACGTAAGCGTTGTTTGTAAGTGTTTCGTCACTCTTGCCCTTAAGCCTGATGGCGTATTGGTTAGCACACTAGGGCCACAATGAAGTACAATAATCACTGCATCAAGATAATGCATTCCAATTAATCTCCCATCCCTGTATTCTGAAACCTTTATAGCAACCGTGTATGTACCTGATTCATTTACCAGCACATTTAATTTGTTCTTTTTAAACACAACTGACCCAAATATCCCTACTGGTCTTAGCCCAGAAAAACCTGACTTGTATTTAATAGCCTTAGGAATTATAAAAGTATCACTAGGCTCCGGTATCGAATATACTCCCAGCTCAGCATGTCCAACATTAGCATCCACTAACTCATATCCAATCGAATCTCCATCGGCATCAACTTGTTCAAAATTCCAAACACCCTTTGTCCCAACACAAAAACTGGCGGCATAGAGTTGTAATTTTGAAGACATGGTCATATTGTTAATAATAGGGGCTTTGGTAATGAAATAAAACGGCTGATCGGGTTCTAAACTCGAATTGACAAGGGTATTATCAGTATAAGACCTGCAACACCGTTCAAAGGTATAATAATAACCACCTTCTAATTTTGGCACGGTCACCATTTTCCGATATACCCCTTTTTCAATGTTAAAATTACTACCTTGGTTAACACACAACCTTGCCGTTTCATTTACTCGGCCTCCAAGGGATATGGTTTCAGTGGAAATTATCCGGCTTGAGCTAGCATCATAAATACCCACCAATATAGTATTGTCAAAATCTACCGTTGAATTCGCGGCATCTCGTAGGATTAAAACTTCAATCTCATATTGGATTGTGCTATCACTTAGTTCCTGGATAAAACGATAACCAATCGAGCCACCAATAAGGTGGGAACCTGAGCAAGTGGTAGCCACTGCAATAAAAAGAAGAATGATCAAAGCGTGTTTCATGAATGGAGTTTTTTCAATAAGGACATAAAACTAATAAATATCCCTCATTATCCCTTACTCTCCACCATATTTGCACCGCTTATGTCAAACGATACAAACGAGAAGTGGAAATTCATTTTAACCCAATTGGAATCACAATTTGGGAAAAGGCTTGACATGAATGCGATCCTCCTCATTATTGGAATTCGTGAGTTGGGCACGTTAAAAGAAAAGTTTACCAAAGAAGAAAAAGTGCGACTCATGCACATAGCCGTCTGCCGGTTATTTAGCAAAAGCGGTTACTACGAATTAATAGGTGTTAATTCCAAGAATTGGCCAGAATGGAAAAAGCTTAAAGACTTACCGTTTGTAGACGTATTCGAACAAGAGAGTCTTATTCGACAACACATTGTAGATTACTTCGAAGAAGAAGAAATATACTAACTATTTAGGCACTTCAATCAAAATCTTGGTGCCTGGTTTAATGATAACATGGTTATCTCTTAACCAAGGATTCAATAATTTCAACGTCTTATAGTTGGTGCCATAGTCAAGTGCAAAATCTGCTAAATCAGCGATTGTAGTATCCACGCTGATATTAATAGTTGGAACATTAGTATAATAATCTTGAGATTCAAGATTAAACCCATAAGCCGTAGGGTTTTCCATAATAAGCTTATAAACGACAATTCTAAAAACGTATCGACTCGTCTCGGTGTTCATATACAGGTCATAGTAACTATCCACCTTTTGCTTTGCTATATCTCGTCTTATGCCAGGTAATCCTCTGTTATAAGCTGCTGCTGCCAACGTCCATGAGCCCAAACTTTTCTTTGCTTTCTTAAGATAAGCACACGCGGCTCTGGTTGCTTTTTCAATGTGATATCGCTCATCAATTTCGCTGTTCACCTTTAAATCGTAGGCCTGTCCGGTTGATTTCATAAATTGCCATACGCCTCTTGCTCCGGCTGGAGAAACGGCATTGGTGAGTCCACTTTCTGCAACTGCCAAATATTTAAAATCCGTCGGCACTCCTTCTTCTTTTAGTATCCGATCCATCATTGGAAAATACTTCCCACTTCTTTTAAGCAAAAGCATGGTGTTTGACTGCCAATAGGTATTGCTCAACAATTCCCGTTCTAGTCTTTCTCGTACTTCCCAATTGGTTTTTGG
Organism: Bacteroidia bacterium; assembly: GCA_047620825.1. GTDB lineage: Bacteria > Bacteroidota > Bacteroidia > NS11-12g > UBA9320 > UBA987. The sequence goes on along the minus strand of JBLHOC010000102.1, from coordinate 6,387 downwards.
CACTATTTCACCACAAAACGTGACCGTATCAGGAATGGGTGGCATCGCTATGTGATATTTAGAACCAAACCCATCAGACGAATCCTCTGCAATTTGACTGGTTTCATTTCCGCCAACATCTGAAGCGCTTATCAGAATGCCTGCGGCAAAAATCACCAATACGGATATGCCAAGTTTTAAAGTCGTCTTCATGTTAGAAATATAATTTTAAGTCAAAGGTTAAATTGGTGATTGTACCGTTGTTACCAGTTTCAGGAAACACATTTTCTAAAACTAAATTATTGTTGATGTTCATCAATCCTAGTCGAATACTCGGTCGTAATCCGAAGTAGTAGAAATCGAAGTGATATCCCAAAACTGCACTGACATCAAAATCTTTAAATCCATAATCCTTATAAGTAGGTTTGGCGTCGTTCGGTTTAACATATATTTCTGATTGCAACAAATACGAAGGTTCAAACCCTAACACCAAATACTGGTTCTCTTCTTTGCCGCTCATATTGATCATAGCGTTAATCGGTACATCCAGGTATATAAACTTCACGCCACTATAAGCATCCGAAATACCATTGTCGAACTTTGAGCCTCTGAAAGAAGCATTCACTTCTGCACCAAAATGAAAATTTCTATTGATTTTGTGTCTATAAGCCGCCCCTAACACCATTGCAGTTCTAGCACGTGGATTTTGAAGTTCAGTCCCTAAAATGGCACTTGAGCTTATACCAGCCAACATACCCACCCTAAAATTTGTTGATTTTGGAAACGGTTGTGCCGTAACTTGGGTCACAAGGAACAATGAAAAAAGCAATATTGTTAGTCTTAAACGCATGGTGCTATATTCTTTAACGCTTTAATGGTCGATTTCGTTTACTCTATGGTTTTTCCTTTTAACGCCGTTGCAATCGTATGGTCCATCATCTTCTCCGCAAATGGCTTTGTGTATGTGTTCAAATCGTCTTGAGCCAATTGAATGGCATCTTTATCCCGATTGTCTATGCCCTGTTTTAACGTCTTTACTAAACGTTTAATATCGGTTATTTCAATTTCTGTCAATTCTGATTTATTATTTGAAAGAAACTTTTCTGTACTTTTAATTAAATACTCTGACTCGTTTATGGCTTCATGTAACACACGGTAGTCCATATCCTTTTGAGCATTCGAAAGTGAGTCTTGTAACATTTGTTCAACCTCATCATCGGTTAACCCATATTGTGGTTTCACGTCTATAGATTGTTCAACGCCAGATCTAAGTTCTTTGGCTTTCACTTTTAAAATGCCATCTGCATCCAATATAAACGCAATTTCAATTTTAGGAATCCCTGCAGGCCTCGACGGAATACCTGTTAAAACGAATTCAGACAACTTCCGATTTTCATTCACTTTGTCCCGTTCACCTTGAAATACAGATATCTTTAGGTTTACTTGACCATCTATCGATGTTGTATAATTACGTCCAGCCTTAAAAGGCACCCTTGAATTTCTAGGAATTATTACATCCATTAATCCACCAAGCGTTTCTATTCCGAGCGAAAGTGGTGTAACGTCTAACAGAAGCAAGTCTCTTCGGTTACCCGCCAGTATGTCCGCTTCAATCGCAGCACCTAAGGCTACAATCTCGTCCGGGTTCAAGCTGTTTTCAATTGAGCTATCTTTAAAATATCCAGACACCTTCTCAACGACATAAGGTATTCTGGTAGACCCACCTACAAATACGACTTCATCAATTTGATCAAGTTTTAACCCCGAATCCAAAACCGCGTTTTGACAACAATCCATCGTCTTGTTTACCAAAGTGGCAATAAGACCGTTAAAATCTGCTTGGTTTAAATATAACTCATACCCGTTATAAGTCGAGGTAAAATTCTTATTTGAAGATACTGTTTTCTTTGCTTCTTCTGCGAGTAACCGCAGTTGCTGCTTGTCAATTTCAGACAAGGATTGTGCATCTATTTCATATGTACTTATCCAATGGTTGACAACCGTTCGGTCAAAATCATCACCCCCTAAAAATGTATCCCCGTTGGTCGACATCACCTCAAAAATTCCATCTTCGATACGCAATATGGATATATCAAATGTGCCCCCACCCAAATCATAGACGGCTACAATTTTTTGCTGCGTTTTATCCAACCCCAAGCCATAAGCCAAACTTGCAGCAGTTGGTTCGTTCACGATTCTAAGCACTTCAAGACCTGCTAACTTTCCAGCATCACGGGTCGCTTGTCGCTGTGCATCATTAAAATAAGCTGGCACTGTGATCACAGCTTTGCTCACTGTTTGATCTAAGTTCAACTCTGCTTTGAGTTTTAATTCCTTTAATATCTCTGATGATAACTCTATCGGCGTATAAAATCTGTTCCCTAGTTTTATTTTGACCAGACTGTCTTTATCCTCATCTATAATTTTAAAGCCGTACTCCGATTCAACATCTGAAACATCTGTGTATGACTTCCCAAGCAACCGTTTTACTGAATAAACCGTCTGTTCAGGATGTTGGAGTAGCATTGCTTTTGCCTCATCACCCACGATAAATTTACCGTCATCATTGCGATAAACGATTGAAGGTGTTATAACATGTTTATGTGCTCCGTCAGAGAGTGCGATTGGCTGTTTTGTCTCTTGATCGATAATGGCTATCAGGCTGTTTGTTGTGCCTAAATCAATTCCAACAACTACATCTTTTGCTTTGTCAATAGTTCCCGAACCCAGATTGATTGAAATTTTTGCCATCGCCGCAAAATTAGTATAATGCTGAAGTAATTATTCGGATTATCTCATACTCTTAAACTCCAACTAAAATTCCCGAGTTAACAACGTTACAATACTTCTAGAATTTCCTTCACAGTAAACCGGTTGCTGTAGTTCATATCCACATGCTTCCACTTAATAACACCACCCTTTCCGACAATTTACGTGGCAGGAATAGGCAATACACCATCTTCATTCCCATTGCTTTTTTCAGTCATGCCTATAATGTGTTCTCTAAATCTTGGGACGGTTTCTTTTGATATCACGTAATCCACTTTAAACGCCTTCATGATGGTATAAGCAGTGTCCGATAGTATTAAGAACTTGGCACCGGTCACAGATTCCATCCTTTCACGTGATTCAGGCGTTTCTGGGATTATGACTATGACTGAAGTGTTTTTTGCCGATATCAGTGACAGCGAATCGGACATAGCAGATAAGTGTTTTCTACAGTATTTGCCCCAAGACCCTCTGTAAAATATGAGTACATAATTATCGGAACTATCCAGAATATCTGTTGATTTAATCAGTGAATCAAATTGATCAACACCTGTAAAGTATGGTGCCGTGTCTCCTACCTGAAGTGCCTCTTCTTGAGCGAAAGAAGTTAATGAGAACAGAACCAAGTAAACAATCATTCCAAATTTCATAAATAATATTTTTCATTATCTGATGTACCACAAAACGCAGGCCAGGTTGTTGGTCGGCGCTTCGACAACAAAAAGACAGCTAAGAATGATAAATTCGTACATCATGAACATGTATACCGCCATTATTATAGACGACATTGAAGATGCCCGTAAAATATTAAAGGTCGATATAGCCGACATTGCCCCTGAAATAACTGTGATTGGAGAAGCGGATGGTGTTATGCAAGGCGTTAAACTATTGGCCAAACACACGCCTGATATTTTATTTCTTGACATACAAATGCCTGACGGTGATGGTTTTGATTTATTAGAGATGTTGCCCACCAAACCGTTCAAGACCATTTTCACCACCGCAAGTGACGAGCATGCGTTGAAAGCATTTCGGTTTTCTGCTGTTGATTATTTACTTAAACCTATTAATCAAGAAGACTTGAGAATCGCGATTGACAAGGCCAAAAAATCAAAAGATAGCCCACAAAGTCTAGAAATTTTGCAAGAAAACATTGGTCGTCAGATCGACAAAATGGAACGCATCATCCTGAATACACAGGAAAAAATTCATGTCTTGCGACTTTCTGAAATTATTAGGCTAGAGTCTGATGTCAACTACACAAAGTTTTTCCTTACAAATGGTCAGAAGGTCATGGTAACGAAGACCTTGAAGGAATATGACCAAATGTTAAGTGGAAATGGGTTTATTAGAGCCCATCAGTCACATTTAGTGAATAGTCAGCATATAGTTGAATTTATAAAAGCAGACGGTGGTCAAATCAATCTAACTGACGGAAGTTATGTTCCAGTTTCTTCTCGCCGCCGAACATTGGTGCTCCAAGCGTTAGAGAACATGTAACTAAAACGATAGCTCAATTAAAGAGATGACAGTGTCAGGTAAAAAAACTTTCAAGTCCACAATTTTGACTGGAATTTAACCTGTAATACGTGCAACCAATGACACACCAAAGGGGTCTATTAAAAAAAGAGTGTAATTTTGATTCAAATTTAGTAACAATGCAAACTTCTATCATACGTAAAGTTGGTATTCTTGCCTTTGTATTTTTAACCACATTAGCCAGTACCACAGCACAAACATTTAAGATCTCTCCAAACGGTAAAGTAACCCTTTGTGCAGGAGATACACTAACCATTGAAGCAACAGCTGGTTTTGCTAAATACAGCTGGAATACTCGGTCGACAAATCGAATTATTAGGGTCACGCAATCAGGTACGTACATTTGTATTGCTGCAGATAAGTCAGGTAAATCATACTCGGATACAGTGAGGGTTGATCTAGTAAAACCTATTCCGCCCAAATTGTCCATCAACCCAACTTCACGAATTGTTTGTAAAGGTGACTCGCTCGCGATAGACGTAGTAAATAAATTTCAGTCGTACCTATGGAGTAACAAAACAACGAAGCCATATGTTGTGATTTACCCAACTACTTCTGGTTCTATCAGTCTTACAGTCAAAGACTCGAATGGGTGTAAATCCGAGACTAAAATTCAATATACAGTCACAACATGTGGCTCAAGTACTGGCTGTGATAGTTTAATTGGACGGACAAAAGACACCGTATTGTGCGGATCAAAAGACTCACTTGTACTTGAAGGAAAATCTGGCTTCGTTTCATATCTATGGAATGATGGTGATAAAAATCGAGTAAAATCAATCAAATCTGCTGGAACCTATACCTTAAAAGCAAAGGACAAAGCAGGCAATATGTGTTATGACACAATAGTTATTTATGGTAAAACGCTTAAACTCAGTATTACAACTAAAAGTAAAGAAATCTGCAAAGGTGACACCATTGAACTAGAAGCGAATAAAGGGTTTACAAGGTATGTATGGAGTACGGGTAGCAGAGATAGAAGTGTTCGAATTCATCCCGACACAACAACGGGTTACTTGGTTTTTGCTGTTGATAGATTTGGCTGTGAATACATTGAAGACATAAAAATCACCGTTAAATCTTGTGGTGATTGCGATAATTTATTAGGCGCATCTAAAAAAGCACTTTGTAGCGGAAAGGATTCGGTAATTCTGGAAGGGAGATCAGGTTTTAAAACGTACAAATGGAGTACGGGAAGCAACGATCGCGTAATCAAGGTTACTAAAAAAGGATGGTATACACTTACCACAACTACCAAGTCGGGAAAAGAATGTAAAGACAGTATTTATATTGGAGAAGGAGGCAAAGCATTAAAGGCCTATTCTAATCCAAATCCAGCTATTGTTTGTCCAGGCGACAAGGTTGTGATAGAGGTTACAGCTGGTTTTAAGTCATACTGGTGGAATACAGGACATAGATATGATAGAGTAGAACTGTATTTAAAAGAATCGAAGACTGTGGTCATCGAAGCTGTAGATTCTAACGGATGTGAGTCTCGAGTTGAGATTAAGGTTGTTGTAAAAGATACTTGTGATAAAGATAAATGTCCTAAGATTATTGAATACTGGCCTAAGAAAACGCTGTGTGGTGATAAAGACTCAATAAGCTTGGAAGCCAAAACTGGTTACAAAGATTACGTTTGGAGTACACGTGAGAAAGGAAGGGCTATCTGGGTTAAGACAAAAGGATGGTATTACTTAGACTTTAAAGATTCGAGTGGCAATACTTGTAGAGACAGCATTTATATAAGTTCAGGTTCGAGTAAAAAATTGAAAATTGAAATTACGCCGGGCAAACCATATTGCATCGGTGATACCGTGTTTGCCAAAGCCACTTCTGGTTTTAAGACTTATGGCTGGAACACAGGAAGTAAGGATAGAATTATAGAAGTCGTTTTAAACGAAAGAAAAAAACTTGTGGTAGAAGCAGTCGATTCCAATGGTTGTGAAGCAAGGGCACAAATTGTGATTGAACCAGACTCATGTAATTCGTCGGTCGCAAATCTGACCGCAATTTATGTTTCCATAACGCCTAATCCCGTTCAAAACTATGTACATATTTCTTCAGACGTTATTATAAAACTCGTTCAATTGATGTCGA
>JBLHOC010000101.1:0-11323 GCA_047620825.1 Bacteroidia bacterium | reverse complement strand
TTAGATTTTTTGCTTTTGTCATTTACAGCAAAAGCGATTTTTGCACTATTGGTGCATACTTCAATAACAATAGGCACAAATTGACCCGCTTTCAATTTTTTGTCTGCAGCAAGAATTGTCTTAGTGTATGGCCTATATGATTCTTGATATGAGTTGTACTGCCGAGATAGAAATGCACAGACGTCATTCAATTTTATTTTTTTTGCATCCCCAATTATTACAACAGAATCACGCTCGTCTAATTGTATAAAAAGTGAGCTTATCAAGCTTCTTTTAACAACTCGATGCCCATTAACTACAGTTGGATATTCCAGCGGATAATTGAGTTGAGGTAAAGAATTTCGCACTGATTTGTCAATAAAATCGTTCTCGATAGGACTCCAACGAGACAACAACCCTATGAACAAAAGATTAAACACCAATGCCAGTCCTATCCATTTATATATCTTATTTCTATAAATGCGAAGCAAACCAACCCAGTTATTTAGAAAAAGCATTAAAGAGATCAGAAACACTATGAAGCCAACTTTTTTATGGTCCATAAGCCCTGAATTAATTGGACCTAGGGTATAAAAAAGGATACTAAGATAAAACACAAAACTAGTCAGCCAGAAAAGTGAATACCATGTCAGGTTCGATTGATCGTTCAGCGCATACCTCAGTTGATGTCGCCTTGATGATTTTTTACGCGACAAAGATTTTACAATATATTGGAGCCCTACCGATTGCCCGAACACTACAGAAAATGAGGCTACGGATGTGCTATATGATACTCTAGACAATGGGTCTAAGAACCAAAAGTCAAGTTGATTCAAAACAGACATCCACCGAATCGCCTCTAAAAATGAATGGAGTAACGCATACAAGGCTGAAGAAATTAACATGCTAAGTAATACACCACTCCACAAAACAACTTTTAAGGGTTTAAAAGTCTGAGTCAGTGATTGTTTAAGCATATACTACAACAGACTTTACGACAATATCGTGAATGGCATGTCTACTCGACTTTTTGGAAACTATCAATAACGAAATTACGCCAAGTGCTACTTTTAAGGCATACCGAATGATAGCTACATGAATTGGAATGTTTTTACTTTCATCATTCTGTCGTCGGACACGCAAGCCCATAATTCTGTGCCCAATGGTGCCACCAATCAATGCCGTTAATAACGGATCATACAATCCAAAAATTAACACCAAAAGAACACCTCTTAGCACTTCAAATTCTCCAGGATAATTATTTAAGAATTGCGATGCAATAACAGAAAGCACAATCATTACAATCGAATCTGTTACAGCAGCTCTTACGCGATCTGAGACACCTGGTATGGGTTTAACGATTTCGGTTGATTTGTTTTGTTCCTCTGGATTTAACTGTTCTGTGTCTATTATAGTTTCCTTCATGGTTTGCGTTTCACCAAATGTAGGATTTTACAGAGAATTATTGATTGTCTGAATAACAGAGGGGCTGAATATTTGAAGTTGGAATGAGTGAATGGTCTTTGGTAGCAAATCATATGAATCTTAACTATTCATCTAGCTTAGTAACCACTTGGAAGGTTCATTTAGTTTCGGCGACAAGTCGAACTCAAGACTCTTGACTTTAACTCAACACGGCAAACGCTGTACGCTTATTTTCTTTGTTCTATGCGCTATTCTCTTGCTACCTAATATTAATACGCCACTAGTTAATTGACATAAAAAAAAGCCTCCATCGAAAGATGAAGGCTTAAACTTGGGTGGATGATGGGGCTCGAACCCACGACCCTCGATACCACAAACCGATGCTCTAACCAACTGAGCTACAACCACCGTGTTTTTTAAACGGATGCAAAAATATGTCATTTTGAAATTTAACAACATCTTTTTCTGTCTTTTCGGCAATTATTTTCTTCCCCTATAATCCATGTTTACTTCTGATGAGCTATCCACATATGTGCAGAACAAAATACCAAAACAGCCATATTCACAGTTATTTTTGAAACATTCATATAATTCGCAATGATGCAAAGGGGTAATAGCTTTCGATATATTCTGGTTGTCACTTTAATGACTGTTCTTTTTACCAGTGGGTTTTCTCAAAAAACACAGGTGTATGAACAGCATGAAGAAGTGTACTATCATGCAATAGAATTGTACAATAAAGAATTATTTGGTCCAGCGATTGAAGAGTTTGAACGTTATGTAGTACTCGAAAAAACGAATGATTTATTGTCAGAAAAGGCGAAAATCTATGCTTTAATGAGTCACATGCAATTGGATCATACCAATTATGACCGCAAGCTTGACAACTATCTAAAAAGAAATCCTGAAACAGCGTTAAACAACTTAGCCCTATTTGAGCTTGGTAATTTTTATTTCAATAATAGAAAGTTTAGGAAAAGTGCTAAATATTACGAAAAGCTTCAGTTATCCAACTTACCGAAAGAATACTGGGAAGAAGCGAATTTTAAAATGGGTTATGCCTTTTTCAGAACCCACGATCATGATAAAGCGAAGGCTCATTTTAACAAAATAAGAAATCAAAAAGGAGAGTATTACACGGAAGCCAATTACTTCTATGGTTACATGTGTTATAAAGAATTGAAATTTGATTGTGCACTCAAAAGTTTCGGACGCATTTCATCTGAAGGTCCAGACATTATGCATTTATACATCGCTCAAATATATTATGCTCAAAAAGGGTTTAAACCTTCGCTAGACTACGTACAGCAGCACCGTAATGAGAAATATGCACAGGAATACGATTTGCTTGAGGGTAAAATATACTTTCAGTTAAAGGAATACAAAAAAGCGTCTGTCATGTTTGCCAAAATAGACGACTTGACTTTCTACCTCACCAATGAAGATATCTATATGATGGGGTTCACGCATTTTTTAAATGCGAACCATGATAAGGCTCAGAAGGCATTTGTACGCATCTCAAATTTGGAATCTAGCCTGGGGCAATTGGCAAATTATCAGTTGGGGCAAAGTTTTTTGGCTACGGACAATAAACAGAAAGCATTCTTGGCGCTTGGTGTGGCTAAGAGAATGGATTTCAATAATGAAATTCAGGAATTGGCGCACTTCAATTATGCGAAATTGGCCTTTGAACAAGGCGCACACAACAACGCCATTCGTACTACACAAGAGTTTATTAGAAACTACCCGAACAGTGACCATAGTGATGATGCCAAAGGCATGTTAGCTGAAATGTTGGTGAATACTAAGAATTACAATCAAGCCATTCAAGTATTGGAAGAAATAAAGTCTTTCAATGCCCAGAGCAAAGCCATCTATCAAAAAATCACCTACAATAGGGCTGAGCAGCTATTTACTGATCGTAAGTATGTCGAGTCTAAACAATATTTCAATAAATCTTTACGCTTCACATCCGATAAATTATTACAAGCCCAGGCCTATTATTGGTTAGGCGAAATGGCTTTTATGGATGAGAAATTTGCAAGTGCAAGATCCAACTACAGTAGAATGCTGAACATCACTGTGTCAAACAGAAGCATCTATTACACCAAAGCACTTTACAGTATGGGGTACACCCATTACATGGAAAAGGACGTCAACAAGGCTTTAAACTATTTTAACAAATACAAGTCTGTTGCTACAGACAAAGGATCAAAAGTACACAACGATAACGCCTTGCGTTTGGGAGATAGTTATTTCTTAAAAAAACAGTACGACCAAGCGATCAGTGCTTATGCGAGTGTTGCGAATGGTAAATTTCCACAGAGTGATTACGCTTTGTTTCAGACCGGTATTATATACGGTCTAAAAAGCAATCCAAGCAAAAAGGTTGCTACGTTAAAACGTATTGAGACAAGCTTCCCAAAATCGTTGTTTGTCGATGATGCGTTATTTGAAATTGGTGACACCTACCACAAGTACTTGAACAAACCCGAAATGGCCATGACCATGTTCAACCGTGTGATCAATAATCATTCTGCGAGTATATTCACACCAGCTAGTTATTTAAAAATTGGCAACATTTTTGCCAATGCTGGTGACTACAAAAAAGCATTAGAATACTGCAAAAAAGTGATCGAACAATACTCGAACACAAGCAGTTCAAAAGAGGCATATGACTTAGGCGAATCTGTTTCCCGTAACATGGGCACAGTGTCTGAATGGATTGATTACGTAAATACACGTCCCAATAGTGATGTAAGGGTTACGTATCAAGATTCATTGTTGTATGAGTCTTCCTTGCAAAAATATCGTACAGGCGATTGTGCCGGCGCTACAAAGGGATTTACATCTTATAAAAGTAAGTTTGGTAAATCAGGTTATTTCGTAACACAAGCGCATTACTATATTGCTGAATGTGCCTATTCTCAAGATAAGTATGAACTAGCGATAGAGAACTATAAATACGTCGCAGATCAAACACTTAGTGAGTATTTGGAAGATGCGACATACAAGCTGGCAGAATTACTGTTTTGGCAAAAGAAGCTGACTGCTGCCCTACCCTATTTTAGCAAATTGGAACGTCTTGCCAGTAGCAAGGTTCATTTCACATCGGCTGTTGTAGGCCAGATGAGATGCAATTATGCTTTAGGAAATATTGCGGCGGCTAAGAAAAATGCAACTGACGTGTTACCAATTGAAAACATTGAATCGGAATATCTGATTGAAGCCAATTTGGTTTTAGGTAAGATTCAGTACGAAGCGACAAATTATTTAACTGCCATGTTTCATTTGGATTATGTGGTACAAGAATCTAGCACTGAAGAAGGTGCAGAAGCACAATACTATCGATGTAAGGTATTATTTGACCAGTCTATGTATGACGAATCTAGAACAGCTATCATCAGCAAATTGAGCGAAGACTATGCGTCTTACGAATACTGGGTAGTAAAAGGGTTCATTTTATTGTCGGATATATACGTGGCTGAAGATGATTATTTCCAAGCGAGAGCTACACTTCAGGGTATCAAGGAGTATTATAGTGGAGATCAAGGCATTATGGATGAAATTGACCTCAAACTTGCGGCATTAGATGTGTTAGAAAATGACAGCAACGCACCTAAATCGGAGAATGATGAAGAGGGACAAGAAGATGAAGGTGGTGAATAGACTATTTGGATTCTTTCAAATAGTCTTGATATAACGATCTTACAATACCATCTGACAATCCAATTTTTGGTACGTAAATTTTTGATGTATCCGTATATCCAATAATCGTTAGAAATATTTCACATGCTGGTATGATTACATCAGCACGATCAGGGTTTAGATTGTACTTAACAATTCGATCTTCAAACGACACCGATTTAATTTGATCATAATATTGGCGAAGTGCATCTGTACTAATATGTAAATCCGTGTTTCTTCTTCTTTGTTGCTTGTAAATACGATTGATGTTACCACCAGATCCAAGCATTGGTATTTTACTGTTTAATAGTTTGTAGTCTTTAAACCATTGCTTTAAACGTTTCCATTCGCTCTTATCCACCTCATCCATCATGTGTCGAATTGTTCCAATATTAAACGACTCTCGAACAAGTGTTTTGTTGTTGTGGTAGGTAATTTCGGTACTCCCACCGCCAACGTCAACAAATAATATTTTATCCTTGGCTTTTATAAACGCTGGTATTTCTTCCCCTGAAATGAGATTCGCCTCTTGATCTCCAGAAATAATATGAATCTCTATACCTGTTGTGTTTTTAATATGCTTGACGATCACTGGCCCGTTGATAGCGTCTCTCATGGCCGAAGTTGCAAATGCCTTGTACGCAATAACGTTTTGTCCTTTTATCAAATGCTTGAACGCCTGCATGGTTTCAATCATTTGCTTTTCTTTTTCAATAGAAATTCTACCAAGTTTAAAAGCATCGTCACCCAAACGAAGTGGAACACGCAGCAGTAAGCCTTTTCGAAAAACTGGCCCATCTTTGGTTTCAATCACATACGCCAATAAGAATCTAATGGCGTTTGATCCAATATCAATAGAGGCAAATTTGAGTGGCTTCAATCTACTTTTTATTTTTTAAATATTTGTAAAAGTCAACTTGGCTCCTGGTCTTCTTTGAGGATGTCGTTACATATTTATTTTGCATTGACTCGTTAAAAATTCGTGCTTTTACATTATCGCTGAGTTGAATATTAACATAGTCTAAAATTTCTTTCTGCATCCTTTCATCGTAGATAGGCGTTGCGACTTCGATTCTTCGGTCTAAGTTACGTGTCATTATGTCGGCGGATGAAATGTACATTTTCACCGCTTTGTCTTTTCCGAAGATGTAAATTCTTGAGTGTTCTAAATAACGATCTAAAATACTGATTGCTCTGATGTTTCCTTTTGCTTTTGGTTCTTCTGGAACAATGGTACAGATACCGCGTATAATGAGATCTATTTTCACGCCTTTGCCAGCAGCTTCATACAGTTTATCAATCATATCGACATCCATTAAACTATTTGATTTCACCATTATGTACCCCGTACTGTCTTTTCCTGAACGTTCAATTTGCTCATCTATGAGTTTCATCAAACTGTTTCGGGTATATCTTGGGCTGACCAGTAGATGGTCGAATTGTGTGGCAACGTAAGGTTTTTCAATAAACCGAAACACTTTTTCAACTTCGTCTGTAATTTCTGTTCGAGCCGTTAGCAACGAAATGTCGCTGTATACATTGGCCGTGCCTTCATGAAAATTACCAGTACCAATGTGGGCTATTTTATTCAATCCATGTGACGATTTGTGTTCAATCAAAATCAGTTTAGAATGTATTTTCAAACCTGATGACCCTAACACTAGCCTCACCCCTTCGTCTGTTAAAGTTTTTGCCCATTGCATATTTGCTTCTTCGTCGAACCTCGCTTGTAACTCAATAACCACCACGACATCCTTCCCGTTTTTAACTGCACTAATTAAGGCATTCACAACTTTTGAATCAGATGCCAAACGATATATGGTCACCTTAATAGATTTAACAGTAGGCGAGATAGCTGCTTCACGCAGTAAATCGATGATGTAATCAAAATTTTGAAAGGGATAATGCAGCAACACGTCTTGAGCCGCAATTGCTTCAATCATGCTTCTATGGCTGTCTAAATAGGGATGATTCAAAGGTGATATATTATTGTATACCAGCGACTTATCTCCGACATTCGGAAACTTCATGAAGTCTTTGAAGTTGTGATAACGTTCGCCAGGAATGATGTTCTCCTCTCGAAACAAGTTCATTTTCTTCATCAAATATTGAACTGATGTTTCCGGCATCTTTTTATCATAGATAAACCGTAAAGGTTCCCCTTTTTTTCGTTTCTCTAAACCACGTTTTAATTTATCGTATAATCCATCCACCACATACTCGTCGAGGTCAAGTTCCGCATCTCGTGTTATTTTAAACACGTGCGAAACAAAATCATCGCACTCAAATATTTTAAAAATGCGCGTTAAGTTGGCTCTTATCACATCATCCAGATAAATAATGTACTTTTTGCCTTTGTGTTCCGGCAAAACCAAGAACCGGCTCAATTGATCGCTTGGTATCTCTATCAGACTGAATTGTTGACTCTGACTTTTTTTATCAATAAAATCTACAAACAAATAATTTACGTCATCGTCTAGATATGGAAACTTTTTAAGTTTCTTAAGCATGATTGGCACCAGAATTGGCTCCACTTTATTCAAATAATAGGCATGAACGAACTCTTTCTGTTCCTTGTTCAGCTGCATTTCATCAATAATAAATACACCTTCTTTGCCTAACTCCTTTATAAGGCCTTTATACACCTTGTCGAAGCGTTTTTGAAGCCTTATAACGGTTTCGTGGATTTGGTTCATCACACGCTGCGGCTGTTCAACAAAGTCTACCCCAGTTTTATTTTGTATTTTTATAAGTCGTCGAATCGTAGCGACGCGAACCCTAAAAAATTCATCTAGATTATTTGAGAAAATACCCAAAAACCGCATGCGTTCAACCAAGGGGTTGATTTGATCTTCGGCTTCTTGAAGTACTCTTTCGTTAAATGATAACCAGCTTATCTCACGATTGATTGACTTCATGTTGTCCTGTAAAGACTTTTTTTAATAGTTTAGTATTTGAGACATAGAGATTCTAAAGACCCGCCCTTTACCTTGTCCTTGAGTGATTTTACCATTTGTTTGATCACTAATGCTGTCTCCATTACGATCAAAACTAAAAAATTGGGTTTGCCCTTCTCCATATTTGATATTGAGTTCAACTGGACTGAATCCTCTCCAGAAATGAAACCCGAAACTTGCCACAGGCATTACAAAGGCAGTTTTTCCACGATACTCCGCTGTTTGATCTAATCGCAACAAGCCAACTTTGTTGAATTCTAGTCCCAAACCAAAAGACACACCATAATCTTTTTCGCTGGAATACGTTGACCCTGACCCGATGTACAACTTCGCAAATAACGGAATTTGAAGTGACCCAAATCCTTCTATCGATCCAACATCATAATCGTTAAATGGTGGTGCTGTTACTTGACCAATGCCTAACGATATCGGCATAGCAATTGCGAGTGCAGAGTTTTCATCGAATGTTTTGATGTTATACCTAGGCTCTACGCCAAAAGAAATTATGTTATTTACAAATGACTGAAAAGGTATTTCAGCATATTCAGGTATGAGTGGCCCAGAAGGATTGTTTCTATCAGGCACCATATTGCCAGTAGCTGCCAATTCAACTTGAAGTGGCGTCCATATGTAATCGAAGTATAAAGAAGAGTGTGCAGCTATAAAGAAGTTATCGTTGTATTCTTCACCCTGAGCAAAGCCTGAAAGGCTTATGCTGAACACTGTAATTATTAAAAGCGCTAGTTTTTTCATTGTATGTATATCAACCTTAACGTGCAGTTGGCCAAACTGTTTCAATATGTAAGTCAGTCTTGTGTATCTTTCTTCTCCCTCGAAGGTAACGGAATAAAAGAAAATAAGAAGAAACTAAACACTAAAATCCCTTGCTGTCTCTCAAGAAATGACTCTAAAAAGAAACTGACAATAAGCACGGTCGCCATAGCCATTTTTATAGGTGAAGTGCGAAAAATTGTTAGCCAAAACAACACAATAATCACCAACAATATACCACCAAGTATCCCATGGGCAATCGTAATTTCAATAAACTGATTGTGCGGACCAACACGATTCTCCCGATACAACACTGTTTCATCTCGAGCGTATTGCAACTGCATTTCATTTGTAACATTATCCGAACCTACACCAATCAAAAGATTGTTTGAGATTATTCTACCACTTGTCTTCCACGCTTCAATACGCATGGCGAGTGATTTGTAGTTGATATCTGCTCCAGATTTTACAGCCCTTAAGTCCTCAACTGAATTTGTTACTTTATTTTTAAATGACTTTGAAAGTGTGTACCCTAACACTGGCAACATCAGGAGCACTGAAACACCCACGATAACCAACTTAAAGCGTTTAGACTGCCAAGCATATGTCAGTAAAAATACAAGCGTCCCTAAATAAAATGCCACCAAACCAGTTCTAGACGCCAGTATATGTAAGAAGCAAAGCAAGAGTACGCCAAGCGTAAGCCACAATTTTTTATACGTATGCTTCAAATAATAGAAGTAGCACAACCAAATGGTCAACGACATAAAGACACCAAAATAGATATGATGCATATTTCCAAAAATGGGCACATGTTTACTTTGGAGCAATAAGGCATTTATTTCTTCATAATGAACCCCATAATTCACAACACTTATGAGTGCAACACTGGTGGTTACGATTGCAAAAATCAACCAACTATTACGGGCCCCACAAGTATCTCTTGGAAGTAACAAGGCGTATATTGGAACAATTAGCAGTGACACTTTAAGGAGTGCCTCATTCATCCAGGTTTCAATATTGTTTGTTCTAAAACCATCTAATAGCACCAACAGTACCCAAAGCAGTATGGCTGCTAACAACCACTTGGTTTTCTTTTGCTGTAAAAACCACAAATGCTTTCCCTGTTGTCGAATCATGACTATCGACCATAGAAGCATTAATCCAACACTTACGGATAGCATAAAACGACTAAAAAAAACCGAAACGGAGAATAAGACAAAGGGAATATGTGCCCAGCTCAGACTCCAATCATATGGTTTTGATTTATCTGGCAAAGCTCACGTTGACACTTGAATTGGCTACAAGTTCAATATCCGCCGCAGCGGTTGCACTTATAATAATGATATTACCTGTTTCAGTATTTAGATTATGATTCGCGATCACCTTTACAAAAACAGATTTATTGTTCTCAGGGTTGGTAACCATCACTGTACTTCCAATACTTGCACTATGATGAGAACAAACGCGCTTTGAGGCATTACCCTCCGATTCACTCATGGATTGTGCCGTACCCGTTTCTGATACTTTTTCAACATTATACTTTGGTATTTTCTCAACGGTTACGGAATATTTATCCGTTTTAACCTCAAACATTTCGACAACAGGGTCGTCTTTTATTTTTTTAGGTTTAATTGCTTTTTTTAGTTTCTCAAGCTTACTACTGGCATCGTCCATTTTTTGTTCCGCCTCATGAATCTGTTCATCTTGATCTTTCTTTTCAGACTCTGTCGCTGGGACCATAAGCTGCTGCCCAGGAGACAACATATCCGTTTCAAGTCCATTTAAGTTCTTAATCACATCTACTTTTGTATTGTACAATACAGAGATAGAATAAAGGGTTTCACCTTCAGCAACCATGTGGTATTTGGCAAATGTTGTTCGTTTCGCTTTTGGTTTTTTCGTTGATTGGGTTGGAGCCTTGTCGTCTGTGAAGTATTCCGTGACGGCTTGCTCTTCTTGTTTGGCATCTCTACCAGTTGGTATTAATAGAATTTGGTCGACTAGTAATATCTTATCAGAACCAGGGTTTGCCAATATAATTTCATTGAGGCTTACACCATACCTCCTACTAATAGAAAAAAGCCCTTGGGATTTTTCTACTTTATGAAGAATAAATACTTTTCCGTTTTTAACCTTTGTCCCAATTGAATCTTGTGTTGCACTGTATCCCGCCACACTCGACATGATTAAAAGAAAAACGACCCCAACAACTTGCTTAAACATTTTCATTTCACTTGATTTTACGTCTCCCATAAATACACAACTACTATTCCAAACAAATTTATTGCCTTCAATCTTATTTTTTGAGGTAATTTGCACACAGTATATCCAGATAAACAGCCACATTGTTGCTTAAATGAAACACTTTTTAACACTTCTAGCTCTTGCAATCACTTTTCAAGGATTTGGTCAGTCTAAATCCAACGTAGTGGTGCATGTAAAGTTACAGGAAGAAATCGCACCATCAGCAAGTCGTTTAATCCAAAAAGCGATAGATTTCG
>JBLHOC010000100.1:0-11412 GCA_047620825.1 Bacteroidia bacterium | reverse complement strand
GGGTTATTCCTCCTAATAAATACTCCTTTACCACTAAACGGCGAAACTCCTCACTAAAACGTTTTCTTAATCCTGTTTTGTTGTCCATTTTTACATAAATTGTGTCAACCTATTTCAGGACGAGACATTCACTCATTCGTATTTATTCAATAAGCCATCCTACCTTCTCGGTGGTTTTTCCTTTGACGAGGAAAAGTGTGAAAAGGTTGAAATAATTTGTGATTTTGGGTTTTCTCAATGTACTTCACGATATGTCTGAGAAAGATGAACCAAGAGGCTTTGACAAAGCCAAACGCAAAGCAACGAAGCTTGTTGAAAACAGCAATAAGCTCAAGAAACTGATAGACCGAAGTCTCAAAAAAGCCAGTTTAAATAATTCTTCCATAAAAGGTTTTGTGGGTGATTTAAATAAACTCATACGAATGATTTCTGCGTACGCCAAAAAAGACTATCGAGAATTCTCTATGATTACGTTGGTCTATATAGTTGGTGCGATTGTATACTTCGTTAACCCGTTTGATGTTATCCCGGATTTTCTATTTGGGTTTGGATTTATTGACGATGCTACTGTTGTTGCTTTCGTAATTAAAAAGATTCACACGGAACTGACCAAGTTTACCCTTTGGGAAGCCAACAATTTACTGAAAGAATAAATTAACGCTACTCTGTTTCTGGTATGTCGACAATTCTAATGACGTACCTGAATCCAATCGTCGAGTGGCTTTCATTTGGGTTCACAAATAATTTGGCGTCATGCATTCCAACATTTTGTCCATTTCTAAATGCATGATGCTCATACAACCAGTTCCCTCCTCGCACAAGTTGACCACTCGTTGTGTCGTTATAGCCATTGTAATAGGTTTCCAAATCAGCAGTCATTATAGCCTCCATTGTTCCCATGCTTCTTAGCATTTTCTGTCGCCACTCAAACATATCCTTCCAATTGTCTTGATATGTTTCACTGCACCACTCACTCACGTTTGTGTTTAAATAATACACGTCGTTTAGATGGTCGTTGTGCACTACCTCGGGGCCTTTAACACGTTTAACCTGATTAAATGAATGTGTATACAAATAACCATCATTCATAAAGTTTCCCGAGTTTGTGTTTGCGTATCCAGGTAACAAAGCGCTATTCATTAGATTGTAATATCCACTATCACGGTCAATTTTCAAATCAGTTATGTAATCCTTATCATAAAACTGATTATTGAAATACGGGCTACTCTTGGCTGACGACCAAATGTACTTGTCACCATTTGCAAATGCCCACTCAAATTGATTTGGAACGTCAACAACAATTTTAGCTCCATTCAATTTATACCCATTATTCAAACGGTTTTCAACCCATTTACAGAATGCTTTTGCTTGATAATAATTGATTCCAACTATTGGGTAGTCATCATACTTTGGATGTGCAAAATATACCCGCTGCATCGGCTCATTATATGAGAATCTAAAGTCCTCTACCCACCTAGTAGTATCAGGATAATGTTTAGCCTTTTCAGCTGGAGACAATGTATTCAAAAACGTTCTGTACTCATTATTCGTGACTTCATGGTTTTGAATGTAAAATGGTCTAATCACTTCCTCAATTTTGATATAACTTGGAAAATCATTCCATTTTAACAGGGACCATACATCATCGTCAGTTATTGATTTTGTTAATGAATCCATTTCTGGATAAAAGCGTTTGGCATAAGGTAATTGAAGCTCCAACGTATCAGACCCCTTTTTTATGTTGATGTATTTAAAGTCAATCGGATTTATATACGTTGTCCCATAAGGCGCTTTAAAGGGTTGTTTAATGACTAGGTCCGATTTTAAGACTTGTCGGGAAGACTGTCCGAAGACACTATTAGCGAATACTGCAGAGAACAGTAGAAGTACAAATGATTTCATTTCAATGTTTTGGGTATCATTTTAACGTAACTGAAAGTGCAATATTGTAAAACAAAAAAGTCCTGAGCCAATTAGCCCAGGACTTTCAGATAAAATTCGTGTTGTACTATTTCGCTGCTGCGAATCTTTTAGCTACTTCATCCCAATTCACAACATTCCAAAATGCGGCGATGTAATCCGGTCTTCTGTTTTGATAATTTAAGTAGTAAGCGTGTTCCCAAACATCGATACCTAAGATCGGTGTTCCTGCACAACCTGCCCCCATCACTGGATTGTCTTGGTTAGGTGTGCTGCATACACTTAATTTTCCGTCGCACATGCACAACCAAGCCCACCCCGAGCCAAATTGTGTTGCTGCTGCATTTGCAAATGCAGTTTTGAATGCGTCAAATCCACCCAAATCACTGTCGATGGCTGCTGCCAAATCTCCAGTAGGTGCTCCTCCTCCGTTTGGAGACATAACGCTCCAAAAAAGGCTGTGGTTATAATGTCCGCCGCCGTTGTTACGAACAGCTCCATTGTCGTTGTGGTTTTTCAATAAGTCCTCTAAAGACTTCCCTTCCATTTCTGTGCCTTCGACTGCTGCATTTAATTTTGCAACATATCCAGCATGGTGCTTACCATGATGAATTTCCATCGTTTTAGTATCGATGTTTGGTTCTAGTGCGTCAGTAGCATACGGTAATGCTGGTAATTCAAATGCCATAATGTTTGTTTTTTACTGTTGGACAAAATTATCCAAATCGTTCAGTATTGATAAGTATTTAATCGTAAAATTGTTTGCTCAAGCGCGAAAAAAGAAATGGACGTACATCAACTTATACGAAATAGACGGTCGGTTTACCCTGGTCAATACTCTGGAGCATTGATTGAAGATGGGATCATTCGCGAGATTATGGAAAATGCGAATTGGGCACCAAACCATTATCACACAGAACCTTGGCGGTTTATTATATTCAAAAATGAGGGTTTAAAGCGTCTGATGAAAACCTTAGCTGAAATGTATAAAACACATAGTGGGGATGCTTTTAACGAAGCCAAATACCAACGGTATTTTGCGAGAGCAAATCAAGTATCTCATGCCATTGTTATTGTTGTAGAAAAAAGTGAAAAACCTGGATTACCCGAAATTGAGGAGATTGAAGCTGTTGCTTGTTCCGTTCAAAACATCCTCTTAACTGTTTCCAGCACGCCAAACATCGGCGGATATTGGAGTTCGGGCATATTGGTTTATTTACCGGAATTCGCGGAATTTTTAGGTTTGAAAGAAAACCAATCATGCTTAGGGACTGTCTATCTTGGTACTTTGAAACCCAATGCCATTAAGCCACAGTCTACCAGAAAACCAGTTGGAGATAAAATACAATGGGTGACCCAATAAGATGAGAGCATTAATTCAACGTGTGGCGAATGCGTCGGTGGAAATCGATAACCAAGTGTATGGTCATATAGATTACGGCCTGCTTATATTTTTGGGTGTTGAAGAAGCAGATGACCAAAAAGACGCAGAATGGTTGGTTCGGAAGATTACCCAAATGCGGATTTTAAACGATAAAAGCGGGGTAATGAACGAGTCTGTTCTAGATCAAAATCAGGGAATTCTAGTCATCAGTCAATTCACGCTACACGCCTCAACTAAAAAAGGAAACCGCCCATCATACATAAGAGCCGCGAGACCTGAAACCGCGGAGTCCTTGTACAAACACTTTATTTTAAAACTGACTGAGTTGCTTGATCAAAAGGTGCAATCCGGCGTTTTTGGTGCGAATATGCAGGTGAAATTTACCAACGATGGCCCGGTCACCATCCTATTGGATACAAAGAACCCGGAATAATTTATCTGAAATCCGAACGTTAATTAGAAATAATCGTTTCCGTTGTATTTTGCGGAAAAATATCCATTCATATTCTCCCGACATGAACCAATTCAAAAAGTCATTTTCCCCTTTTCTCAGTCACACGCTTATTGTATTTGCCGCCCTGGCTATTTCTTTAAATGTTCAAGCACAAGAACCTGAAAAGAAATATCCAAGCTTGTTATGGGAAATATCAGGCAATGGCTCCGAAAAACCGAGCTACCTCTATGGTACCATGCACGTGAGTAGCAAATTGGCGTTCCACCTTGGAGACACCTTTTTTATGGCCTTAGAGAGTTGTGATTTTGTTGCACTTGAAAGTGATGCCACGACCTGGTTGACATACATGTTTGGGGAAGAATACATGGAAGAGACTGGTGGGTTGTACCGAACGGCTCAATACCACAGAGACTTTTATCGTGATGCATTCAAATTTGAGGAAGTTGATAAAAAAGTATTTGGGAGTAGTTTGAATTTTAGCAATCGAATAATGAATGGGATGCTATATCGAAAGTCGTCCTACGCTGCCGATTTCGAAGAGGAAACGTACTTAGACATGTACATCCATCAGGCTGGTGAAAAACTCAACAAAAAAATTATTGGGTTAGAGGATTTTATGGAATCCCAACGACTCACGCAACAAGCTGATATCCCTGATGATGACGAAAAAGACACGCCTAAAAATTTAGACTACCGTAAATTAATAAGCTCTGGTAAAAGTCCACGCGAAATGTTGGAAGACGCCTACCGTAATGCTGACTTGGACATGGTCGATTCACTACAACGCATCATGAACCCTGGTGAAAATCATCAGAAGTTTATGCTCCATATTCGGAATCAAAATATTGCAGATAAAATGGATTCTATCATTCAAGGTGGTAACACATTGTTTTCTGGTATAGGTGCAGCTCACCTTGCTGGAGAAAAAGGTGTTATTGAAATGCTGCGTACCATGGGCTATAAGGTTAGGCCAGTGACAAGGACGATCGGTGATTATAGTAAAAACTATCGTGACAAACTTGAAAAGACATATGTCAAGCAAGAATTAAAAACCTATACAACTTCTGATAACTGGGTTCAAGTTAAATTACCAGGAAAGTTATTTGAAATGCCGTCAAATCAGTACTACAAAATGTACTTCTACCCAGACATGTCCAACGGTACAAACTACTCATTGATTCGATTGAGATATCACGGTGCGATGCGCAATCAAACCAAAGAATACATGATCAAACGAATTGACAGTTTGCTATATGAAAACATCCCAGGTAAAATATTAGAACAGAAAAGGATTGAACGTAATGGGTATCCTGGATTTGACATTATCAATAGGACTAAAAAAAGTGACTACCAACGATATCTCATTTTTGCAACACCCGTTGAAATGATTGTCTTTAAGGTGGGCGGAACACTCAATTACGTAAAAGACAATAACAATTTAGAAGAGATTTTTAGCTCCTTTAAGATCAATGGCACAAAACACGAATGGAAACGCCACGAGTCTCCATATGGCTTTGCAATCGATTTACCCGGTACGCCAATAACGGACGAGAAAAATACTGAGATGAAACACCTTTACGCAAACGCCGTTGAGTTGTTTGCCATCAATGGTGAAGACTTTTACAGTGTGAAACGTGCCTCGTATCACGACCAAAGTTACATTGAGGAAGATACTTTTGAGTTGTCTTATATCGCCACTCAGTTTCAAGAAGAGTTAAAACACAAAGAGATTAATAGAAGTTTTGTAACCCATAAAGGACTACAAGGGCTACAAACCACTTGTAAAGATTCAGTACGATTTGTACATGCGCTGTACATGATCGACGGACCTCGTTATTATCAGATATTAGCCAAAACAGGTGATTCCATTTGGCCTGAAGCCTTTTTCAACTCCTTTGAGCTAAAAAAAGCAGAACCGATTCGGTCGTATTCAACTTTTGAAGACACCACTTATTATTATTCTGTCAAGTCAAATACTAAACGATCTGGTTATGCCGCATTTGACTTACGATCGATTACGGACCGAATTCGCAACAAAGAAAATGATCGTAGTTATGAGGGTAACTCGGAGTACATGTATTTCGGCGATATGATGGCTGATGAAGAAGTATACCTTTATTTCAGACAGTTTTCGCGATACTATTTCCGACCTTCATATGATTCATTGTGGCGAGGGGAAAAACATTTCTTCACTAGAAAGGGTCTTGTCATTGAATCTGAAACGGTAAGTAAAGATTCAAATGCGTATTCATTTGTTTTGTCTGACACCAACAGCGTTCGTACTATCCATGTGCAATATCGTGTGCGTGGTGGTGTTTTATATGCCATGCGGTATGTGGCAGAAAAAGGTAAAGACAACGAATTTGGAAGCACATTCTTTGAAAGTTTTAAACCTCAATCCGACACAGTTGTCGGTCTACCTTTTAACCAAAATAAGGGTGATATATTTTTAGCGGATTTGTATGGTGAAGATAGTCTGTCGAAAGATTATGCGCTGCAATCCATGAACATGATCACCTTCGATAAAAAACACACCAAAAAAGTAATCGACATCATCGATGGTTTCAAACACAAAGATTTTGGGGTAAAAGAGCGGGTACATTTAATTGAACAATTGGGTTACCTGAAACACCGTGCAGTGTTGCCTTACCTTGAACAGGTTTACAATAGAAGTGTAGATACGGCTCAAATTCAAGTCGCCGTTTTACAAGCTTTAGTCAATCAGCGGACCAAAACCTCAACCAAGCTATTTGCGAAATTGTTGGAATCGGAAACACCCTTAGTCAGCCAAAGTTCTGTTGAATATCTAACATCAAGCATGTCTGACAGTTTAATCATCTACAAAGACTTGTTTCCATTTTTACTCAAGTTCACTTCGTACCCAGAATACAAAACAGGGATTTATGTGCTTATGGCTGAAATGTTAGATAGCGGTGTACTCAAACCTAAAGACTACAAAAGCTTTCGAAAAGACTTAGTTCGTGAAGCAAAAGATGGATTGAAACGTGTAATGGCTGAGTCGCACTCAGAAAGTGGCTATGATTCTTATTCACGTCACTCTTACAGTAGCACTTCACACTCTGAAAGTATGGAAGCCTACAATAAATTGCTAATCCCATACAAAAACCATAAAGACGTAAGGGACTATTTTGAGCGGACAAAACGGTTAAATTCAAAACCTGA
Organism: Bacteroidia bacterium; assembly: GCA_047620825.1. Lineage (GTDB taxonomy): Bacteria > Bacteroidota > Bacteroidia > NS11-12g > UBA9320 > UBA987. Next base: position 4,471 of record JBLHOC010000100.1, on the reverse strand, counting down.
TTTGCTCAACACAAGTTTACAAATGGTTTCTGCTGGCATCGCGGTGGAGGATAGTATTTGGGGTCATTTCGCGAATCAAGACAAGTACCTAATCAAACTCTATAAAGCGTTGAAAGAAATGAAAATGGAAAATCTCATTCCTGATTCATGTTTGGCTCAAGAAAAAATTGCACGTGGTCTTTTATACCGATATACGACCATTGAAGATGAAGATAGTGTTCAGTTTTTAAAACGAATTCCTGCACAGACAAAGGACGGAAAAGGCTACATCTATATCTTTAAGAAAAAAGATAAGTATAACGAAGCAGAGTGGAATTACGATTATGTGGGCGTATTACCGCTTGACTCTACAGACATTACCTCGGCTACTGATGTCAGAAACACCGGTAACGACTATTTAGATGATGAAGATTTAGATGAAAAAATGAAAGATGCGGTGGAAGATCTGTTATACACCGAAAGAAATAGAGTGAAAAAGAAAAATCAACGCAATAACTATTACGGTTATTAGTGTGATTGGATTATTACTTCTATACTTCGTCGGGAAGCAATTCTATGATTTAGCGAAAGAACATGGCCGGCACAAATGGGGTTATGCAACTTTGGGTGTCTTGTCGCACTATGGTGGTTTATTCTTTGGTGCATTGGTTATAATTATGTTGTATGACACGTATTCAGTCACTGGGGTGAATGAGGGTAATGAAACACTATTGGGATTGTCTGGCGTACCCATTGGTATTCTTACTTGTGTGCTATTATATAAGTATTTGTCCAAAAAGCTTAATAACAAAGCCATATTCTACCAAGAGGACGTGCTTGACGATATTGGCATAAACGAACACAACAATTGACGTTGTTCAGTGCCAAGTAAGTGCTTCAATTCTGAACCACACCCCCACCAAAGTTTTTTTTGTAGCCTTAATAAAATATATTTGGTAAACTAAAAACAAGAAATATGGAATGGTATTTAAAAGTGCTGAAGAACTACGCTGGTTTTGACGGTCGTGCAAGAAGAAAAGAGTATTGGATGTTTGTTTTGATAAACTTTATCATCTCAATAGTATTGTACGCCATTATGATAGGCGGAGCAACTTCTGGATCTGCTGCCTTAGCATCAATTGGATCAGTCCTATACGGTGTATATGCCCTTGGTGTTTTAATTCCTAGTTTAGCGGTTGGTGTAAGACGTTTACACGACATAGGTAAAAGTGGTTGGATGATTTTGGTTGGATTAATCCCTTTTGTCGGCATTATTTGGCTAATTGTTTTATTAGCAACTGACAGTACTCCTGGTTCAAATGAGTATGGACCAAATCCAAAAGAAGTGGGAAACGAAGAAGCTTCAGCCCATTTGGTAGAAAGCTAGTTTCATGGAGTGGTACTTAAAAGTTTGGCGAAATTACGCCAACTTCAATGGGAGAGCGAGACGCAAGGAATATTGGATGTTTACCCTATTACATTACTTTGTCATCCTTTGTATTTATGCCATAATATTCACTACTATTGATTCAGACACATCTAGTTTAGTTCCAGTTGGGTTTGGTTTGGTTGCGGTTTATTGGCTATCGGCATTAATCCCTACATTAGCCGTTATTGTTAGGCGACTTCACGACATTGATAAAAGTGGATGGATGATTTTGGTGTATTTTATACCTTTTGTTGGCCCAATCTGGTTGTTGGTTATGCTCCTAACAGATGGCACTCCAGGACCTAACCAGTACGGTGGAAATCCTAAAGAATTTGGTGGGGGACAAAACGTCTCAGACCACTTAGTAGAAGTGTAAGGATATGGTGTATAAGCACTAGAACCTTTCTTTAACTAATTCCGTTTGTACTAAGGTTTAAGTCAACATTTCTCTGATTTTACTTCAACAACGCCATCATAGCGCTACGTTTTCATCTAGATACTTTTCGTTCGTAATACACACTAAAGAATAATCTATTTCTTTGGTACTCTTCCCGGTGTATAAGGCGCTTTGGCTATGTCCAATGTGTCTTCCATATCCTCAATAGCTTTTAGTACCGTATTAATTTTAACCATTTGTTCACCAAATTCCAGCTTGGCTTCTTGATATAAAGTCTTGTTGGTTTGGGTAATTTCAGATGCGTTGCTAAGCGAACTGTAATAAGCCATTCCTATTCGAAATGAGAGCGTGTTGGGGGTTTCAAATTCTCGTTTGGATAAAGCATTGTCGCCCCATACAGTCCTCTTGATTTCGTTCAAGGCAACTTGTGTTTCTCGAATTATCTTGAGCAAATCCAAAGATGCCTTGGGGGTATTCTGAACAGCCACTTTAATATACTTCAATCTATTTTCCATGTCTTGCATGGTCCTCATTGCCGAAGAAACTGATCGATATAATTCACCACTTTGTTTCTCAAAAGTTAACACTTCTTCAAGTTTTTTAGCCGGCAATGTTTGATTATTCAATGGTTTAATTTCAAATGACTGCGGAGATACGAGCTCTGTTGCAATTCCGTTGACGACCTTAAATAACGAAACGGAGTATGTGCCGGGTAGCGCCATAGGTCCTTTATCTGCACTGCCATACCTGCCTGGTTTTTTGACAACCAATACCACTGGCCTAGTTGTTGGATATCTGAAATCCCAAACAATACGCTGCATCCCTTTAGATGCTTTGGCCTTTAATCTTCTTACCACTTCACCTTTGGTATCTTTAATCACAAAAAGTAAATACGGTTTCTCTTCTTCATCTTCAAGCCTCAGTGCTTCCGGCGTTGGGTAGTAAATATCGCCTTTGGCCTTTTTTATCTCTTTTTCTGCTTCGACCCTTTTTTGCTTTAACGTTTTGAGATCTTCATTCAACATATAAGTAAAAACAGCACCAATTGGTGGGTTGGGTGTGGTGAAAAATGTTTCACCTTGCGATGCCTTACCGGGACCACCAAATGGACGATTTTGATTAAACATCAAAGCCGTTTTAATTGGATAAATTACAGCTGGTTTTGTCGTATCGCTTTTACTGAAATGACGCAGGGTGGTGTAATCATCCAACACATAAAAACTCCGCCCAAAGGTGCCCAAAACCAAATCATTTTCACGTTTTTGGATTTCGAGGTCTCGTACCGCAACGGTTGGTAAGCCAGCCTTAAGTTGCGTCCATTCTTTACCACCGTTGATGGAGAAGAATACCCCAAATTCCGTTCCGGCAAACAACAGATTCTGGTTTACATGATCTTCCGCCACATCGTAAACACTTCCCCTTTCTGGTAAATTTCCTTGAATTAATGTCCATGTTCGGCCCTTATCTTCCGAACGAGCCACGTATGGCTTAAAGTCTCCTTGTTTATGGTTGTTAAAAACAGCATACACTAGGTTAGCATTATGCTGTGAACACACAATGGCATTCACGTAAGTCATATCTGGTATGCCCTTAATTTGATCCACTTTAAACCATGTTTTGCCATCGTCTTCGGTAATCTGAATAAGACCATCATCTGTCCCGATGTACAATAGCCCCTCTTGAACTGGGGACTCATCCATGGCGACGATGTTGCCAAAAATGGTAGTAGATTTATTCTTTTCTACACCATCCATTTCCCAAACCCGGTCCATCACTTTCATCTTGTTGCGATCGAGTTGTCGTGTTAAATCTGGGCTTATTTCATTCCACGTATTACCGCGGTCATCACTTCTAAACACCTTGTTGGCAGCGAAGTATAACCGAGTATTTTTATGCGGAGAAACAATTAGTGGTGCATCCCAGTTCCATCGTAACGCGGGGTCGCCTTTTTTGTGTTGCGGTTTAATGCCAGTACGTTCTCCACTTTTTTTGTCATATCGAACCAGCCATCCATACTGCGATTGAGCATAAACGATATTTGGATCAACAGGATCAATGGCCGTTTCAAAACCATCGCCGCCATTGGTTATAAACCAATCGTAGTTAGAGATACCGTGCTCATTAATAGTGCGAGACGGGCCTCCCTGACTGTTGTTGTCCTGGGTTCCACCATAAATATTATAAAAGGGTAAGGCATTATCGACACTGACTTTGTAAAACTGAGTGATTGGCAGATTGGTCTTGTAATGCCAAAACTTCCCATGGTCCCACGTTTCGTATAATCCACCATCACAGCCAACAAGCCAATGATTGGTGTTGGAAGGGTCAATCCACATGGCATGATTATCGACGTGTTTCGATTTCTCTCCTGTAGCAATAACTGTTTTACCGCCATCTACGGTATGGTGTAACCATGTATCCATAACAAAGACTTTGTCTTTATTCAGCGGGTCGCAAACAAGTTCCTGATAGTAATTTCCACTGGTACTGTACTTGCTCATTTTATTCCAACTAGCCCCTTGATTGGTAGAGCGATAAAAACCACCCTTTCCATCGGATGCTTCAACGATGGCGTAAATAATATCGGGGTGTGACTGCGATATAGCCAACCCTATCCTTCCTTTATCCACTGCCGGCAATCCTTTGTTTATCGTGTCCCAGGATGC
>JBLHOC010000099.1:0-11611 GCA_047620825.1 Bacteroidia bacterium | reverse complement strand
AGTGATCGATTTTTGGGTCTACTAAACTCGGAATACCAGCGGCATTACAAAGCTTAATGGCATGTGATATAAGTTTCTTTGATAAAAATCCTTTGTTGTAATCTTGAAAGATGACTGCATCAACTCGGTCTATACAAGATTTGATGAAGTCGATTGCTTTTTTTTCTATCTGAGAACCAATCTCGGTGCAATCTTCTTGATCAACACGTAAGAGTTGCTTGCCATTCCCTATAACTCTAGTTTTAATCGTTGTTGGCCTGTCTAAATCAATCAGTACGCCAGAATTATCCAACCCTAGGTCGTTCAATCGTGAAAACAGCCATTCACCTTCAGAGTCATTACCACGTACGGCACACATGATTGGATTCGCACCCAGTGCTTTTACATTAAGCGCAACGTTCGCTGCTCCACCTAATCTGCGTTCTCGTTTGCTGACAGATACCACAGGTACTGGTGCTTCTGGGCTAATTCGAGTGACTTCGCCCACATAGTATTCGTCCACCATCACGTCTCCTACAATTAAGACGTTTAGTTGATTAAATCGTTCAAAGACTTCCTGAATTCTTGCCATTTAGTTAGGCTAATTTAGCCAGAGAAGATTTGATTTTCGACATTGCCTCAAGAATATCAGCTTCTGAAGCGGCATAACTGATCCGAATACATTCTGGATTGCCAAATGAATCTCCACCCACAATTGAAACATGTGCATCTTCCAATAAGTATAAACACAAATCCGTCGAGGTTTCAATGGCTCGGCCATTCACGGATGTCCCGAAGTAGGCACTCACATCAGGAAACACATAAAAGGCACCTTGAGGGAAATTAGGTTTGATGCCTGCCATATCAGCCAGACAATCACAAATGACCTGCCTTCTCTTCTCGAAAATGTCTCGCATTCGTTTCGTGTCATCCAAACTACCTTCAATAGCTGTAATGGCTGCACGTTGTGCAATAGAATTTGTACCTGAAGTAAATTGACCTTGTAATTTTTCGACTGCTTTTGAAATCCATAAGGGTGCACCTAAATAGCCAATGCGCCAGCCCGTCATAGCAAAACCTTTGCTTAAACCATTCACGGTTACCACGCGGTCTTTCAAATAACCCAGCGCCCCAATACTAACATGTTGTTGTCCGTATTGAATGTGCTCATATATTTCATCAGATATAACAATGATGTCTGGATAGTTATCCAATAATGCGGCTACATCAGTCAAAAAGTCTTTTGTAAAAACAGTGCCACTTGGATTACAAGGTGAACTGAATAACAAGATTTTTGTTTTAGGCGTGATGGCCTTTTTTAAGTCTTCAATGCTGAACGTATAATCCGTGTCAAGGGTTGAATTGATAATCACAGGAACGCCACCAGCAAGCTTCACCATTTCAGGATAACTCACCCAATAGGGTGCCGGTACAATCACTTCATCTCCATCATTGATCAATGCGAAAATGACGTTGGTAATGGAGTGTTTTGCACCACCACTTACAATGATTTGTTCTGGACTATAATCTAAGTTGTTTTGTGTCTTGAATTTGTGAGATATGGCTTGACGTAACTCCGGATAACCTGCAACTGGTGGGTAATGTGTCCATCCATCGTCGATCGCTTTTTTGCCAGCATCATTGATGAAGTTTGGGGTGTCAAAATCTGGTTCTCCAATACTTAAGTTAATCACCTTTACGCCTGTTGCCGCAAGCGCTCTTGCTTTTTTAGTCATCACAAGTGTTTGTGATTCGGTTACCGACTGTAATCGCTTGGATACTTCCATATATGGGCGAAATTAACGTCTTTTCTGTTAAATAGAATGGGAGTGTTATAATTCTTTTATGACCTTTTTACACCGTATAATTAATGTCACTTTCTAATTGATTTTTATTCTTAAAGCCACATTCTGTTAAGAACACAATACATTTGATTCGATAACACCAATACCTATGAATCATTATATATCTCGTTGTGTCGTTTTTGTCTTAACGATTACTACGTCATTCCAAGCTTATAGCCAAGTTTCAACATTTGAATTAAAGGACTATAAGCTTACAGATGTACGATTCCAATCGTATACAAACCAACTCTCTTTCAACCAATCCGGGCAAACCGATAACAATATGTTTAATGGTAATTTGCTTAACAGGACTAATAATTTACAGGCAAATTACTTCGGACAATATACGTTGTATACAAACTCAAGGCCAGCACAACGCATTACATCGGTTAAAACAGAGTTCGTAGGTTATCGCCAAGTTTATGAATTTGGTGATGAGGGCACTCGAAATAGGCAATATCGACGCAGTTATGACTGGCACACAAGTATAGAAGTGAACGATGTTCACCGCAAGTATCTAACACCAACGTTGTTCTTAGAAGCACAAGTCTTGGCCAAATATGTATTTCAACAGGATTTTAACTATTTGAAGACTTGGGTCCCTACTGAATCCTGGAAACGCATAGGAACCGACAATCATCTTTTTTCCGTAGGTGTTCCAATAAAAATTGGTTTAGGTCGGCTAGAACGTGTAGAAGATGCCAGACAGGCCATTTATCTAATGCAAGAGCTTCAAAAAGTCGGAAGGTTATCCGATTCTATTTCGCAAAAAGATTATTTAAATCTAAGTGCTTTTGTGTCTAAGCTAAGGAATAAACGTTTTTTCGATGTGCGGTTACAACGCATATATCAAGTCAAAGCCTTAGATACTTTCTTAAGACAGAATAGTCTTACCAGAGAAACGGATGCTGCCTATTTTACAACGACGGTGGATTATTGGATGTATGGTGGCAACCCAGTTAGACAAAGTGGTAGACGATTTGCTTTGGCGTTTTACCCTATGATGGCACGCGAGAACGAAAGGAATTCAGAATATGGTACGGATGTTAGTTTTGTAACAACCCATAAAAATTCATTTCAACAAGCCTTTGTTGCACTCGAGTATGAAGTTGAAAAGCCTTTTAAACAAAAATGGCAGAGTAACATTAATGCTAAGTTATTTATAGGCAAACGGGTCAATACTGAATTGACAGAGTACGTTGTTGGTGAATTGGAAGATAAATTTGACCTACAGTCTGTCCAGCTTAAGTTGAATTATGGTATTGGTTATTTTCCAACTACGAGAACCTCGATTACATGGAATACCGCGATTGATTTAGTTCGGTTGCAGAAGTCATACGAAACAATTGGTTCTTGGGGAAGTGTAGACTATGAAATGGACAGAACTAAGTTATCATCCAACCTTATTGCGACTTATTATGTATCACCTCGATTTAGAATAGCTGCAAATCTCCGAGTTTGGCTCATTCGGGTACCGAGTTTTGCTTACTACCAAAATAGAGGGTTTATTGAGCCAATACGCGTACCTAATGTAAATGTAGCAAATAGCTATTTTACGCCCGATAAACTAATCACAACACCAAGCCAAATGTATAATTTCGAACAAAGCCGTCTGAATACGAATATGTACCTTAGGGTAAACTACAGCCTGTTTTAAGACGAAACTGTGGTCTGTTTTTTCTTCCAATAGTACCCTGCAAAAAATAACAACAAAGGAATTGGTAGTAACCACCACCATACGGAAGATTTTCGCTTGTTGTAGACCATAAGGTCTCGTGAGCCTTTTGCCGTCTCACAAACTAATTCAGGGGCTTTAGCCGGCATAATATTGGGGTCAACACCTGACTTGTCCGATACAGCAATATGCTTTGACTTTGGCTTGTCCATATTAACCATTGGGTTATTTTCAAATGGTATCGTGGGCTGAACCATTGTCGTCATACCTGTTGTGAACCCACCCAAAACCCACGTTTGAGTTGTAGTTATTGTAAAATCTGCAGGAGGTGGAATAATATGGTCCCAATGCAGTATAGCTGAATCTTGAGGCTCCCGGACAATATTCGCGATATCTATAAAAAGCCATTGATCATCATACACCAGCAAAAACGATGTGGTGTCTTGAGGTGCTAGTTTTAAATCCAATAACGTAGAATCGATATCAGAAATCAGTTCAACAACCATGCTGTCACCCGTTATTGTATCAGGCAGTATGAATGAAATCTGTGCACTGTCCAAAGGAATTAGGAAATTGAAGGTATCAATCGAAAATCGAATTGAGTGTAACCGATGTAGGCTATCGTCTGGTTGCTGGATCGTGCCAGAAACAATTCTCGATAGGTGTCGTACGGTATCAACAGGTATAGTCTCGGTTGGTACAGCTATGGTATCATTTCCAGGATTAGTCTGAGCTTTGCCAGTCATTGCTCCTGCAAACAAAAAGCCACCAAACGCCGCTGTTTTTATCCAACGCGTCCATGGGTTATGTAATGTTGGAAGCTGAAGTTCTTTTTCTAGTTGCCAGTGTTGAAATCGACCACAGGTATTATCATTTTTATCCAGATAATTCAAGATTTGCTCATCTTGCATCCTTGAAAAATCCGTAACCACTTTGTCGCACTTAGCACAATGTCGCCCTTGTTGTTGTGGCGTCATCTCATTCCATTTTTCGTTACATGGTTCCTGTATGTGGACTTTCAATGATTGTTCCTTTCCATTCAAACTTACATTATTGATAATTTATTATCGAAAAGGATTGTAAAGATCTAGGTAAATAGTAATGCGTGTTAAGATGTTTTACTAGAGACGAATTGACTTAAGACTTATTCATTCAGAAGTTCGGGGAATCAAAAACCGTTTAATTATGCTCTATCACCAACTAGGACTCGGGGATAGCAAGGCTTGGCAGAAATGCGGGCCAGCGGTGGAGTGAATTGCGGACACCCTTTTCTTAGATTTTCGTGGTTTCCGAAAGAGCGTGGAGGAAGCATATTTCTGTCGAAGACTTTTTGATTACTTTTTGGTCTACAAAAAGTAATACCAAGTTTGGGCTGGTATGCCCATACAAAGCCTAGTACGTGCCAAATTGTCCTAAATGTTTAAAAATCAGTCTTTTGTGATGAAATTTTGTCAGTAAATAACATCATGTGAAACAATAAATCCGCAATTCTGTCAGAAAAATCACAACGACACGTTTTTTGTGTAAGGCTTAACATAACAGAACAGACATGAACTTAGATAATTTTACCATAAAGGCACAGGAAGCAGTTCAAAAAGCACAGGAAATTGCTATTGGTGCAGAAAATCAAGCCGTTGAGACAGGACACTTATTAAAAGGTGTTTTCGTTGTAGACGAAGATATTGTGGCTTACGCCATTAAGAAAGTAAATGGCAACCTAGGAAGGATCGAACAAGCACTAGATGCTGTGTTGGGTTCGTATTCCAAAGTAAGTGGTGTAACAAAAAACTACATTAGCAATGACGCGGATCGGGTACTTATAAAAGCGCAAAGCTTTATGAAGGAACTCGGCGACGAATTCGTGAGTATAGAGCATGTGTTTCTTGCCTTGGTCGATTCTAAAGATCAAATTGGAAATATGCTTAAGGATGCCGGAATCAAAAATTCAGAAATCAAAAAGGCGTTTCAAGAACTTCGAGGGGGGAACAAAGTGACCAGCCAAAGTGCCGAAAATAAATACAATGCGTTAAAGAAATACGCGAAGGATTTAAATGAATTGGCGAAAAACGGCAAACTGGATCCAGTCATCGGTCGTGATGAAGAAATACGAAGGTTGCTGCAAATCTTGTCGAGAAGAACTAAAAACAACCCCATACTAATTGGTGAACCTGGGGTAGGTAAAACGGCAATTGCCGAGGGTCTTGCCCATCGAATTATCTCAGAAGACGTTCCAGAAAACTTACGTAGCAAACGAATCTTTTCATTAGACATGGGGAGTTTGGTAGCAGGTGCGAAGTACAAAGGGGAATTTGAAGAAAGACTAAAAGCCGTCATCAAAGAAGTTGTTGACAGCGATGGAGAATTGGTATTGTTTATTGACGAAATACATACGTTGGTCGGTGCAGGTGGAAGTGGCGAAGGCGCCATGGATGCGGCCAATATTTTGAAACCTGCTTTGGCCCGAGGAGAACTTAGAGCCATTGGTGCCACAACACTTGCTGAATACCAGAAATACATTGAAAAAGACAAGGCATTGGCGCGTCGTTTCCAAACCATATTGGTGGATGAGCCAGATACTGCGGATGCCATTTCTATTTTACGTGGACTTAAAGAAAAATATGAGGTCCACCACAAAGTGCGTATTAAGGATGAAGCCATTATTTCTGCGGTAGAGCTTTCACAACGGTATATTTCGGATAGATTTTTACCAGATAAAGCCATTGACTTGATTGATGAGGCGGCTGCAAAGCTTAGGCTGGAGATTGATTCAGTGCCAGAAGAATTGGATGAGTTGGAGCGTAAAATACGCCAGTTGGAGATTGAACGTGAGGCCATAAAACGTGAAAACGATAAAAAGAAATTGGAATCTCTCAACAGTGAAATCGCCAATTTGAGTGAGGAACGTGATAGCTTGAAAGCAAAATGGCAAAGTGAGAAAGTGATTGTAGACGGAATCCAAACGAATAAAAAGAAAATTGAAGACCTCCGTTTGGAAGCAGAACAAGCTGAACGATCAGGAGATTTTGGATTGGTTGCTGAAATCAGATACGGGAAAATTAAGGAAGTCGAGGATGAACTTGACCGGCTTAAGGCTGAACTTTCAGTCAAACAACAAGACTCTAGTTTGGTTAAGGAGGAAGTGGGTAACGAGGATATAGCAGAAGTTGTGAGTCGTTGGACTGGCATTCCGGTACAGAGTATGCTCCAAAGTGAAAGAGAAAAATTGTTACACTTAGAGGACGAGTTACACAAACGAGTGGTTGGACAGGATGAGGCCATTAGTGCCATATCAGATGCCATACGCAGGAGTAGAGCCGGTTTGTCGGACCCAAAGAAACCAATTGGTAGTTTTATCTTTTTGGGGACAACAGGCGTTGGTAAAACGGAATTAGCGAAAGCCTTGGCTTCTTATTTATTCAACAAAGACGACTCCATGGTTCGAATTGATATGAGTGAGTATCAAGAGAAACACACAGTGTCGCGATTGATTGGAGCACCTCCAGGATATGTGGGTTATGATGAAGGTGGGCAACTAACAGAGGCCGTTCGACGTAAACCTTATTCTGTCATTCTGTTGGATGAAATTGAAAAGGCACATCCAGATGTATTTAACATTTTATTACAAGTATTGGATGATGGTCGTTTAACCGACAACAAAGGTCGGACGGCTAACTTCAGAAATACGATAGTGATTATGACGTCAAATATTGGAGCGCATTTAATTCAAGAAGGTTTCAATGATATGACTTCAGATAATCAGGAAGAAGTGGAAGCGAAGACAAAGCGTGAAGTATTCGATTTACTCAAAAAGACGCTTCGACCAGAATTTTTGAATCGGATTGACGAGTTGATCATGTTTAAACCATTGGGTCGGGATGAGATTCGAGGCATCGTGGACATACAATTCAACATCTTACAAAAAATGTTGTCTGAGCAAGGCATTACAATTTCTTCCACGGAAGCAGCATTGGATTGGTTGGGAGAGATTGGTTATGACCCAAGTTTTGGGGCACGTCCATTAAAACGAGCCATTCAGCGTGAAGTATTAAACAAGTTGTCGAAAGACATTCTCGCTGGATCAATTTCCAACACGGATTCCATCCAAATGGATATTGATGAGAACAAACATTTTGTCTTTAAGAATGCCTAATTTTCTAACAAATTGTTGGATTGAATACCCTATTAGAAGAAATAAAGTGTTGCACATTGTGCAAAGACCATTTGCCTTTGGGGCCAAACCCAGTTGTTTGGGCACACCCAAAGGCAAAGATGGTTATCATCGGTCAGGCGCCAGGTACAAAGGTCCACGCCACCGGTATTCCTTGGAATGACCCCAGTGGTAATCAATTGCGTAAGTGGTTAGACATGGACAAGGATACGTTCTACAACAATCCTTTAATCGCTATTGTACCTATGGGGTTTTGCTATCCAGGCAAAGGAAAATCCGGTGATTTACCACCTCGACCAGAATGTTATACCGCATGGCATGAAAAACTCTTTGCCATGATGCCTGATGTTAAATTGATACTTCTGATTGGCCAATATGCCCAAAGGCAGTATTTAGGAGATATGGCCAAGAAAACATTAACAGAAACCGTCGCCAATTATGAGCAATATTTACCACGGTATTTCGCCATGCCCCACCCATCTCCAAGAAACAGATTTTGGCTTAAAAAAAATGCGTGGTTCGAAGATCGAGTGGTACCCATGTTGCAAGCACGTGTTTCAGGCTTTAATAAAAAGAACTAGCCACAATCTATAGTCGCAATGATTCTAACGGTTTAACGTTAGCCTACTATGATTCGGCTTAAATATTTGTTGGTTGGTGTTACACTTTTACTCGGATTAGCCATCCTTTTGTCCTTGGATACACCGCCAAAATCCGAACCAATTGTTGAAGACCTTTTAAAGTCAACTCAGACAATAGACACCACTGCTATTGACACTGTGCAATATCAGCTGCACAGGTTAGGCACGAATAATTATAGTATTGATTTACGGCAAATTAAACATGACCGCGCTTTCTTACTGGCACAAAACAACGCATCAATATCTGATTCAGCTAAAGACCTTTTTATAAAATTAGCAGGTGAACGCATTGAATCTTCTTTGGTCAACTCTGTGTTCCATTATTGGTATGGAACACCTTGGGATTTTGATGGTTATACAAATACGCCTAATAAAGGTGTAGTAGCCTGTGGTTACTTTGTAAGCACAACACTCAAACACATTGGGTTTAACCTAAATCGATACCGGTTGGCACAACAAAATCCAAGAAATGAGGCACTGAGCATTGCTTGTGGTGATTCAGTATCGGAGTTTAACGAGATGACTACCAATGATGTTGTTGCAGGTATTTCTATCCTAGATTCAGGATTGTATTTTGTCGGGTTGGACAATCACGTGGGGTTTATACTGGTCAGACAACAAACAGTCTTTTTTATACATGCCAGTTATGTTGGTGATGATGGTGTTTGCATTGAATTTGCGAACCAGTCTAGTGCTTTCGCATCAAGTAGTTCCTATGTTCTTGCACCCATTACGACGAATAGAAACTTGCTCAATAAATGGATAAAAGGAGAAGAAATTACAGTCTTGACTTCTTCGGATTAATGGTATAATTAATACTAAACCGAGATACAGGATTGAATAATGGAAGCTTGTAAATCAATTTCCTGTTTGTTATGGTGTTTGTTTTATGTTGTTCCCCAAACATGATGTTCGATTCTAGTGTCCATGATATCGATTTTGTAAGTCTGTACGTTTTGCCTATTCCAATTTGACATCCATATTCTTTAAAACGATATGTTGTGTATACTTGTCTTACTTGTCGTGGAATGATGGGTATGAATAAGTCATTTCTGTCTCCATAAAGGGAATGACCAGAACCTGCTTTGCCATATCCATCCAGAAATAGGTAAAGTGGTGCTTTTGGTTTAGACTTTAGTTTGAGTTGAAACCCAACGTGATAAGTTATCGAAGAATATGTCTCGGAAAACCATCTTCGATATTCATAATTCTTGCGATCCTTATTGATCGCCACTCTCACCGTAAAAGAAGGGCTAAGGTGATATTGATAAGTAATGCCGGGAAAAGTTGAAAACCCATTCTTTATTTCATCCCTGTAAGTGGATGCCTCAAAATCTGTAATTCTCAGAAAGTTAATATCAATGGTATGTTTGGAGTAGCTCAATGAATCAGAAGATCCTGTAGCGGCTGATGTGGATAGACAAAGCACGCAAGTCATGGTTAAGTATAATTTTACGTGTCTTTTCATAATCGATAGTTCAATGAAAAGCGAGAGATAGGGTTCCCATGCGTTAAAGTATAATCCTTCTGTTTTACTGGCCTGTTTGAATAGACTTCTCGACCCATTTGTAAATTTGTTTCGATACTCAATGATATTTTAGAAGAAATTGGTACGTTAATACCTAGCCCCAAGTTCAATCCTAACTCATAGAATCGGTAATCATAGTGGTAATTATATGATTGGGTCATGTATCCATAGTTTTCTTGATATTTAAACCCATTTCCGATACGTTGATACATCTCAAAGATTCCGATGAACCCAACAATCCCATTTTTGTTTATCCTATAGCTTGCTCCTAAGTCAACATTTATGTGGCGATAATTCATAACAGTTGTCATGTTGCCTCCATCATAATTTGGTAATTGAGTTAAGGTAATTGAATTCTTATCATAATTGACACCAAGTCTTAAACTCCTTCTTGCTGTGTGCTTATATTGATAATACATTCCAGTGAGCGTATTAAATCCTTTGGTGTATCTAGGAATAAATCCGTTATGAAAATCAAAATCTGTGATCCTCAAAAAGTTTACACCAATGGTATGTTTGGAGTACGATATGGAATCATTGGAGCCTAGCGTAGCGGTACTGCTGATACCAGTTAAATAGATCACACATATAAGCCTCGATATGATTCCTGTTAATCTCAAATCTTATAGTGTAAAGCTACTCTAGAAATAGGGTGTAGGCTTAGATACACTGGTTTCGTGTATTGATTTGACGTGTCGTAATATGTATGAAAGAGTCTAGCTTGACTCTCTAGATTTAAATAAAAATGACGGTGTAGTTTGATGCCAACACCAACGCCAAAATTTAAACCTGTTTGATACAAGTTTACTTCTTGGATTCTATCTGCCCCAAAATAGGGAATTGCCACTGAATGTGTAATTTCAGAACCTTCAAATTGGTTTAAATCCATATAGATGTAGTGTGTGCCAAATCTATTGATGCTCGATTTTTCAATTCCAACCTGCAAGTTGTAGCCTTTGATGGTTTGATTACTGTGACTAAAAGGCTCGAACCAATGTTCCCATTGAATGTTGCTTTTAGAATAACTTAGTCCAGCTCTAAAAGCAAAAGTTTCCGATTTGTGATATTTATACTGAACGCCGTAATTGGGTTGGATGGACCAATTCTGGTGGGTGTTGTAATCCCATGTTACATAACCAAATTGAATTGTGTTTAAGCCAATTTCGAGTTTAGAGTCGCGCTCTGGTGGGTTGGAGGCCATTACTGTAAGGGAAATGCCAGAGCCTATGAGGCAAATAATTATAGTTATGAGTCGTCTCCAATTCATAGACGATAATTTATACTGAGTCTGGAAATAGGGTTAAAGTATGCTTCATAACTACCGTACCTCAATTTCGATTTAAACGCTCTTACTGCCCGAGTATGTGCTTCAACGTTCAAGCTCAGTCGTTTTATCAATTTGATTTTTATGCCAACCCCTGCGGCTAAACCAAGTTGGTAATATTGGTCTGAATAGTCATAAATGGAGAGATTTCCATGACTACTCGAATATCCATATCGCCTCCTTTTTACATACTGTTGGTAGATATCTCCAAAAAGATAAGAAGAAAACCTTCCTAATGACATTTGTTGTTCGAGCCCCATAGCTAGAGCTACTCTACGTTCTTTATCTCTATGATCCCAAGCAGCGTCATTAACCCCAGGACCACTTTGGTCATGTTTTTTTTCACTAAAATAACTTGCATTAGCACGAAACGACACTTGTTGTTTGACTTGAGCTTTGTAAACTATTCCAACGCCAGGCGTTATTTTTCCAGAGACAGATCCCCAAAAATC
>JBLHOC010000098.1:0-11669 GCA_047620825.1 Bacteroidia bacterium | reverse complement strand
TAGTATTCACAAACAACTCTGAAGTTGCTGCAGGTAACTTAGATTACGAATGGAGATTCGGTGGTGGAAACGCTGCTGGTGTAAGTACATCAACAAATACTTCTCCTCGTCACAACTATATGTTGATCGATGATAACTCAACAGAATCTTTCCGAGTAACTTTACTTGCTATCGTTCCTAACGGATGTTCTGATTCTATTGCTAAAACAGTTACAGTAAACGCGAAATCAGATGCTGGTTTTACTTTCACTACAAACTGGAGAAATGTTACAGTTACTCCAAATACAACTGATCCAACAGCAAATAACTTCAACTGGAGATTCGGTGACGGTGGACGTTCTAACGACGTTGGACCTACATGGAAATACAATGTTGACAAAGGAACATTTACTGTTTGTTTAGCAATTATCAATGCTGCTGGATGTATTTCTGAGCATTGTGAAGAAGTTGACATAAACATACTTACTAGTAGTGTTAATGACATTGCTGGAAACGGTATCTTCAATGTATATCCTAACCCTAACACTGGTAACTTCAATGTGAACGTTACAAACCCACAAAGCGATTTAAGCATCGTTATTATGGATGCAACAGGTAAGACTATCAAAACAGTAAATACCGACGCGAGCGGTCTTTACAATGTAGATATGACTAACGTTGCTGCAGGTGTTTATATGGTACAAGTAATCAATGGCAACACATCTGCAATGCAGCGTGTTACTATTGCTAACTAATAATAAAATATAAGAGGTTTTTAAACTTCATAAAAAAACCCTCGTTTCGGCGAGGGTTTTTTTTATGCAATTTTGTTTTAGACTTTAAACTTGAGGTATTTGATTTTTTTACCTTCAGCCAACCACATTTGCTCATAAAACGTTTGGATGTTCAACGCCTCGGGACGATCCTCCCAAGCATATACGTCATCCACATCCACCAAAATCTCGAAATTATTCTCAGCAATTACTTCTTTAGTGTACTCATACAATAGCGTAGAATCACATTTTAAGTTAATCACGAGTGGCGACACTGAAATGGCTTGATACTGTTTGATAAAATTTAAGTGCGTTAACCGTTTCTTGGCTTTACCATCTCTAGGTTGTGGATCAGCAAACGTGATCCATATTTCCGACACCTCATTGGCTTCAAAGTAATTTTCAATTAGGTTGATTTGACAGCGCAGGAAGGCCGCATTGGGCAATCCTAATTCCAGACCAGTCTTGGCTCCTTTCCAAATACGATTGCCTTTGATATCAAGGCCTAAGAAATTTTTATCGGGGAATAATTGAGCAAGGCCTAGTGTATACTCACCTTTACCGCATGCCAATTCAAGCACCAACGGTTGTGATTTCACAAATGCCTTATTCCAACTACCCTTAGGCGCTTCGCTGTGTTCGTATACGTTTTCAAACGTTCTGATTTCAGCAAATTTTGCCAGCTTATTTATCTGTCCCATAGTAAAACGGGTGCAAGTTTAGGAAAAACTATTCATTCGACGCAGTTATAATTTGTCGTGAATATGCACGTAAGACGGGTAAGAGAAAGTGTTTAGTCTAAATTTTTAAGTTCGTTAACCAACTCACCCAACACCTTTTTTGCATCACCAAAAAGCATACTTGTTTTATCCCTAAAAAACAACTCGTTTTGAATACCAGCATAACCAGCATTCATGCTTCTTTTGTTCACAACAACAGTTTTTGCATTTTCGACTTCCAGAATAGGCATTCCATAAATTGGGCTACTTGGATCTGATTTCGCCGCTGGGTTAACCACGTCATTGGCCCCTATAACCAATACCACATCGGTTTGACTAAACTCAGGGTTAACGTCGTCCATTTCTTTTAGCTTATCGTAGTCGACATTACTCTCAGCTAACAACACGTTCATATGACCGGGCATACGTCCTGCTACAGGATGAATGGCATAAGACACTTCTACCCCACGTTCTTCAAGCAATGTTTCCAATTCTTTCACAACATGTTGTGCTTGCGCAACGGCAAGTCCATAACCTGGGACAATTATCACCTTACTACTATAATTCATTTGAACAGCTAAATCGCTTGCCGTCACTTCTTTCACACTACCTTGAGATGTTCCATCTCCGGTTGCTATCGTGGTTTCACCAAATGCTCCGAAAACTACACTATACAAGGGTCTATTCATCGCTTTACACATTACGAGCGTCAATAACGTTCCGGCTGAACCAACAAGGATACCACCAGTCATCATGACTTGATTGTCGTATAAAAAACCACCAAAAGCCGCTGCTAAACCTGTGAACGAATTCAGTAAAGAAATCACTACCGGCATATCGGCTCCTCCAATTGGAACCACAAACAATACACCATAAACAATAGCTATTGTAAACAATAAATACAAGTTGGTCATGCTATAGGCACCAGCTACAACGATAAATACAGCATACCCAATCATACCTATTAGTATAATCGTATTGAGGATGTTGTATTTTGGTAAACGTATGGCCTTACGAAGTGTTCCATTCAATTTAGCCCAGGCAATCATACTTCCGCTGAATGATACAGAACCGATAATCATTCCAGCTAAGACAATACCTAGTTTTTCAGGATGGTGTGCTGTAATATTTGGATATTCAATTAACCCAATTAGTGCCGCACAGGCACCGCCCATACCATTAAACAAAGACACCAATTCTGGCATTTTGGTCATTTGCACTTTCTTAGCTGTCAACCAACCTACAACAGTACCAATGGCGATAGCGCCGAAAATGAGATAATAGATAATCGGACTCACTTCCTTATCCTTCAAAACAATGGTTCCGGCTATAGCCGCTACCATCCCAAAAGCTGCTAATAGATTACCATTTCTAGCCGTTTTCGGATTACTCAACATCTTTAAACCCAAAATAAAGGTTACAGAGGCGATGAGGTATATAATATGTATCAATTCAATATTCATTATGCTCTTCTGTTAAAATTTTGGATTACTTTTTCTTTTTAAACATCTCAAGCATTCGATCTGTAACAACAAATCCGCCAACGACATTCAGTGTGCCTAAAAACACAGCTAAGGTGCCCAAAGACAGGGCTAAATAATTATCAGGTTCAGCATCAAGCATGACCAATATGGCGCCAATGATTACTACACCATGAATAGCATTTGCGCCAGACATTAAAGGTGTATGCAGCACTGCTGGCACTTTCCCGATTACTTCTACCCCAACGAAAACCATTAAGATGACGATAAAAATCATCTCTTTATTTACCGAAAAGTATTCTATTAATTCATTCATATCTGTTGTATTTATGCCGTTGCCGTTTGATTGTTTACAACCAAAGTGCCTATGGTTATTTCGTCTTCCATGTCCCAATTAAATTTTCCATCAGAAACAAGGTGTGTCAAGAATGTATCGACATTACGGCTCAGTAGTTCACTGGAGTTGGTTGGAATCTGTGCAGGAAAATTACTTACACCTACAATTTTCACCCCATTGTGGTAAACTATATCGTCCGCTTTACTTAAGTCTGTATTACCTCCTTTGGCAACAGCCATATCGATAATTACGGATCCGTTTTTCATCAATTCAATCTGATCTTTTGAAATTAAGATAGGTGCTTTAGCCCCCTGGACCAAGGCCGTTGTAATGACCAAGTCAGCCTGTGCCAACGATTTATCTACAGCTTCCTTTTGTTTCGCTAAATAAGCATCACTTACCTCTTTGGCATATCCGCCCTCTGTTTTAACACCGTCATCTTCAACAGATATAAATTTTGCTCCTAAAGATTCTGTTTGCTCCTTGCACTCTGGCCTAACGTCAGTTGCTTCTACAATCGCACCCAACCTTTTTGCAGTCGCAATGGCCTGCAACCCTGCAACCCCAACTCCAAAAATTAAAACCTTTGCTGGAGTCACTGTACCAGCTGCAGTCATCAACATGGGAAATATTTTACCCAAATGATTTGCGCCAGATATTACAGACTTATAACCAGCCAAGTTACTTTGCGAACTTAAAACATCCATGCTTTGTGCCCTTGAAATTCTTGGCATTGCATCTAAGCTAAACGCTGAAACACCCTTGTCCTTCAATTGTTGCATTAAAGGTTCATTCAAACGATGAAACAATTGCGATACCCATATTTGCCCCTTTTTCAGACCCGCAACTTCTTCTTGCGTTGGTGGATTGACTTTAACAATTACATCTGCAATTTTAATTGCATCTTTACTCGACGATACAATTGTAGCGCCAGCTTTAACATAATCATCATCAGAAAATGCAGCTAGTTTGCCAGCATCTTGCTGAATGATTACTTCAAACCCTAAGGTCTTTAATTTTGATATGGATTTGGGAACGACTGCCACCCTGGTCTCACCAGCATCCGTTTCTTTTAGTACTATAAGTTTCAATTCTCCTCCTTCTATTTTGTGGTAAAGTTAGAAGAATTTAAAAACTGTACAATTATGATTTACCCACGAATCAATTATCTGTAATCGTATATAAAACTGTGACTACACCTGAATCGTCGAAATCGAGTCTATTGTATTGATTATTTCTAAATTCCAAGGCATATACTAAGCGGTGACCATTGCCAACACCGTCACCTGTATAACAGGTTCTGATGTTTCGCACAATACGGCGATCTGTGGCAATTAGAACTTTACCGTTTGCTCCGGCGGGAAGGCCTAGACCGCCATCCCCTGACCCAGCATAGGATCGGGCGGTAACGCGTAGTTTCAATCCTGTAGGAACTGAACCGCTAACAACCTTGGCATAAATACTTCTATTTGTTTCTGATGTAGTACTTCGTACGGATGAATAATTTAACCAGAGTGAGCTATCCACTGCCGCGGTTAAATCAATCATTAATCCGGCTTCTGTTGGTGCTTGAATGTTTAAGGA
Organism: Bacteroidia bacterium; assembly: GCA_047620825.1. Taxonomy (GTDB): domain Bacteria; phylum Bacteroidota; class Bacteroidia; order NS11-12g; family UBA9320; genus UBA987. Next base: position 6,796 of record JBLHOC010000098.1, on the reverse strand, counting down.
AATGTTTAGGCCACCATTAGACTCTATATCCATGATTGCTACTTCAGGAACCACTATGGAAACCTGGTTATCATCAACACCCGTTTGTGCCTGCATTTTGATACTGCTACAAAGAAGCAGCAAACAAAAGAATTTAAATTTGAAAAGTCGAATCACAATAATTTAGTATTTGCCGTGTTATCAGGCGGCAAAATATTATGAGACAACCACTGTTCCACTTTTAATCAAGACAACAAAATCGTAGTCACACTTGACTAGAGTCAATTGTCGATAAAGACATAAACGACTGACCACCTGTAATTTAAACTGTTAATAGTTTGCTTATAGATTGATATAAGTCAACTTGACTCATGTTAATTAATTCCCATATCGAGAAGCTATTAATCGGAAATGGTATATAAAACAGAGACTTGCTGAGACTGTTCGAAATCTAGGCTATTATACGAATTGTGCGACAAAGCTAAGCCGTAAACCAACTGATGTCCATTACCAATGCCTGCACAGTAAAACAAGAAGAAATGTTTTGAATGACGCGTTGTTCTATAGCACCTAATTGGACCAGACCTGTTGGAATTCCTAAACCTCCTAGACCAACGCCTACATATGGTTTAGCATAGACGGTCAACACGGTTCCAAATCGGACAAAGCCATTTACAATTTTGGCATAAATGTGATTTTCAGGACGACTTATTCCACCTTTAATAAAGCTGTAGTTCAGCCAAGAACTAGAATCAGACGTGTTTGAGGCAATCGAATTTCCAGCTTCTAATGGCGCAAGAAAACGTAAACTGAGTGTTTGTGGTCCAATAACGTTTACAAGGCTTACTTGAGGCACATCAATACTTAAAGCATGTGCTGATGAAGAATTTGGTAACGAAGTTGAATGAGCCACGACTGTGGACACATAAAAAAGTCCAATAAGGACCAAGAAAAATCTACTCAACTTTGACAACGATCGCGACGTTTGTCAGGAATATACGAAATCAAGAAGGATTTAATCTATTACGGTATATGTAATGGTTAATACAGCAGGGCTGGTGTAATTGACTATGTTGTAGTTGGTTAAGTCTAAACTATACACCAAATTGTGACCTTTACCCCATCCTTTACCTGTATGTGATGATTTGATATTTTGAATAATTTTCTGGTCTGAACTTGTTAAAGTTATTTCACCGAGTGGCACACCCTTATTCCCTTTTCCATGACTTGAGCTCGATTTAGCTCGTACTTTTAAAGCCATTCCAGAGGGAACAGTTCCTGCTCCTATTTTTACGTATACGTCGCTTTTGGTTTTGGAGTATTTCCCTTTCAAAAAGGAATAGTTGATCCACATAGTACTATCGGCAGTGTTGGTTGCTTCCAAACCTGCTTCCGCTGGACCGTTTAACCCTAAAGATATATCGGTGTTGGTTGCGCCACGAATTGCCACTAAAAAAAGAGATGGGATGCTAACTGAAATACCATTCCCTAAACTTTGAGCAGATACCCAAGTCAGGTTGCAAATGCAAAGCATAGTATTTTTAGTAATTTCGTCATTATAGTAGTTCTGTGTACCGGAGTATCACGGGGAAAAAATAATACAAAATATTTAAATAAAACCATATTGGGAAAATATATTCCCAATATGGTTTTTGTGACATTTCTTTTTATCATCCATGGCTTTCCAATTCTGTTAAATTTGCGCCATGTCTGAAACCATTGTTACGCTATCAAATGCGTTTATATTTCAAACCAACAACACGTTGGTTTTGCATGACGTCCAACTGGAATTACATAAATCTGAGTTTGCTTACTTAATAGGCAAAACAGGAAGTGGCAAATCCAGTTTACTCAAAACCTTATACGGTGAATTACCGCTACGAGAGGGCACAGGCAAGGTGGCAGACATGGACTTGACGGGTTTAGACCGCAGATCATTACCACTACTCAGACGAAAAATCGGAATCGTTTTTCAGGACTTTCAATTGTTATCAGATCGTAACGTATTAGACAATCTCCTATTTGTATTGAAAGCGACAAACTGGAAAGACAAAAAAGCGATGTCCAATCGAGTTATGGAAGTTTTAGATTTGGTTGGATTGTCAACAAAGGATTACAAGATGCCTCATGAATTATCAGGAGGCGAGCAACAACGTATAGTGATAGCCAGAGCATTATTAAACAACCCTACTGTTATTTTAGCAGACGAGCCGACGGGAAATTTGGACCCGGACGTATCAGACGACATCATGAAATTGCTACATGATATTACAGACAAAGGCACCACAATTTTAATGGCAACACACGACTACCGACTTATTAATAAGTACCCTGGTACTATTTTCAATTGTGCCAATAATCATATTATCAAAAGAGACTCTATTATATAATTTTTGTGACACTGCCCCGAAAAATGGCTTGTAGAATTTGCATAAATATTTATATTTTTGTTGTTCAAGAAAGAAACAGAATGAAGAAAACAGTATTATTTTCTATTTGCGCCACTACTTTACTTTTATACAGTTGTAAAGATGACGAAACGCCAATTACCACAAACAATCAACCTCAAGAATTATGTGACAGTATAGCGATTACATATAACGGTCATGTCAAAGCGATTATGGATGTATCGTGTAACACAGCATCTTGTCATGCGGTTTCAGCTGGTGGATTTAAGCTAGGTACCTTTAACGAAGTGAAGACTGCCGCAGAAAAAGCTAATTTTTTAGGTGCGATAAAACATGCTAATGGCGTTGAACCTATGCCAAAAGGCGGAGCAAAACTGGGTGATGATATCATTCAGCAATTAGAATGTTGGGAGAAAACAAGTTTTCCTGAAATTTAATAAGACTCAAAATATTTTATATGAAAGAGCCGCATTTATTGCGGCTTTTTTTATTCAGGTATAGCGCCTTCGATACCGAGTTTTTCGGTTATTGTCTTTCTTATCTCGGCAAGTTTCATAATCCGAGCTTGTACAATTTTAGAATCATCCTCATTGTCAGCCTCTTCCAGTTGCTTCATGGCCTTAACATAGACTTTACTCAATTTGTATAATTTCAAATAATTGAGATTGTCAATGACCACTTGGACATAGTTTTCTGAATCTGGTTTTACATAAATCTCATGCGTTTCTAACCAAACCGGACTCAACTCGTATTTGACTGACAACACACTAGCCGCGATTTTACCTAAGACCCTGTGCTTTGTGAAAAACGCCTCATCCAATGCATCATTGAATGTATAATATTCTTTAGCTTGTTCAATACACTCAGCAAATTCTGGATCTTCAAACCCATACCCATCCTCTTCCAATTCGCTAAAAATAAATCCAGCCATATCAACTTCTTCATCATATGGCTCTTGACTGAAAAGAATTAATGATTCGATGATGGCTTGTTCTTTACTTAGTGTGTCTTCCGTTATTTCAGGAGTTACTATCGGCACTGGTTCGATAAAACTAGTCTGATCACCAGACCGGGGAGACTTTCTATTAAATGCTGTGGTCGCCGCATTTCGAATTCGCTTGGCCTCAGCCATCAGCAATTCCTCATCGAACTTCAGCAAGTTTGCGACCTGCTTAATAAAAGCGTTTCTTTTTAACGGGTCTGGTATTTTCACAATACTGGCCACTACTTCTCGAGCAGTTTCGCTTAAGCCAACAGAATCGCCGCCTTTTTCCTCTAATAAAACTTCTGTTTTAAACCGAACAAAATCTTTTTGTTCGGTTGAAATAAACTCACTTAGCCCTGCTCCTCCCAGCTTTCTACAGTATGAATCTGGATCTTCCCCTTCTGGGAACACAACCACATTAACGTTGAGTCCGCCTTCAAGTAACAAATCAACACCACGTATTGCAGCTTTTATACCTGCCGAATCACCATCAAATAACATGGTGACATTTTCTGAAAACCGCTTTATTAATTTGACTTGATCCGTTGTTAAAGCAGTTCCACTCGTAGCGACTACGTTTTCAATACCACTTTGAACGAGCATGAGCACATCCAAATACCCTTCAACCAAATAAACTGTTTCGGCTGTTCTTATTGCTTTTTTGGCTTGAAACAAACCATACAAAACACCTGATTTATGGTAAACCTCGTTTTCAGGTGAGTTGATATATTTAGGACTCTTTTTGTCGTTTGTTAATTGTCTTCCTCCGAAACCAACAACCTTTCCTCCGATGTTATGGATTGGAAACATAACCCGCTCCCGATAAGCATCATAATAACTGACCTCACCTTGTTGTTCCTCGGTTCTATTACGTTCTTTAATCAATCCAGCTTTGACTAAAATATCTTCATCATATCCAGCCTCTTTGGCTAGACCACAAAATATTTCCCAGCTGTTTTTACCATATCCCAGCCCAAAAGACTCTATCGTTTGATCTGTTAAACCTCTTTCCTTAAAATAAGAATATCCAACTGAACGGCCTTCCTCATCATCATGTAGATTTTGATGAAAATAGTTTTTAGCAAATTCGAGTGCGGCAAATAAACCTTCTCTAAGCTTGACTTGTTCTGTAAGCTCCTCCTTATTTCCATACTCCTCATCAATTTCGATATGATATTTAGAGGCCAGGTGTCTTAAGGCTTCAGGATAATTCATTTTTTCGATTTCCATAACGAAATCGATCACGTTCCCACCTCTACCACATCCAAAACATTTGTAGATACCTAAACTAGGACTGACTTTAAAAGAAGGCGACTTTTCATTGTGAAAAGGGCAAAGTCCACCTAAACCACTACCTGAACGCTTTAGTTTCACATAATCACCAACCACTTCATCAACTGCTGCTGCTGAAAAAATCTGATCTATGGTACTTTGTCTAATCACTAAGGCAAAGTAATGAAAGTTTTAGCAATCCATTCAATGAAACAATGCAGTTTGTGGTCGTCTTCATCTCAATTCATTTTTTAACTTTGTATCATGCTAAAAGAGCAAATCAAAGCGCTTTCTGAAAACATATTTGAGGATATCAGACTGTTCAGGAGAGAGATGCATCAGAATCCAGAGCTTTCATTTCAGGAATTTGAGACGCAAAAAAGAATTAAGGCCTATTTGGAGAAAATCGGAATTACCGATATTAAACCCTGCGCCAACACTGGTTTGATTGCTTTAATTCATGGTAAAAATCCCGAGCGTAAAACAGTTGCTTTAAGAGCAGATATTGACGCATTACCAATACATGAAGAAAACAACACCACATATGTTTCACAAAACCCCGGTGTTATGCACGCCTGTGGACATGATGTACATACGAGCAGTCTATTAGGAGCTGCACATATATTACATGAGTTAAAAGACCAATTCGAAGGGACAATCAAACTGGTTATTCAACCTGGTGAGGAGAAATTACCTGGGGGTGCCTCCATCATGATAAAGGAAGGGGTGCTTACCAATCCCAAAGTAGACGCCATGATTGGTCAACACGTAATGCCTTTAATTGACGCAGGAAAAGTGGGTTTTCGGAAAGGTTTATATATGGCCAGCGCAGACGAAATTTATATCACCATTCATGGAAAAGGTGGACATGGGGCACATCCTCATATGAACATTGATCCAATTGCAATTTCGGCACAAGTAATTTCAGGCCTACAACTTATTGTGAGTCGATTTGCAAAACCGGCTATGCCAAGTGTTTTAAGCATAGGCAAAATCATTGGTCTTGGTGCTACCAACATTATCCCTGACAAAGTTGAAATGGAAGGCACATTCCGCACCTTTGATGAAACATGGCGTATGGAAGCACACGATAAAATCAAACAGGTAGTGACTCAAATTACAGAATCATTTGGTGCAACATGTGACGTAGAAGTAAGAAAAGGGTATCCATTCTTATACAATGACGAAGCCAAAACCGAAACGGCATACCAAGCTGCAGTGGCATATTTAGGGGCAGAAAATGTTGAAGCACTTGAAATTTGGCCTGCTGGTGAAGACTTCGCCTATTTTTCTCAAGAGGTTCCAAGTTGCTTTTATAGGTTGGGGATTCGAAATGAATCCAAAGGAATTACTTCAATGTTGCATACGCCGACATTTGACATAGACGAATCCGCGTTAAAAGTAGGCGCTGGATTGATGGCTTATATGGCTATAAGGGAGTTGGGAGAATCATAAGCACCATAGAAAGAGTGATGTCGCTGGATGAGTTGAATGCGCTGCAATTTGCAACAAACATTTTGTATGAAAACGGCGCAACAACATCTAGGTCAAAAAGGGGAAGACATTGCTATAAACTTCCTTAAACAAAAAGGGCTATCTATTCTATTCCGTAATTATAGAATTGGTAGGGCTGAAATTGACATAATCGCGGAATCTAGTGAATGGCTTCTTTTCATAGAAGTTAAAACCCGTAGTAGTTTAAAATATGGATACCCTGAAAGCTTTGTTTCAAAAAAACAGGAGAACATGTTGTTTGATGCTTCTGAAGCCTATTGCGTTAAACATCAATCAACTAAGCACATACGGTTTGACATTATAGCCATTCTAATCGTTGATAAACGAATTAATATTATGCACTTTGAAGATGCATTTTGGCCAATGGGATAGGTCGCATTTTATGAAGAAACAGTACAAGAAATAGTTATAGAAATAATTCAGCAAATCCATTTCTAAAAAGAGTTGATTATAAAGGCTTAAAAAGGTATTTTTGCCGACTTTTAATTTTTTAAAAAATAAAATGGAAAAGAAACAGTATGAGTCTGTGATTATTTTAACACCCGTACTGTCTGAAAAACAAATGGACGATGCCATTGCAAGCTTCAGACAGTTGATCACAGAAAATGACGGTGAGGTTATCCATGAAGAAAACTGG
>JBLHOC010000097.1:0-11696 GCA_047620825.1 Bacteroidia bacterium | reverse complement strand
TGGTAAAAGTAATCAAGACTTACATCAAAGGAATTACCTTGACCATTTGGACTTACACCAAGCGTTTTGGCATTGCGACCTCCAGAAGTTAGAAACACATAAGCATTTATGTCATACACATTTTGGTGATGAACGTACTGTGTATCAATCAGTTCCCACTTATGTGCGGATTGCGCATAAAAGCGAATAAAGTCTTCAGGGTCAAAACGATCGTTTCCGTTTTGGTCAACCAATTCAATAGCAAATTCTTGTAAATCATCTTTGTCCAAATCGGGAATTGCTTCTGACATGGGTCCACCTGGGAATCCAAATATTTTTACAGTTTTAGCACTGGTATTCAAAATGTCAATGCCAAGATTAGCTATTTGTGTTCCTGTAATTTTATAAATGCCTTCCTCGGCAACTTTAAACTTAAACCAATCACCTTGACTTAAAACACTTTGTGTGGTAAATACAGTCGCTTTTTTGTGGAATAATTTCCTATTTACAGTGATTGTATGGAAATTGAAATTAAATGATTTTAATAATGAAATTCGACCATTTGCCAAACGAATAGCGGGAGTAAAGGCGACGTTTAATATCGGTTTTCCTTGTTGATAGGTAATATATTGATCAATCTGAAACGTCGACTGTAGCTTGTCTGCAACGGCCTCATTGTCAGTAGGTTCTGTCTCATATGTGAGTTGTGTAAGACTTGCTCTATAGTTGGCGTTATCAACAGGTATGCGCTCATAATAGACCGGTAATACGGTTCCGTCAACCTGGTCAAAGTGACAATTTTTAAAAGAAAGACTTGGTTTGTTTTTTTCGACAGTTACGTGCAACGAATAATTCCATTCAAGTATCCTAGTTTTAGTAAGACCAGTTTGTGCTTGTATTAAATTACCGGCAAAAACCAGTAAAATAAACAAGGTGACTTTAATTTCTTTCATTCAAATCGAATTTAGACAATTGAGGTTTACGACACACAATGTTAAGAGGTTAAACACGAAACCGTTTAAAATATTGTTGAATTAAAGTAAAATTTTCATCATTGAAATGACCGATTAAGCAAGGATTTATCAAGATAAGTATTAAACCACACACGATGACAACCAAAAGACTAAGACACATTCTACAACTTTTTACTACAATTACCATCTGTAGCCTACAACTAAATTTAGTTCAAGCGCAAGATCCTGAATTTAGTCAGTTCTATGCAACACCCGTGTATACAAACCCTGCATTGGCTGGTACTGGCAAATGTGATAGACTTGGAACTGCGGGAAGAGCGTCAATAAATTATCGTAATCAATGGCCTGCTTTAGCAGGAAGTTTTGTGACCACTGCTTTTTCGTATGATCAACAATTTGACCAAATAAATGGAGGTATTGGTTTGATCGTGATGAACGATGTTGCTGGTGAAGGTTTGTTGACCTCAAATTCGATAAGCGGAGTATATGCATATGAATTACCTATATCTCAAAAATTGGTAATGCGTTTTGGGTTAGAAGCCCAGATAATGCAACGTGGTATAGATTGGAGTAAGCTGAGGTGGGAAGATCAGATTCATGCAACAAGAGGTTTCGTTGGTGCTACTTCAGAAAGACCTATTTCTAATAAAATTACGTCTCCTAATTTCAGCACAGGTTGGGTTATTTATGGCGAACGATTTTATGGCGGACTAGCCGTGCATAATATTATAGAGCCAGTTCAATCGTTTTATGGCTCCCAATCACATTTGCCAAGAAGATATACCGTACATTTTGGATCTGTTATTCCTTTAGACAAAGGTCGTTTAGAGCAAAGCACTATAAATCCAAACGCATTATTCATGAGGCAAGGTCAGTTTACACAGTTGAATTTTGGGTTTTATATGAATCGTGGACCTTTGGTGACAGGTTTGTGGTATAGACAAACCTTTGGTGAGTCGTTAAATTCAGATGCATTAATGATACTAGTCGGCTTTAAGAAAAATAGATTTAAGTTCGGCTATAGTTATGACTTAACTGTTGACTCTAAAAGGTCAGCGGCACGTGGCTCGCACGAAATAAGCACAGCGATTGAGTGGTGCGGTAAGCGTCCTAGAAAAACATATAAACGACTTATTTGTCCAACCTCATTTTAGATCAGTATTAGTGGTTAAATGAGATATTAAAATGTGATAATTTACAGAATACCGTGATAGCCAAGCAATAAACTACTCAAAATGTTGTTTAATTTTAAACTTTCTTTTGCTTGGAATATTGAAAGAAGCTATCTTTACAAGATATTTTGCTACCAAAAGAGTTAAAGCAGATTTAAAAGAACAAGATGATAAAAAGAATACTTCTCAGTGCCTTATCGATTGGAATCCTTTTTGGGTTAGGTCGTGATAGTGCATCTGGTCAGGATCCAGAATTTTCTCAGTTTTATGCAACACCTATTTACACCAACCCAGCCATGGCTGGAACTGGACAATGCCAGAGAGGTGGTGGGGGCGGAAGAGCTGTTATCAATTACCGAAACCAATGGCCAAGTTTGCCAGGTACTTTCGTAACAACGGCATTTTCATATGACCAACATTTTGAAAAAATAAATGGCGGATTAGGGTTGCTCGCTGTAAGAGATGTTGCCGGTGAAGGTCTTTTAACAACAAACCAATTCAGTGCTATTTACTCGTACCAGTTAATTGTTACTCGGAAATTATTTATGCGTTTTGGCTTAGAAGGTCAAGTGATGCAACGTGGTTTGGATTGGTCAAAATTGAGATGGGAAGATCAAATCGACGCTACAAGGGGATTTGTTAATCCAACATCAGAACCTATCCCTCCTGCTAAAATTACAACGCCTAACTTTAGTACTGGTTGGTTGATATACACCGAAAAGTTCTATGGTGGAATCGCAGTACATAATATGATTGAACCAGTTCAATCGTTTTATGGTGATCCAGATGCAAAGCTTCCACGACGCTATACCGCGCATATTGGTTCAGTAATACCTTTAGACAAAAGAAGAAACCCAAATAGTACGTTTAGTCCTAACGCATTGTTTATGAAGCAAGGACAGTTTACTCAGTTAAATGTTGGGTTCTACTTGAATCGAGGACCTTTAGTTTCTGGATTGTGGTTCAGACAAACACTAGGTGAAGTAAAGAACTCAGATGCTTTAATGGTGCTAGTAGGGTTTAGAAAAGACAAGTTTAAGTTTGGTTATAGTTTTGATTTAACAGTGGATTCAAAGAAAGCTGCAGCACGTGGTTCACATGAAATCAGCACCGCAATTGAGTGGTGTCCAAGAAGACCTATCCTTAAACACAAACCGTTACATTGTCCTGATTTTTAATCAAATAATAGAATTTTAGACAATAATTCGGTAGAATTGCAGTTTAGTAGAAAGACGATATTTTCTAGTTTATGAAACGAAATAACTTAGTTTTTTTATTTGCATGTAGTTTGATGATCTTTCAAACTGCCTGTAAAAAGGAAAAATCATCCATCACAGGATGGGATTATAACAATGCCAAATGGGGCGGTTTTGAAACCTACGATTACGCAGGTCAAGAACCAGGTCCTGGGTTGGTATTCGTAAAAGGTGGCGCGTTCACTATGGGTTCATCAGAACAAGACGTTTTGTACGATCGTAACAATTTCGAAAGAAAAGTGACGGTTGCTTCGTTTTATATGGATGAAACTGAAATCAGTAACTTACAGTACAGAGAGTATTTGTATTGGTTGAAACGTGTTTTCGCTGATTTACCTGAAGTATATGAAACTGCTCTGCCTGACACAAATTGCTGGAGAAACAAATTGGCGTATAACGAGCCTTATGTAGAATACTACTTGAGACACCCAGCGTATAAGAATTACCCAGTGGTAGGTGTAAGTTGGTTGCAAGCAACTGAGTTTGCTAAATGGAGAACAGATCGTACAAATGAAATGATATTGATAAGAGAAGGCATATTAGAGCCAGATATCAATCAATTGAACGAAGAAAATTTCAATACGGGTTCTTACTTAGTAGGCCAATATCAAGGTCTTGATGGCAAACACTTAGTGAAAGACATCAATATTAAAAAGGGAACTAGAAATGTGAAAATGGAAGATGGTATTTTCTTACCAGATTATCGTCTACCAACAGAAGCTGAATGGGAATATGCTGCAACTGCAAATATTGGCGCATCTCTTTACGAAAACGTAAACGACAAAAAGATATACTCTTGGGGTGGTTTAACGGTTCGTAATCAGTCAGGAAAAGAAAAAGACAGAGGATTAATCAATGCCAACTTTAAAAGGGGTAAGGGTGATCAAGGTGGTATTGCTGCTTGGTTGAATGACGGAGCATTAATCACTACTGAAGTTAAAGCTTACTGGCCAAATGATTATGGTTTATATAACATGAGTGGTAACGTAAGTGAGTGGGTGATGGATGTATATCGTGCACTTTCGCTTGATGATAATACGGACTTCAATCCTTACAGAGGTAACGATTACAAAAAACCTACATTAGATCAGTGGGGTGTTATTGATACCAAAGATAGTCTTGGAAGAATCGTTTATGAAGATGTTGAGACTGTAGATGTACAAGAACGTCGTAACTATCAAAAAGCTGACAACGTTGGTTATTTAGATGAAGAAGTATACAACGGTGATAATCAAATGTATGAATATGGCGTATCGTCTTTAGTAAATGATCAAGCCCATGTTTATAAAGGAGCATCATGGAATGACAGAGGTTATTGGATGTCTCCAGGTACTAGAAGATTTTTAGAACAACGACAGTCTTTATCCACTTTAGGGTTTAGATGTGCTATGCACAGAGTTGGCGCACCTTGATGGTGTTAAGACATAAAAAAAAGGCTCGCTATTAGCGAGCCTTTTTTTATGCTATAAATTTCGATTAACAATAAGCTTCGTATGCTGCTTGTAGATTGGTGGCAATCATTTCAGCTGATCGCCCTTCAATATGATGTCTTTCAACCATGTGTACCAATTCACCGTCTTTAAATAAGGCAATGGATGGTGACGAAGGTGGGAAAGGTTGCATAGTAGCTCTTGCTGTATCAGTTGCTTCTTTGTCCTGACCAGCAAACACTGTAAACAAGTTGTCTGGTTTTTTATTACCACCTAAGGAATGAACAACTCCTGGTCTGGCCGTTCCAGCTGCACACCCGCAAACGGAGTTAACAACAACTAAAGTGGTTCCAGTGGCGTCAGTCATCGCTTGATTAACTTCCTCTGCAGATTTAAGCTCTGTAAATCCATTGCCGGTCAATTCTGCCCGCATTGGTCTAACTAATTCTTCTGGGTACATATCTATTTTTAAAGTTTTGCAAATATTATTACTTAGCTAAAACAAACCGCAATTGTAAATGTTTTTAAAAGCGTAATATAAGATTACCTTTGCACTAAATTTCAACATCAAAATATGACAACGTTGACAACAACCACAAATTACAAAGTAAAAGACATCGATCTAGCAGATTGGGGACGAAAAGAAATGAATTTGGCAGAGGCTGAAATGCCGGGCCTTATGTCCTTAAGAGCTGAGTTTGGTGATTCAAAACCACTTGCAGGCGCTAGAATCGCTGGATGTTTGCACATGACAATCCAAACAGCAGTGTTAATTGAAACATTGACAGCTTTGGGTGCAGAAGTTACATGGTCTTCTTGTAACATCTTTTCTACTCAGGACCAAGCCGCTGCTGCAATCGCAGTTACTGGTGTTCCTGTATTTGCCTGGAAAGGTATGAATGAAGAGGAGTTTGATTGGTGTATCGAACAAACACTAACATCTTTCGAAGGCGGTAAAGCGTTGAACATGATATTGGATGACGGTGGAGATTTAACCAACATGGTTTTAGATCGTTTCCCTGAATTAGTTGCAGACATCAAAGGTATTTCTGAAGAAACTACAACTGGTGTTCTAAGATTATACGACCGGGTTAAAGCAGGTACACTACCAATGCCAGCCATTAACATTAATGATTCGGTAACGAAATCAAAATTTGATAACAAATATGGTTGTAGAGAGTCTGCAGTAGATGCTATTCGACGTGCAACTGATATAATGATGGCAGGTAAAGTTGCTGTTGTTGCTGGATATGGTGATGTTGGAAAAGGTACAGCATTATCTTTAAGAGGTGCAGGTGCTAGAGTAATCGTAACTGAAATTGATCCAATTTGTGCTTTACAAGCGGCAATGGACGGTTTTGAAGTTAAGAAAATGGAAACAGCTATTCCACGTGCAGATATCATTGTAACTGCAACAGGAAACAAAGATATCGTTACTGGTGCTCATTTTTCGAATATGAACGATAAGACAATCGTTTGTAACATCGGTCACTTCGACAACGAGATTGACATGGCTTGGATAGAAGACAACCATGGTGCTTCAAAGTATGAAGTTAAACCACAGGTAGACGTTTACAACGTGAACGGAAAAGAAATCATAATTTTGGCTCAAGGTCGATTGGTGAATTTAGGATGTGCTACTGGCCACCCTTCTTTTGTTATGTCGAATAGCTTCACGAATCAAACATTGGCTCAAATGGAGCTATGGGCGAATTCAGCGAATTATGAGAATGACGTTTTTACCTTACCTAAACACCTTGATGAGAAAGTTGCGAGATTGCATCTTTCTAAAATCGGTGTTGAACTTGAGGTGTTAAGTGCTGATCAAGCAAGCTACATCGGTGTTGATCCTTCGGGACCATACAAATCTGATATGTACAGATACTAATCGTATTCTTCGATATTATAAATCCCTCACAAACAGATGTTTTTGAGGGATTTTTTTTGAACTATATCGACTAATAAAAAATAGTTTTCATTTTGAATAGTACGTTTGCATATGGCAATTGAAAAGTGGATTGGAGCAGGGCTTGGTTGGGCATTCGGTGGCCCAATAGGAGCATTAATAGGATTTGCTCTAGGCAATTGGATTGGGGGCAGTGAATCGCCTAAAAGACTCCAAGGCGGAAACAAAGCCTACAGACCTGGTCGTCCACAAACAACGGAATTTGATTTTAAGGCGACTTTGCTGGTATTAACTGCCGCTGTTATGAAAGCAGATGGTAAAATACTCAAGGCTGAATTGGACTATGTCAAGGCATTTTTCAAACAAAACTTTGGCATTGAGCAAACCAAACGTGACATGATTCTGCTTCGTGATTTGGTGAAAAAAGACATCCAGCTGAATTCTGTCTTGCAACAAGTGCGCTATTCCATGCCGATTGCAAACAGAAGGCAATTATTTTATTACCTGGTTGGCATTGCCACTTCCGACAATCATTTGGATGATACAGAGAAACAGGTCCTTTATCAGATTGCAAACCAACTAGGATTATCGGTTCAAGAGTTTAATTCGGCGCTTGCTAGTTTTGCAAAGAAATCAGAAGTATCTCCATATACCCTTCTTGAGATTGAATCCAATGCAACAGATGAAGAGGTTAAAAAAGCGTATCGAAGATTAGCGCGTAAGTATCACCCTGACCGTGTAGCGAACTTAGGTCCTGCACAGGTTGAAGTGGCTGAGACTCATTTTAAGACAATGAAGCAAGCGTATGAAGAGGTTAAGAAAGAGAGAGGCTTAAGGTAAAATCTAGCCGTTCCAATTTACAGGATCTTTGCGCCAGGCATCTAAGGCTGGTAAGTTGTTTTCAGTAATAATACCTTCACTTATGGCTTGTTTCAATAAGTCATTATATCCACCAAGTGAATAATGTTTGCAATTCGCTTGTTTGAAATTATCGTTGGCAATTTCGAAACTATAAGTAAAAATGGAGATTAAACCTTCCACTTGATAACCATTCTCTCTTAAAAAATCAACTACTTTTAAACTGCTTCCTCCAGTAGAAATCAAATCTTCTATCAAAACAACTTTGTCATTCTTATCCAATCTACCTTCCAATTGATTCTTCATTCCATGTGCTTTAGGCTTTGGACGGCAATAGGAGTAGGGCATATTCAATTCATCAGCAACCAATCCACCAATGGCTATTCCAGCTGTTGCAACACCGCACAACGCTGTAGCATTCGGGAACTGGGCCTTGATCTCCTTCGCCATGCTGTGTTTTATAAAACTTCTGATTTCAGGGTATGACAGTGTAACTCTGTTGTCACAATAAATTGGTGAATTCCATCCACTCGACCACTTAAAAGGCGTATTTGGTTGTAATTTTACTGCTTTAATTTGTAACAAATATTCGGCTAATTTGGTGGAAATATTTGACTCAGAATTCATGGGACAAAAGTATAAAATATTCTATCGGAGACATCACTTTGTTTTCAGTGAAAATGAGCTTGGTCAGCAAGTTGATTTGGTTGTTCACCGTATTGACAAGTCGTTGGTGAAGGCCCTGCTAACCTACCTAAAAGGTCAGAAAGGTACACGTGTAATTGTATTCACTGAGGACAATGCTTTTGAACTCTTTTCAAATTGTTTTAAAACCATTTTTGCGGCAGGTGGTGCGGTTTTTAACACCGATGGTTCACTGTTATTGATGAAGCGAAAAGGTGTTTGGGACTTGCCAAAAGGAAAGTTAGAAAAAGGTGAATCAATTGTTAACGCGGCGGTTCGAGAAGTGGAGGAGGAGTGTCATGTGTTTGATATTGAGGTTGAACAAAAAATTGGCTTAACCTATCACCTGTATTTTGAAAATAAGTGGTTGCTTAAAGAAACCCATTGGTATCAAATGAAAAGTAAAGATTGGCAACACGCCAAACCTCAAGTTGAAGAGGATATCGAAGAGATTTCTTGGGTAAAACGAGAAGACATAGATGTTGATAGTCTAGATACCTATCTAAACATAAAGCACGTCATTAAACAACTTTAACGGCTTCAGGCAAATACTTAGAGTAATCACCTCCATGTTGTATTAGATCCCGTATTACGGTAGAACTGACTGCGGTATATTTTTGTTCACTCAATACAAAAACACTTTGAATGGTTGGGTCCAAATCTGAATTCACCATAGCAATTTGTTTTTCATATTCAAAGTCAGCGATGGTACGCAGACCTCTTAAAATGTATTTTGCTCCAACCTCAGCACAAAAATGAATCGTTAATCCAGTGTAATGAACAACTTTGACTCGAGCGTCATCCTGAAAGCAATCTTTAATCCAACCCATTCTAGTTTCAAGATCAAACATCGTTTTCTTGCTGGCGTTTTCTCCGACCGCAATTACAACAATATCAAATAGGTTTAAGCCTTTTTGAACGATGTCGAGATGACCGTTTGTAAATGGGTCAAAAGTACCAGGAAATAGAGCCGTTTTCATTTATTCAAAGATACATCAAATTGAAACATGCTAAAAACAGACTGTCCATACGGTCTTGATTCAACTAAGTAGGATGAGTCCCATTGTAGTTTGGAGTCATGTTCTATGATTAGAGTGCCTTTAGATTTTAACAGACCTTTTTCTCTAACGAGTGTTGGTATTTCGCTTATGTTATAGAGGTTATAGGGCGGATCGGCGAAAATGATATCGAACTTTTTCGAAGTCCGTTTTATGAATGCAAATACGTCTGCTGTCGTAAACTTGATTCCGGATATGTCCTTGGACTCAGCAAAGGCCTCAGCTTGTTTAGATACCCTTTGGTTTTTTTCGACAAATGTGATTTGATTACAGCCCCTTGATAGAAATTCGAAACTAACATTGCCACTACCACCGAATAAGTCCAACACGGTGCATTCAGATACGTCATACCGGTTAGTCAGTATGCTGAACAGCGCTTCTTTTGCTCTATCTGTTGTTGGGCGGATGTCGCCACCTTTTGGAAGGGGTATTGTTAATCCTTTGTACAGTCCTGCTATTACGCGCATGTGATTGTAGTTGCCATTGCTGTTGAAGCAGAATTGGAAACGGGAACATCTGTAATTTTAGCGATGTAATTGGCGAACAGCGTTTTAACCTCTTCGAAACTTTGGGCATCCGGACTGTTTATCCAAAATAATTCAAGGTGTTCAATGTCTAATTCAAGCCTTTCAATCGCAAGCATCGTGAAATAAAACACATCGTTAATGTCTTTTACGTCATATTGATTCAATAACTTAAGTGCCTTTGCGTCTAAGGCAATTAGCAAAAGTTTTTGATCTGTCCTGCTTAAAATTAAACTCGTTTGACTTGGTTTTAATTCGGTCTGGATGTAACTAAAAAATGGCTCTACCTCATGCTGGTAAACCACATTTGGGTATTTATCTTTTATCGTGGTAAACATGTTTTGGTCTACAGCGTAAGAGATTGATATCTCAGTATTTAATTTACCGTTTAGCAATTTGTCTTGCGGACGAAGTTTATGACTTGTGATAAACAGTTTTTCCTGATCTTTTGAATCCGTAAAAAGCGTTGGATAACACAAAAATGGATTTCCCACCCAAGTTAAGCTGACGCTGCTGAATATTTCAGCAAGTGGTGCAGTTGACGCTAAAACTGAAGTCAACATTTGATTGTCAGTAACAGCTGATTTACCGCTAAGCAATGTCTTTAAAGCGTTGTCGGTAACTGTAAACTCCAACTCATCACAACCTAAGACTAAAAAAAGGCGGTTGCGAATTGAATGAGAATAAGGTGAGGTCAAATTATTTTATTTCCAGTTACCCGCATACGATGCCTCAGAAATCGAACCTACTTGGAGTGCTTTCTTTGGATGGTTTGGGTTGGCTCTTTGGCGATCATAAGGATATGGGTCTGTTACTTGAAAAACAGGAACATCCACATTACCTTGGGTTATTCTACTGGCCAAAAGAACAAATTTACATGTATCAGCAGGAGGTACAAATGCGATTGAGTCTACTTCGAAATCCTTGAATAAACTATCTAGAATACTCACATATTGAATTTCTTGTCTAAAAACAGAAGTTGAGTCATCTCTATCACCGTACTCCACCAAGATTTCCATTTTACCTGTTTTGATAAAATGAATTAAACTGTCGTAATCATGGGTGAAATCACCTCTCACATCCTTGTAAGCCAATTCAGCTTCACGAATTTTTTCAAGTTTATTAATGACAAGTTCTTCAACTCTATCTACTTCAGCTCTGTACTCAATTTCTCCTTTAACAGATCGATACAACAAGTATGCTAGTAAACATGCTAATAGAAAGAAAATCCCTTTTAAAATATTGTTAACCATTTTTATATCTGACTTACGGCAATATTAATGAATTCAAATGTATAATTTATACTGTGGACGTTATGGATTTATGATGTGAGGCTCCAGTTTTACCAACGGTTATTTTGCATACCTATTACCTACCCAAACAAATCGTTTGTTTACATATTCTGGATTAGTGAAACTCGCATTCCCAGCAGGATTTCCTCCAGTAACATGAAAATCGCTAAACGCAGCATGCTGATTAACAAAAGCAGCTCCACTGAAATTGAATGAAACTGGTGTAAACGTTGCATTCATTGTTTCTTCAATTGTTGTCATCATAGCTTTGTCTGTACAATACGCCAAACAGGTCAATGCACCTTTCGTCGTAGCTAAATTGGCTGCGATTTCCAATGAATGATTTCTGTCTTTTGTTTTAACGATGAATACAATAG
The DNA here is from genome assembly GCA_047620825.1 of Bacteroidia bacterium. GTDB lineage: Bacteria > Bacteroidota > Bacteroidia > NS11-12g > UBA9320 > UBA987. Next base: position 186 of record JBLHOC010000097.1, on the reverse strand, counting down.
GGCCAAAACACTCATTGGCATATGCGTCAACATTTTTGTAATCCGTAACAACAACTCGCGGTGTAAATAATCGAGCATTTTTAAACTCTGGATTTGAAATATCTTGACCACCAAGCACCAACGTCCCGCCAAAATCCCCACCATCCTGAATGCGTTTTATGGTATTGTCGTTTTGTATACCACCTA
>JBLHOC010000096.1:0-11720 GCA_047620825.1 Bacteroidia bacterium | reverse complement strand
GTGCGTGAAGAATTGAACAAATATTTAAAAGCAATTAAAAAGAAATAATGGGAGGGGAGGCGTCACAAACTTTTAAAATATTACTAATTGCATCAGAAATTCTGGTTCCTCTAATTGTATTTGTTGGGGCATATTATATTCTAAAACCCACGTTCTTAAACAATAAGAAAAAGGAAGAGCAACAGGAAGATGCCGAAAAATAGAACAATAGTTATTCTGTTATTCTATCTAACCAACGTGTAAAAAAACACTTCTTTTTAGCTGTCTCAGGCGTTTTAGGTACATCAGGTTCGTCAGAAGTTGGATGGGGGTTGTCTGTTTTTACCTCCATTACAAAACGCAAATCGCCTAACAAGATATGTGCTGGTTTGAACCCAATCATTCGTAATTGCACCGCACTATCATAAGGATCTAAAATGAGCATGGTAGGATACTGGTTTACATTGTATTTGTCCTTGATATCCATACCAGAGAATTGATCAACATCAATTTTGAGAGAAATCGCATGGTCTAATAAATACTGACCAACAGCGGTATCCTGAAAGGTTGTCTGTTCCATCTCAAGACATGGTTTGCACCAATCTGCTCTAAAATCTAAAAAGACATATTTCCCTTCTTGGTTTGCCAACTCTATGGCTTGGGTGAAGCTCAAGTCAAGAAATTGTACTTGGCTCCATAGGTTAGGAATCGAGATGAAAACCAATAGGAGGAAAGTTGTAATCTTTTTGAGCATCATAATGCGTAGGTACAATCAATAACAAGGCCAAACAATTCCCAATATAAACACGCCAAGATTTACGTCTTTATATCTGCACAAGCAAAAAAAAAGCATCCGCCAGTTGGGGGATGCTTTTAAAGTGTTAAATCTTATTGGCTATTTGTCCCAATATTTTGCTGGAACGCCAAGGTGTTTTAAAGTTTCCTTGTTTAAATTACCTACTGGTAATCCGTTTTCTCTTTGGTATTTTAACAATCCTGCTCTAGTATCAACTCCAAGAATATTATCATCTCTTGCAGGTCCAACACTATAACCTTTTCCTATTAAAGCACGCTGTACCTGGCGAACCAAATCATTTGTGATGTACTTAGCACAAACTACTTCTCGGTATTCAGACATGCCACCTTGCTTGACCAAAACACGCTTTGTGATTGTTTTGTATTGAGCTGGAACTGCTATCGTGTTAAACGTAGCTGGAGCCACCTGTACTCGTTTAGGTACGTTTGAATAAACAGCTGGTACAATTACTTCTTTAGTTGAAGCTGCAGAAACCAACACACGTTTAGTAACTGTTTTGTATTCTGCTGGAATTGCGATATCAACAGTTTTAGCTGGCTCTACAAGAACACTTTTTCTCATTGTCTTGTATTGTGCAGGTACTTCTACCAAACACCAAACCATACAATCGTCGCTATTCTCTGAAGCACACATCGCATCTTTTTGCTTAATCCATTTGGTTGTTGCGTCAGATACTTTTAGTCTTTCTGTTCTGTTTTCGTAACGTGCTGCGTAAGTCTTAATTTTTTTAGACGCTTCTTTAATCATGATTCGCTCAGTACGTGTTTCGTATCTCGCAGGAGTCACTTTTAATATAGTAGAAGCTTCTTTAACCAAAACGCGTTCAGTACGTGCTTCGAATTTCGCTGCAATAGCTACTTTCTTCGTACTAGCTTCTTTAATCATTACTCTTTCTGTCTCAGTTTTCCACTGATCAGGAATGTAACATTTAGCATAACACTTGCCAGGGGTTGCATCTGCAGGAAGACCTACTTGTGCTTTTACCATTAAACCAAAGGTGCTCGCTAAAGCAAAAATTAATAAGGATACTTTTTTCATTTTGAATTTTTATACTACTACTTAATTTACAACATCGTCTTCTACAGACCATTGCAAATGTGAGTAAAGTCATAGACATTTCCTAAGTTTAGGACATATTTTCAGTCCCGATTGTCATGCAAATGATGAGTTCTGGGTTGTTCTTTAGTAACTAACTAGCTACTTCTTGGGGACTAGCATCTGTTTGTTCAACCTCTTTGATTGAATTAAACAAACTACGTTTGAACAGCAGGATTGCGAATAGCCCAATACTTATTGCGGCGTCAGCAATGTTGAAAATAGCACTAAAGAAGGTAAATGATCTACCACCTTTAAATGGCACCCATTCAGGGTAGGTTCCATCAAACAAAGGGAAGTAAAACATATCAACGACCTTGCCATGAAAGTAAGAGGCATATCCATTGTCATTGGTGCTCCATTCCGAAAGTCCAAAACCGCCGTCTGTAAACCATTGACCATAAAATATGCTATCAATGATGTTACCAAGCGCACCACCTAATATCAATGCGAGTAACACAATGGTGCTGGTTGTGGCTTTAAGCTTGGCCTGCAGCCATAGGTAATATATAATGCCTGTAACGGCAACCAGTCTAAACAAAGTTAATATCAGCTTACCCCTCGTGCCAGGTAGTTCTAGCCCAAAGGCCATACCATCGTTTTCAGTAAAGTGTAATTTGAACCAATCCCCAATCATGCGAATTTCTCCAGCAGTTCCAGGAATCATGTTTGTTTTAACCCAAAATTTTAAAATTTGGTCAGCCGCCAGTATAACCAGGACAATTGCCCCAGCCAGTAACATTTTGTTACGAGTGATAGATTTATTTGTTGCGTCCAATTATTTGTATTGGTTCACTTTGGCTTCCATACTTTGAGTCGTATGTGGTACAGCTGTTAATCTTTCTTTCGAGATCAATTTTCCTGTAACTCGACAAATTCCGTACGTGTGGTTCTCAATACGAACCAACGCTGCTTGCAAGTTTTGAATGAACTTCTTCAAACGTGCTGCCATTTGTGAGATACTTTCTTTTTGCAAAGTAGTAGAGCCATCTTCTATGGTTTTGTAAACACTACCGGTATCATCAGTTCCATTCTCATTACTAGATTGTAATGACTTTATATGAAGATTTAATTCTTCAGTCGTTGCTTCTAATTTCTTTAGAATAATCACCTTGAACTCTTGGAGTTCAGATTCAGAGTATCTGTTCTTTTCTACTTCTTTCATTTTCTATTCATTTATGATTTACTCAAACTTACTTTGAGTATATCTTGGTTAATGTCTATTTCATCTTCCGAATTTAAACTCGGGTCAATCGCAATGCTTTTGGCCAAAATTTCGCCGCGAATGTAATCATTAAACGTCTCAATTGCAATATTTATTTTGTCGTTTGAGGATAGCTTAACGTCAATGTAATCAGTCACTTGGAAGTCTTTTGTCTTCCTTAGATTTTGAATTTTGTTCACGATTTCTCTAGCAATTCCTTCCTGCGCTAAAGCTTCAGAAATTGTTAAATCTAAGGCCACCGTAATCCCATTTTCTGATGTAACCTGCCAGCCAGGCATGTCTGTCGAATTGATCACAACTTCATCCAAGGTTAACTCAAATAACGTTCCATTACTTAACGTCAATTCTAATTGGCCATCTCGTTGTAACGCACTAATGGCTTCCTGACTTAACGTTCCACAAGCTTTGGCAATAAATCGCATGTTTGCACCAGCTTTTGGACCAAGTACTTTAAAATTTGGTTTAAGCTCTTGAACGATTTGTATTGAGCTGTTTTTGGTTAAAAATTCAATCTCTTTGATGTTCACTTCCCGTTTGATGACATCGGCAACAGCTTCAATATGTGATTGTTGTTCTTCATTTTGAACCGGTATCAGTAGCTTTTGTAAAGGCTGTCTCACTTTGATACGTTCCTTCTTTCGAATCGCTAAAACCATTGAAGTGATTTTCTGAGCAATGTCCATTTTGGCCTCTAGCTCTTTGTCAATCAGTGACTTATCTGCAGATGAGAAGTCTGTTAAATGAACAGAATCACCTGCGACATTACCCGTTAAGTCTTGGAATAATCGATCTGCATAAAATGGCGCAAATGAGCTGACTAACACAGACAACTCTTCTAAACAGGTATACAATACGCTATAGGCCGCAGCTTTATCGGTTGGATTGTCGTTTTTCCAAAACCGTCTTCGACATAAACGAATGTACCAGTTGCTTAAATGTTCAATGGTGAATTCTTGAATGGCTCGAGTTGCTTTTGTTGGCTCGTAATCATCCATTGATGTTTCAACAAAATCAATCAAACTGTTCAACTTGGAGATTATCCATCGGTCAATCTCTTGATAATTCTTGGTGTCACCGGCCTCAAACTTATATTGGTCGATGTTGGCATACAAGGCAAAAAAGGAATACACATTATACAACGTGCCGAAAAACTTCCTTTTCGTTTCCTCAAGTCCTTCTGTACTAAACTTTAAATTATCCCATGGCGAAGCATTGGTAAGCATGTACCAGCGTACAATGTCTGCCCCAAAATTATCCATGGTTTCAAATGGATCAACTGTATTGCCAAGACGTTTGGACATTTTGTTGCCATTCTTGTCTAATACCAGCCCATTCGAAATAACATTTTTGTAAGCGACCGAATCAAATACCAAGGTCCCTATGGCATGTAATGTATAAAACCAGCCTCTTGTTTGATCAACACCTTCAGCGATATAATCAGCTGGGAAGGATTGATTGTTATCAATACGTGCTTTGTTCTCAAACGGATAGTGCCACTGAGCGTAAGGCATTGAGCCAGAATCAAACCAAACATCAATCAGGTCAGATTCACGACTCATTGGTTCCCCATTTGAAGCACATAAAACGATTTGATCAACAATGTTTTTATGTAAGTCGAGCTTGTCATAATTATCGTCAGACATGTCATCAACAATGAAGTCTGCAAATGGATTTTGATCCATTAACCCAGCTTCAATCGACTTATTAATCTCACCAATCAGTTCTTTAACCGACCCAATGATTATAGCCTCAGAACCTGTTGCAGTCCTCCATATAGGTAACGGAATGCCCCAAAAACGTGACCTTGAAAGATTCCAATCATTTGCATTTTTCAACCAATTGCCAAATCGACCTTCACCAGTTGATTTTGGTTTCCAATTTATGGTCTCATTCAAATCAAACATGCGATCTTTTACAGCTTGAATTTTAATGAACCAGGAATCAAGTGGATAGTATAAAATAGGTTTATCTGTACGCCAACAATTTGGATAACTGTGGGTGTATTTTTCGACTTTAAACGCCCGGTTTTGTTCTTTTAGCTCAATCGCCAATTCAACATCTACAGAACGGTCTGGAGCTGTTCCATCGTCGTAATATTCATTCTTAACATACTTGCCAGCATATGCACCCATCACATCCACAAATCGACCTTGTAAATCAACAAGAGGAATTGGATTGTTATTGCTGTCAAGAATCAGTAATGGCGGTACTTCTGGCGATGCTTCCTTTGCTGCTTTGGCATCGTCTGCTCCAAATGTAGGTGCGGTGTGCACGATTCCAGTCCCATCTTCTGTTGTGACAAAATCACCTGAGATGACTCTAAACGCATTTTTCGCATTTTCATACGGTAAAGCATAGTTAAACAGTTGTTCGTATTTTAATCCAACAAGGTCTGCACCTTTAAATTCTTGACTGACGAAATAAGGAATTTTTTTGTCTCCCGCTTTATAATCAGACAAATCCGATTCAGACTTAACCAATTCAAACTTGCCTGCAAACTGTTTAGAAACAAGTTTTTTAGCTAGTATGACTTGAGTGGGTTCGTATGTATATTGGTTAAAAGTGTTAACAAGAACATAGTCAATTTTTGAGCCTACGGTTAACGCCGTATTTGAAGGTAATGTCCATGGCGTAGTCGTCCAAGCTAGGAAAAACACCTCATCTGTGGTACTCCATGGCGCCGTTTGTCCAGTCCTAGGGGTGTATTTAAACTGTGCAACCACAGTGGTATCGGTTACATCTTGGTACGTACCTGGTTGATTCAGCTCGTGAGAACTCAAACCTGTTCCAGCCTTAGGCGAATAGGGTTGAATAGTGTAACCCTTATAAATTAATCCTTTGTCGTAAATCTGTTTTAGCAACCACCATACACTTTCCATGTATTTAGGTTTGTAGGTGATGTATGGATCGTCCATATCCACCCAGTAACCCATTTGCTCGGTCAACTTGTTCCAAACATCTGTATAACGCATAACAGCTTTCTTACAAGCGTCGTTGTATGCCTCAACCGATATGGTTTTACCAATATCTACTTTTGTGATGCCAAGTTCTTTCTCAACACCTAACTCAACTGGAAGTCCGTGCGTATCCCAACCTGCTTTTCGCTCAACTTGAAAGCCTTGCAATGTCTTGTATCTGCAAATAATGTCCTTAATTGTACGGGCCATCACGTGATGAATTCCTGGCATACCATTGGCAGAAGGAGGGCCTTCAAAAAACACAAATGGTTTGTTGGAATCACGGTTAGAAACGCTCCTAGAAAAGATGCTGTTATCAGCCCAATATTGAGCCACTTCTTTTTCTATTTCAGGAAGGTTAAGCCCCTGATATTCTCTGTACGTTTTATTGCTTGAATTCGATTCAGACATGCTATTTCGTTTGACGAAGCGGCAAAGGTATCGATTATTAAGAATTAAAATTTAAAATGCTTCATCGTAAAGCTATACCAAGTTCGGATTGAATGACTTAAATGTATTACGCTTTACCAAAGTAGAGATAAAGTGATACTTTCGAATTGGTTTGTTTCGTAGAATAGCTAAACGTAAAACGTAGCAGCAAGAAGAATAGGTGGTTTGGCCTTTGAAGATTTTGGTTAACAAATGCCATTGATAATTCGTGTGTTGGGCCGCGTTAAGCAAACAAGCGAGTGCAACGGCTTTTGTTGCGGGGAGGAATTAAAATGAGTATTTGTCCGAAATACTCAGAAGCCTTGACTTTTCTTTGCTTACTTACTTTGTGTCAGGACAAAGAAAGTATGTGAGGTTTGGAGCAAAGCCCCATTTAGATTGTGCCTTAAAGCGGAGACGCATAAAATTTAATAATTGCCCATGTTGTAAAGGTTGATTTTTGGTCCATGCAAAGGGCCTTCCAAGGCTTGAAAAATAGTGCTGGTCACTTTTTTGAAAATAGTGTTCGCCGTGACCACGAATCCAATTCCATTGTTAGTCTAAATGCTTTCTAATTTTATTTCTATAATTTGAGCCTCAGAATGCATTTACATATATCTAACGTATGCCTATAAAAAATAAAACAGCGATTTGGACTTTTACAGCTGCTATGGCTGGTTTTCTTTTTGGTTTTGATACCGTAGTCATCTCTGGCGCTAATCAACCTATAAAGGAACTCTGGGGGCTTTCTCCGTTGCTTCATGGCACGTTTATTATGTCTATGGCTTTATGGGGAACGGTTGTAGGCGCATTGTTTGGTGGAGCACCCAGCCAACGTTTTGGTCGGAAACCCACTCTCGTTGCGATTGGTTTGTTGTACTTTATTTCAGCCATTGGAAGTGGATTAGCCCAGGATGCTATAAGTTTTTCCTTTTTTAGATTTATAGGTGGACTGGCGGTTGGTGCATCCTCAGTAGCAGCGCCAGCATTTATTTCGGAAATTGCCACAGCAAGTCGTCGAGGTAGACTGGTCGCCCAATATCAGTTTAACATTGTTCTCGGTATTTTTATCGCATTTTTATCCAATTTCCTGATTGCTCAAATTGGTGGTTCACACGACTGGCGATGGATGTTGGGTGTAGAGGCAATTCCCGCTTTGGTATATATCGTGTTGGTATTAAAAGTTCCAGAAAGTCCACGTTGGTTGGCAACAGTAAAAAAAGATACAACCGCAGCATTGTCTGTTTTAAAAGGGATTTATTCGGATGAAGAAGCACAGCTAGAATTAGAATCTATCTTAAATCATCAAGAAAAAGGAGCACGCACCTCTGTGTTTGCCAAAAAATATCGAACCCCAATTATGCTCGCCTTTATGCTTGCTTTTTTCAATCAATGGTCTGGTGTAAATTTTATCTTTTACTATGCACCGCAAATCCTTGAGTTGTCTGGTTTTGCGACAACTGAATCATTGTTAAGTAGCATCTCCATTGGTGGAATCAATTTGATATTCACTTTGCTGGGCATGTATTTGATTGATAAATTGGGTCGCAAGTCATTACTCATTTATGGGTCGATTGGCTATATCGTCAGTCTCATTGGCGTTTCACTGGCTTTTAAAACGGGAGCAAATCCGGGCGTTATTCTTTCTTTCCTTTGCATGTTTATTGCGTCTCACGCCATTGGTCAAGGTGCTGTAATTTGGGTCTTTATTGCCGAGATATTCCCCAATAAAGTAAGGGCTTATGGACAAGCCTTCGGCTCCGGTGTACATTGGGTTATGGCAGCAGTTATTACTTTAATCACACCGGTTTTCTTAGACAGTAAAGATGGAATTTTAAAGGATGCCCCATGGATCATATTTGCATTCTTTGCAGGGATGATGGTCTTACAACTGATTTGGGTGTTGTTAAAAGTACCAGAAACAAAAGGGAAAAGCCTTGAAGAGTTACAGGAAAAGTTCGTGACAGACGATTAACTCTACTAGAGAAACCAGCAGTTAAATAATAAGAATTTAACATTGTTACGCTCGTAGTCCCTTCACACTAGCCTAGCTTCAGACTACTGACAGTGGGTAGATGAAAAATGAAAATAAAATATTCATCTTCCGCTTCGTTAATGATCTTCAGAGTGCATGCCTATTTCATTGTTGGTTCCAGTATAAACTGTTTTGATGTAAAAGACCTCAGCATCATCGGCTTTTTGAATATATAGCGTGCTAAACTGAGAACCTTTCATAGGGGTCCATTCTTCTGGGAAATAGGATTGAAATATATTTCGAGTGACTTCAATTGTAGCGTCTATATTGATGAATTTTGCTGGAATTTGTTCAAAAGATGTAATTCCATTGTCGTCAGTTATTACGATTGAGTATAGATCATCCTTTACGCTAGGAATAATAATCTCGTCCTTCATTAATGGCAATCTAAAAAGTACAGCATTAGAACTATCATCTAAATCAACGCCATGAGGTGCATATGTGAGTTGGGCATTATTAATACCTTCTGTGGATGCATACGTATGCGTAAATTGCTCCTGAGTTTCGGTACAAGAAGCGATAATTATAGTTAAAAGTAAGATTTGAAGTGTTTTAATCATGGCCTTAATATTAATCGTCTAAGATATAGGTAAATAACAGATTGTCTTGTGCTTTGGTAAAGGGAAGCAGCTTTATATCGTCAAAAGGAACTTTCTAGTTTCTTTTTAATAGTCAATTCAACATGTTTGGCAACTGTCCAACGCTTCAATTTTTTCGAAGGGGAACCTCGAGAAAACCGGTAGACCCAAGGTGTTGGCATTAAGTGCCTTGTAAATCATTCATTGGCAGTATGGTTAGGTATTGCTATTGTTCCACACCCCTAGGTGCTACCTGTCGACGATCCAACTCAATAAAAAACCGCTGATCTCAGTTAATGCTTTTATTGATATAAATCCAATAAATGAAGTGCGATTTAATGACGAACTATAATCGAGGCCCTACGGGATGAGTTGTCCTCACCCAAAATATCTAGGATGTACATCCCGTCTACCAGATCACCACAATAAAATTGAACAGTTTGAGCATCCATACCAGAGCTGTTCAGTGACTTAATCCATAAGCCACTAACCGAATATATAGAAACTCTTTTCACCTCTTGTAGATCAATATTTATCACATCTGTAGTCGGGTTAGGGTAAACTCTTACTCCTAGAATTTCTTGTGATAAAACACCGCTTTGGTTCTTGTAGATATATTCGGTCTTACCACTTAATACCCAGTTGGAATTTAATTGACTATAGTTGGCAGTTACTTCTTCAGTAATGTCACCATCATTGTCATAGGTGTACTTTTCTCGATATGTTAGGACGTAGTTATTCCTATTTGACATCCAGTTAGTATGAACACGTTCTAACAATCTACCATCATTATCAAAGGTTGATATATATTTTCTTCTTTTAACATTAAATGAATCAGCCGATTTATCATAAAGAAACTCAACTTCAGTCAGTCCATTTGAAGTATGGGTGTAAAAGGTCTTAATACTTTTTACCCAATTTACCCCACTAGAGTACTGAAATTCCTCAGTCGACAATTCGCCCTTCGTGTTATAAGTGTACAATGTTCTATTCCGATTATTTGGACTAAGAACCTTTATCGTTTCATTAATTTTACCTTGTATGTTGTCCACTGTGCTGTACTCATAATTTCCAGTATCCCACATAGACACTCCACTATTCCATCGATAATGAACGTATGTAGCTAAATAAGTCTTCGTTTCTCCGTCAATTGTTATTGCAGAATAGTCATAGGTCTGTTTAACAAAATTGCTAAAACCAGCCACACTGTTTCCATTTTGAGATAAATTACTTAAAATGTTCCCATCAGAATTGTATGTTGTAATATAGCGACGTGCTTCAAATTTGTCACCATTTATATCTACGTTGGAAACCAAATACGATACAGAGTCATTGTTGTTGAAATACGAAATATTGGTAACCGCCTTAAGCTCCCATTTTTGCATTGTGAGATCGTAAGAACTCGACTTATGTTCGATCGCATTCTTCTGGGCTGATAGTTGAAACGTCCATAGGACAAGAGCTGTTAATAGTATTTGTTTTCTCATAGTAATTTACCTTATCGATTCTATATAAGCATAGTACGCTGAGTTAAACAATTCGTTGCATATCGATTATCATTCATCAATAAGAATGATTTTTTGTTGAGTGAGAATTAGTGTAAGCGAGAAGCGCCAATAATTAAGTTTTACCAGCAAAAGAAGCTGGATGTTGACCCAAAATATATGCGGAAACAAATTGCTGAATCGTTATCTAGTAGATAGTTCGATGATCCTGTTCAACGATATTATTCAAGTATTTTACTCACCTTGTCTTGATTTTCTTCACCTGGTAGAGGGGCTCACAATACAAGTCTAAAGGAACTTTTGAATGTGAAGCGCACAATCTATTTTTAATCTTGGATATATTAAAAGAACCCTTGTAGTAGATACAATTGGCTGTGAAGCAGTGAGATTCCATTGCATTTATTCAGTAAAAAATTACTGCAAAACGGAAATGGTTATTTTGTACTATTCATACATGTTGCCATATGCTAAAATTAGGCAAATGACATAGATTTCGATTTACCTTCAAGCGCCGGGAGGTGAAATGTGTTCAGTCAAAAATATCAATCAGTTTTTGCCTTTTGGATTTGAGCTGCAGGAGCTCTATTTCTTTTTTTCATTAAAAAATAAACCTACTCCTACTCCTTTGACTGTCAGCAACTCTGTTTGTAATGGTTTTAGGCATTTATCAATTATTGACATTATAATTAGTTAGCAAAAACAACAGCTTTTTGTCATAATAGTGTTTAATTTGTATCGATTTGAAAAATCAAGTCGCAAAATTTAAGTAGTAGTATGAAATCATTTTACCTAGCTCGGCTAACAGCCGTACTTTTTTCCATTATTTGTCTTTCTTTTTCAAACACCGTAGCACAGTCATCAGATGTGGTCAGCACGCTCGCTGGTAGTACAAATGGCTATGCAGATGGTACAGGGACATCGGCTAAGTTTAGCAGTCCTTATGGAGTAGCGGTCGATGGCGCTGGAAACGTGTATGTAGCGGAACTCAGTAGCCACCGCATTCGAAAAATAACATCATCAGGTGTGGTCAGCACGCTCGCTGGTAGTGGTACACCTGGCAGTGCAGATGGTACAGGGACATCGGCTCAGTTTACAAGTCC
>JBLHOC010000095.1:0-12111 GCA_047620825.1 Bacteroidia bacterium | reverse complement strand
AAACCGCTGTACTCACAAGTGCTTGCGTTTCTATCAGGAGTGGCCGTACACCTTCTACTGCGGCAGCTATGGCAATACCAGACAATAATTGGTCTCTGTTTGAGATGAGCACCTCGCTTGGATTAGAGACTTCCCGTAGTCCTTCACCTGCCATTTCATATATACCCATTTCAGAAGCTGACCCAAATCGATTTTTAACGGCTCGTAAAATGCGATAAACGTGATGCCTGTCGCCTTCAAACTGAAGCACCGTATCAACCATATGCTCTAGCACTTTGGGGCCGGCAATTTGCCCATCCTTGGTTATATGACCAATTAAAAAAACTGGCGTATTACTCTCTTTTGCAAATCGAAGCAATTGACTGGTGCACTCCCGTATTTGAGAAATGCTACCTGGAGTAGATTCAATGGCTCGGCTAAATAATGTTTGCACCGAATCGATGATTAAAATCGCCGGCTTTAATTTTTTAACCTGCTTAAAAATTTCTTGAATCTCAGTGGCTGACAAGATATAACATGCTTCATTTTGAATTCCGACACGATCGGCACGCATTTTCAATTGCGTTTCGCTCTCTTCCCCGCTCACGTATAAAACCTTTTGATTAATTTTTAATGCCATTTGTAGCATAAGCGTTGATTTTCCAATGCCGGGCTCACCACCAATTAAAACCAAACTACCATAAACTAACCCTCCTCCTAACACACGATTTAATTCTCCATCTGACGTTTCAATTCGTTTTTCAGGCCCGGATTCTAAACTGGTAATTAATTTGGGGACAGTTTTTTTTGCTTTTTCGTCTTGAGAATCTACCCATGCAGGCACGTGTTGAACAGTTGTTTTTTCTACAATTTCCTCAACATACGTATTCCATTCTTTGCAGCTTGGACAGTTCCCAATCCACTTAGGTGAAGATGCCCCACAATTTTGGCAGAAGTACACCGTTTTCGATTTAGCCATTCCCGTTCGTCAATTCAATCTGATTATTCCTCAAACATAAAGCATATATTAACAATAAATAAGCGGTCTTCGCATTGTGAAATAAGGAAATAGCCAAAAAATAATTTGATGATTAATTGATAAGGTTAATATCAAAGTTTTTCTATTTTTGCCAGTAGTCACAAAATCTTATAAAAGATCTGAAATAATGAAAAAAACGATTGTATTGATTTTCGCATTCACACTGTTCTTAGGGTTAAACTTAAATGTTTATGCTCAAGATGAAGAAACTGATGCACCACAAGTGGAAGCAACTGATGAAGTAGCGCCTAATGAAGTAGCGCCTAATGAAGAAGCTGCTGTTGAACCTGAAGTCACGGAGGAAGTTGCTCCAACTGATGAAGAAATTATAGATGAGGCAAAAGCTAATAAAGGCGAAGGCATGGCTATCATTCGAGATAAGTTTATTGAAGGTGGTCCTTATTTCATGGCCTTACCTTTATTATGTCTTATCCTTGGATTGGCTATTGTTATAGAGCGTTTGTTATCCTTATTCACTGTTAGCTCCAATTCTGACAAGTTCATCCAAAAAGTTGAAGACGCTTTAGTCTCTGGCGGTATTGAGTCTGCTAAAGATGTAGCAAGAAGCACGCCTGGACCGGTAGCAAGTATATTCTATCAAGGTTTAGACAGGGTAGATGAAGGGTTAGATCACGTTGAGAAATCTGTGGTTTCCTATGGCGAAGTTCAAATGGGCCAATTAGAAAAAGGCTTGGTTTGGATTTCCTTGTTTATTGCTCTTGCCCCAATGTTGGGTTTCATGGGTACTGTAATTGGTATGATTAAAGCTTTTGATGACATCCAAAACGCAGGTGACATTTCACCAGCAATTGTTGCTGAAGGTATTAAAGTCGCACTATTAACGACTGTTGCAGGTCTTATTGTTGCGATCATACTTCAAGTCTTTTATAACTTGTTAGTTTCCAAAATTGACTCTATTGTCAACAATATGGAAGACGCTTCTATTAGATTGGTAGACATGCTAATCAAAAACAACGTAGTTAAAACAAGCTAATCGCCGCTTATGAACTCTAAAAAAGTATTTACATACGTATTCTATATTTTAATCCTCATTGCAATTTTGATTTTTGCATTTCGGACATACAGTGTTCCAAATGACGCAAAAGTTTTACAGCAAGGACCAGCATCGTTTGGGTTATGGGTTTCATATATATGTGGTGGGATAGCCGTAATAGCAGCAATTGTGCTGTCACTAATTGGTATTGCACTAAAACCAAAAGCATTAATTTGGACGCTTGGCGGTTTTGTAGCTTTGCTTATCCTTACGTTTATTGGTAAAGCAATGGCAGGCGACACAATGTCCCAAAAAATGATGGACAAAGGAATCACGCTTGGTGAATTCCAATTTTCTCACGCCGGAGTATGGGTTGCTGGGATATTGATTGGCTTTACTATTTTACTTGCAGTTGCCTCATCCGTTAAAACGATTTTTGATAAATAAATAGACACATGGCAAGAAAAAGTAGAAAAATACCAGACGTTAATGCCGGATCTATGGCTGATATCGCATTCTTGCTTTTGGTGTTCTTTTTAGTGACCACAACGATGGATCAACAAAAAGGATTACGGGTAGTATTGCCTCCTTTCCCAGATCCTACTGTTCCACCTCCAGTGGTTGAACAAAATGATCGTAACGTGTTAGAAGTGTTGGTGAATTCCGGTGATCAATTGTTAGTAGAACGTAAACCATTACGTATCGATCAATTAACTGCACTAACCAAGAAACACCTTCAAAATGAGGGACGATTACCAAATTTAGCTGATTCATCTCAAGCAGCAATTGTCTCTCTGAAAAATGATCGTGGGACATCTCTACAGCGATATGTTGAAGTTTATAATGAGTTAATACGGGCCTATAATGAGGCGCGTGAAGAATATGCCATTAGGAAATACGGCCGTGCTTATACAGAGCTGCCGGCAAAAGGAGATCAAGCCAAGGATGTACAGAAAAAGTACCCTATGAAGATTTCTGAAGCAGAACCTGTTGAGTATAAATAAAGTTACCGACTATGTCAAAATTTAAGAAAGATAACGGCAGAGAATTACCAGCGATTAACACGTCGGCTTTACCCGATATTGTGTTTATGCTGCTTTTCTTCTTCATGGTTGCAACAAAAATGCGAGACCCTACGGTATTGGTTAAAACTGCAGTGCCTGTAGTTTCGGAAGTTGAAAAGATTGTTAAAAAGTCTTTAGTCAATCACATATTAGTTGGACCTCCAATTAGTGTTTCTAACGGTACCGCTCCAAGAATTCAGTTTGACGACAAGTTTGGAACTGTCGAAGGAAAAAATGGTGTTCAAGTATACATTACGCTTAAAAAGAATGATCATCCAGAAGGTCTTAGAGATTATTTGACAACGGCGATTAAAGCTGACCGGTCTGTAAAAATGGGTCTAATTCAAGACATCAAACAAGAATTAAGAAAGATAAATTCTTTGAAATTATTATACTCCGCATCCGAAGGTGCTGTGGAAGATTAATACATTAAAAAAAATAAAAAAAAAAAGGGCTTTTAAACAAAGCCCTTTTTTTATTGTTACCCTTTTAGAGGAAGCAATAACAACTATATTTCACCTTGTAAATTTCTGATGGCCACTAGTCTCAAAGATATTCAACAGCCTATTTCAACGGAACTCGTTGAATTCGAAAAACGTTTTAGAAAAAACGTAAAAAGTCGGGTCGCTTTACTCGATACCATCATGACCTATATTGTAAAACGAAAGGGCAAACAGATGCGGCCCATGTTCGTTTTATTATGCGCAAAATTATTCGGTGAGGTAAACGAAAGAACATTCAGAGGTGCTTCATTAGTTGAGTTATTACATACAGCTACGTTAGTACACGATGACGTTGTAGATGACTCCGATATGAGGCGTGGTTTTTTTTCTATTAATGCGTTATGGAAAAACAAAATTGCAGTATTGGTTGGTGATTATCTATTATCCAAAGGACTATTGCTCGCATTAAAAAACAAGGATCACGATATGTTAGAGATCCTATCTACCGCTGTGGAAGAAATGAGTGAAGGCGAACTTCTACAAATGGAGAAAGCCAGAAAACTTGATATCACAGAAGAAGTATACTACGACATCATTTCAAAGAAAACAGCCTCCTTAATCGCAAGCTGCTGTGCCATTGGAGCTGCTTCAAACACATCGGACCCTGAGAAATTAGCTCAAATGACAGCATTTGGATTATACACGGGTATTGCTTTTCAAATTAAAGATGATCTATTCGATTATGGGGATAGCGACATTGGCAAACCAACTGGTATCGACATAAAAGAAAAGAAAATGACTTTGCCGCTGATTCATGCCTTGCAGCACACCGATAAGTCAACAAAAAAATCGATCATTCGCATTATTAAGTCTGACAAAAAAGATAGTGCAAGTGTTAAAAAAATCATACAATTTGTGGTGGATGAAGGCGGTATCGAATATGCCAAAGCACATCTTAAAGACTATCACCAAAAGGCGCTTGATGTATTGAATGAGATTCAAGGTATTGAGAATAAAAATTCTCTCATTGACCTTTTGGATTTCGTGATTAATCGAAAAAAATAGGACCAGTCTTTAGACTGTCTAAAATTATCGTAATTTAGTTTTATGATTATCACAACTACAGCAACAATCCCAGGAAAAGATATTTCGGAAATTATCGGCATTGCTCGCGGAAGCACGGTACGAGCGCGTAACATTGGACGTGACATTTTTGCTGGTCTTAAAAACATCATTGGTGGTGAAATTGAAGAGTATACAAAACTTCAGGCCGAAAGTCGCGAACAGGCCATGGAACGGATGATTCAAGACGGACAGCGTGTTGGAGCAGATGCAATTGTGAACGTCAGATTAACAACCGCTATGATTATGCAAGGAACTGCCGAAATCTTGGCATACGGCACTGCTGTAAAACTCAAATAATGGATATTGTTACTATCGCATTTTTAGGTCTTGAAGGTCTTCTTTTTGTTGGTGCCTTGATTGTATTGGTATGGCTTGTATTCAGACGCATTCGGTTAAAGAAGGAAGAGACATTCGATAAACGAGATAACTAAATGCTCAACGCATTATTTTTTTTCCTCATTGCCATTTTATATGCAAGTGTTGGTTTTGGCGGAGGCTCTGGATATATAGCCATCTTGTCTTTCTGTGATTTGCCACCATCAGACCTTAGGTTTGTGGCGCTTTGTTGCAATATCGTCGCTGTTTCAGGGGGCACATACTTGTTTATCAAGAACCAAACACTCTCTATTACAAAAGCACTCCCATTTGTCGTTACAAGTGTCCCAATGGCCTTTATTGGTGGGTCTATTCAATTAGGAGTGGTGTCTTTTTATCTCTTATTGGCCATTACCCTATTTATTGCCGGTATTTTGATGTTCATTCAATCTCCAAACATCGTTCAACCAAAATCTTCAAATCAGTTACTAAATGCTGGTATTGGTGCAGTAATTGGATTGGTTTCTGGATTGGTTGGGATTGGTGGAGGTATCTTTCTTGCGCCACTGTTATATCTTATGAAATGGGATAAGGCGAAGACGATAGCTGCCACAGCTAGTCTCTTTATTCTAGTCAATTCGATTGCAGGTTTAGCGGGGCAAATAATTTGGCAACCGATTACTGTAAGGTGGTCTTACCTAATTCCATTGCTATTAGCAGTCGCTGTTGGAGGTCAAATCGGCTCCCGTGTAAATATTAAATGGTTAAGTCCTATAAAAGTGAAACGACTAACGGCAGTACTTGTTATTTTTGCTTCAGTACGGATGTTGTTTAAATTAATAGCCTAAATGAAACTTTTAACTTTTGGTATTACGCGAGATATAATTGGCGAGACGGATAAAAACATGACTCTGCCTCCCGATACTACTGTAGGAGAATTGAAAAAAATATTATCAGTATCATATCCTGAGTTAATAAAACTAAATGCATTGGCAATTGCCGTAAATGAGGTTTACGCTACGGACGATGTGTCTATTGATACGAATGACGTGGTAGCACTAATTCCACCTGTAAGTGGTGGCTAGTATTATTTCGCTAAATAATATTGACGAACTAAGTATAGAATGAATAATGTAATCACTTTTTGCTTATATCAGTACAATTAACGTACCCAATTTAAATTTGTTGTAGCAGTCTTATACATTTTGATAAAAAACATTCAAATAACCGCCAACCCTTTAGAAATAGCCGACTGTAGGGTTCATGTAACGGCAAATAATAACGGCGCTGAGTGTTTGTTTGTAGGCACTGTTAGAGATCAAACCAAGGGTAATCGAGTCACCAAGCTACTGTTTGAATGTTATGAGTCCATGGCGCTAAAAGAAATGGAAAAAATTGCTCAATTGGCTTTGAACAAATATGATATATCGGCGATAGCGTTACATCACAGAATAGGAACATTAGAAGTTGGAGACAT
Organism: Bacteroidia bacterium; assembly: GCA_047620825.1. Lineage (GTDB taxonomy): Bacteria > Bacteroidota > Bacteroidia > NS11-12g > UBA9320 > UBA987. Next base: position 5,675 of record JBLHOC010000095.1, on the reverse strand, counting down.
CCCTGTCATTATTGCTGTCGGATCCGCACATCGCAAAGCCGCTTTTGAGGCATGTCAATTTGCTATAGACACATTAAAAGACACCGTGCCAATCTGGAAAAAAGAATTTTTTGAAGATGGAGCCATATGGGTATCCGCTCATCCGTAAGACATACTTTTGCAACATGAAGTTTGAGGACTACAGAATATCAGATATTTTAAAGCGCAACATCAACGCGAAAGGTTTCAAAAGACCTACGGATATTCAGTTCAAGTCAATTCCACCCATTTTAAAAAGAGAGGATGTATTGGGTATTGCACAAACAGGAACTGGCAAAACAGCTGCCTTCGCAATTCCAGTGCTTCAAAACATTTTAAAGCTTAGCAAAAACCAGCGAACTGATTCTGTGCAATGTGTGGTGATGGCACCAACACACGAACTAGCTGAACAAATAACCGCCGTTTTTGAAGATTTTACACCTGGTTTGGGTATTGAAATTCTGTGTATTCATGGCGGTGTAAGCCAAGAAGATCAAATCCAAAAATTAATTTCGGGTGTAGATATTGTTGTCGCAACCCCAGGTAGGCTTTTCGATCTACGAAGTCAAGGTTACTTGGTGTTGGATGATTTGAAAATTTTAGTGTTGGACGAAGCCGACCATATGTTGGACATGGGCTTCATTAAGGACATTCAGGACCTACTTCATTTTATTCCTAAAAAAAGGCAAACCCTGTTCTTCTCCGCCACAATCAATCAAAAGATTAAGAAGCTGGCCTATTCGATTGTTCAAAATCCAATTCGAATCCAGATATCTCCTAAAAATCCTGTGTCGAAGAATGTAACGCATTCCATTATTTCGGTTGAAATGGACGACAAACGATTTTTTTTAGAACGCATCGTGAATGATTATCCTGGAAGTAAAATTTTATGTTTTGTTCGGACAAAGGTCCGTGCTGAGCGTGTCAAAAAAGCGATGGAACGTGTCGAAATGCAAAGTTTAACGATTCACAGTGACAAAACGGATGAGGAAAGGAACTCCACTATGACGTCCTTTAAAACTGGGGAAAGTAAATTGTTAATCGCCACAGACATTAGTGCTCGAGGCATTGATATCCCTAACGTTGATATTGTGATTAATTACGACTTACCTGAGGTTGCTGAAAACTACGTGCACCGCGTTGGTAGAACTGGAAGAGGAACGCAAAAGGGTTCTGCAATTTCATTTTGTAGCGAAGAAGAAAAGACCTTACTAGAAGACATCGAATCTTGTATTGGATCTGAAATTCCTGTTCAAAAAATTGACCTGCATACCTATACAGAAACGTTAGATTTTTCCAAAGATGCTCATGCAGATTGGAAAAGTTTACTGAAAGACGAAGATATTTTAAAGAAGCCTAAAAAGCGCAAAAAGAAGTAGCCTTAAGCTTCCTTCACAGTGATCCTTTGGGCTCAAGATTGCCAACTATAGCTATCATTTCATTCGCCATTGTTTTTGACAAATGGCTTACTGCCTGTTGGGCACGCTGACCTGTTTGACAATAAAACGCAATCTTTTCATATTGCTTAATATGAAATTCGTTTAGGTTTAATTCATCCAACGGTATGTGAATTCCACCTCGACTCTTTACCTCCCTTTCAGTAGACGTCCTTACATCTACTAATTGATAGGTTTGATACTTAGCATCATAATCTAACCAGCTAACACACGGTACACTTGTGGTAATAGCCTCGGTTTGGATGGCAAGATTTCGCGTGTATTTCAACACATGCAAGCGTGTATTCAAGCCATCAAATTGCAACAATTGGTTTATCAATGGATCTCCTACTGCTGTTACAAGTTTAATAACTTCTAATGCCATTAAATCTCCAACTATGCCCGTTGTAACACCCAGTACTCCAGCCTCTTCACAATTTTGTATGGTGCCAGCTGTAGGTACTTCAGGAAATAAGTCTCTCAAATGCCCGCTTCCGTTCACATTGAATACTGCAACCTGACCTTCCAACCTATTGGCCGCACCATAAACCAGTGGTTTACCTAATTCCAGGCAAGCATCATTAATTAAATATCTTGTATCAAAATTATCAGTACAATCCAGTACAAGATCATATGGCACAATAATCTCATTATAGTTTTGACTGTTTAATCGCGATGGGTACGTATGAACTGTTATACCAGAATTCCCCTTCAAAAGAGCAGATTTGGCCGCATCAACCTTTAGCCCCCCGATATCAGACTCCACAAACAATACTTGACGATGTAAATTTGACAGGGATATAGTATCAGCGTCTACCAACCCTATTTCACCCAAACCAGCGCGCGACAAGTACATGGCTACTGGACAACCAAGTCCGCCACAACCAATGATTAACACCTTAGCTTTGGCAAGGGCAGTTTGTCCCGCACCACCAAACCCCGGAATTTTAGTCTGTCTGCTGTAACGCTCTTGCATGTCAGTTCATTTGTTTAGCAACACGGCGATACTCCTCTGGGGTATTCACATTGGTTAATTTACCACTGTCGTTAGGGGTAAGTAAATTGGTATCAGAATTAATTAAAACCTTTCTTGGGCATGAATATCCTAAGGCTTCAAACTGTTTCATTCGGACATAACTCTTCGGCTCCCAAATGGTAATCAGTGGTTCAGCAAATCCCGTTTCGCTGTTTAAAAAAGCGGTTGCTACATGTTTCACAGAGCGGTTTGATAAAAGTTGTTCAATCACAGACTTATCTAGTAGCGGTAAATCACAAGCAACAACCAGCCAGGCATTGTTGGGGAACGATCTAAAAGCGGACTCTATGGCTCCTAGTGGCCCCATGTCGTCAACTAGATCAACTATTATTGGATAGTCTGTTTCAATCACTTGACCCTTCATACAACTGATATAAACATCTGAGATCAAGGATCCAACAACATCTGTTACACGGTCCAACTGCCTTTGATTGTCATACATCAACGTCGATTTATCAACCCCCATTCGTTGACTTTTTCCACCAGTCAAAATGAGTGCCTTGATTTCCGGTGTCCGTGAAGCCATCCATTCTCCAACAAACCGTATCAGACCAGCTTCATCATCAATGGAGAACCTTGGTAATTCTTTTAGATTCGATATTTGTTCGCTCACGGAAGCTACAACTTGACTTTGATCAACTTCAACGATGGCAATAACATGCGTCAGTTGATTCAACCGTTTTTGAATGGACTTCGCTTTTGTACTATCCAAAAACAAAATTTGATATTTAGCTTCAAAGTGACTCCCATTGACTAAAACTAAATCCTGTTGAGCAAATAACATTTTTTGGTCGAACGAGTTTAAACGGTCGTTTTTGAGTATTTGATAGCTTTCTTGCTTGTCAAGTGCCGTCATCTGAGCTCCTTGAGCTAAATAATCTCCTTTCTCGGGATTATCAAATGAACTATGATCTGCATCTATATAACTTATGTTATACTTATTTGATAAGGCTTCAATCACAAGCCTTACAAGCTGTTGGATAGCACCACATTTTGCACCAACTAAGGCAATTTCGGATCGACCAAAGTTCCCAACCTCTGCACGAGGAAGCTTATTGTGTTTTCTATGTTTTTTATCGCTTGTCAAAGTCACTTTTCCCTCCAGATTTTTGTACAAGACGTGTTTGCTCAATTACTATATCGTGGCTAAAAGCCTTACACATATCATAGATCGTTAAGGCTGCAACAGACGCCCCTGTAAGTGCTTCCATTTCTACCCCTGTCTTACCGCTACAGCCAACTAAACATGTAATAACAACTTTACAATTCGCAACAACAATCGACACATCACATTTATTAAGCGCGAGCGGATGACACAATGGTATAAGGTCTGATGTTTTCTTCGCTGCCATGATGCCAGCTAGAATGGCTGTTTGAAAAACTGGTCCTTTTTTCGTGTGAATTTCATCATTTTGTAACAATGAGATAACATCCGACGGCAAAACTACGTGTGATACAGCCTCTGCTTGTCGCGACGTTACTTCCTTTGCTCCAACATCAACCATCTTTGGATTGCCAGTGGCGTCAATATGTGTAAACTGTTTATTCGTCATGTCGTAAGGCATTAATAACCGTTGTTTTATAAGATTCAAAAAAGGCTTTGTTCAATTGTCGTTCTGTTTGCACTTCTAAAATTACGGGTTTGGTTGCTGCCATAAAAGTTGATATGGCATTTTCGAACGCATCGTCGGTGCTCACCTTAATATATTCAATGTTAAAATGGTCGGCTAATCGATCCATATTCTTAGTGTGCTCTGTTGTTTGATAAGGTTGAGTGCTTGGGTGTTGATTTGGACCATCAATCAATTCGAAAATGCCCCCTCCGTTATTGTTAAGCACCACTATTCGTAGATTGTTTGGAATAACATCTTGCCAAAGACCATTGATGTCATACAAAAATGCAAGGTCGCCAGTCAATAAGTACACCAATTCGTCACAACCCTTTGCGTAGCCAACAGCAGTACTTGTACACCCGTCTATTCCGCTTGTGCCGCGATTTGCAAAGTGTACCAAATCATTACGTCGTTCGAGCAACCCTACATATCTAATCGGCATTGAATTAGAAATATGTATTACAGAAGATGCCGGGATTCGGTTATAAACATCTTTTATCACACCAAATTCATTCAATCCAGTCCATGCTAAACGATCTAAATTCTGTTTTAATTGAAGGTTAAGACCATCAAAATATGCTTTATAGGATTCATTGACGTAAAGCTTTTCAATAAGATGCAAAACCTCTGACACCTTACAGTTGGCCAAAATTGGATTTGTATGAAAAGGCGTCGGTATGGACTCATCCGTGCCAATGTGCCAATGTTCAATGTTATTATTTGACTTTAAAAATGATCGTAACTGTTTTGAAACAAAGTATTTCCCTGTCGTGATTATTAAATGGGGATATGCGGGGCTACTAAGTTGTTTGTGTCGATTAATTATGTTCTCCCAAAGTGACGTGCTTTGGTTTTTATTTGAAATGACGTCTGAAAAAACGAGCAGATTTGAAGGGTAATTATAGGTTTCCTTCAACGTTGATGCGCCATTCAACCACAGGATTTGTTCCGAGGACTGGATGGATTTCACCAATGCTTCTGGAACTGAACTGGTTTTTTGAGTCACATCCGTAACACCTTGTTTTTGAAAAGGAGCTAGGTTCCAATCCGTATAAAATGGCTCTTTAAAAGGCATGTTTACATGAACAGGCCCGTTTTCTTCACTTGCCTTGTTCATGGCATCTTGCGCAATAGATTTGAAAGGTGCTGCGCGATCAACTTCAACTGGTGTTTCAAACGAAGCGACACTATGTTGATTATAGACGTGCTTTTGTCTGATGGTTTGACCTTCCCAATTGTCTATTGCCTCAGGTGGTCTGTCTGCAGTAAGTATTAACAGTGGTGTTCGACTATAAAAGGCTTCTGCGATCGCAGGATAAAAGTTTAAAGCAGCAGTTCCACTGGTACAACACAAAACCACCGTACTGTTAGAGCTTTGCGCTAACCCCAAAGCCACAAATCCGGCAGATCGCTCATCTACACATGAGTGTAATTGAACAAACTTATCAGCGGCAACCAGTGTTTTTATAAGTGGGAAGTTTCGACTACCTGGACAAACAACCGCGTGTTTTACATCACCGTTTATGATCTCGGTAACAAAAGCGTGAAGGCAATGTGACAGGTTCGACATGA
>JBLHOC010000094.1:0-12198 GCA_047620825.1 Bacteroidia bacterium | reverse complement strand
GTATGTGTAAAACGGAGGGTTTTGGTATCCTTGTTTGGCTGTTTCAAGTAATGGGAAAATACTTCTGTAAGAAAGTGTGGCATCGCCCATCACCTTGCCAGGATAAAACCAAAAGTGTCCGCTGATTAATATGAATAAAAGTGCCAAATATTTGACTGGAGAGACACCTTTTAAAAGACTCACATTGACCATGACTAAAAAAGGTAAACACGGTAATAGATATCGATGCATAGGGCCAGTTTTCGTAGTCATGCCAATTGCAATCGCATTGAATAGAAATACCAGTAAGAATAGTGACATTGGATGTTTCCACGTCCATTCTATTTTGTTTTTAATCACAGCATATACTGGTAAAATCCACAAAGCGATTTGACCATAATCAACAATTCTCCAGTCGGCCATAACGAGGTTAACTATAAATCGTTTAAATCCAGGGAATCCTCTGTGACCAGCATAGTCAGGTGAGCTCAAATACCAACCGGTAATTGAATAATGGTATATAAGCCATGCAAGAAATAGAGCGCCAGGGATCCATAAAATCTTAATACTTTGACCAATCCGTTTTGAAAAAGATGTCTGATTTTGGCTGGCAAACCACCAAATCCAAATGGGTGTGAGGTAATATAATCCCTGTAGATGTGTGAGCATTAAGCCAGCAGCAAATACAATCTGATGCCAAAGTTTGCCAAATGAAAGGCTGTAGACAAAGCCTAATGCAAAAAATGTTAATGGCAAATGCATATTCGGGTTTGCCATTTGCGAAACAAAGAGTGGTGTCACTAACAGCAAGACGCCACCTACATATTTGGAATGGCCAAACCCCAAGCGTTCACCCCATCTAACGAATAACATGACAGTAAACAATCCGAACAACAGATTAAATAAATGGCTAACCCATAATGCTTTGCCAAATATTCTCCAAACGAGTGCATGTAACATTGGGAACGTGATTGGATGCCCCGGGTCTAGGTTTTGAGGATATGAAATTTCTGTGAAGTTAGATTCATAAATCAAGTTCGCTGATCTTGAAATTGTTGAAATTGAATCACCAAAAAAAGGGTCGCTTTTCGTTACAAAAAATAGAACTGATAATGAGAGTGTGACAAACCCCCAAAAGAATAAAGCGTGTCGGCGCATATACAAAGATAAATGCTACAGAATTTATTGCGTTACTTCTATGTGCCCTTCAAAAGTTTTTTTAGCTGGTCCAACTAAATAAATATCATGAAACCCCGTGGCATTGTGGCTAAAGCGCACTGAAAGTGTACCACCTTTTGATGTTACTGTTGTTGTGTGACTGACTCCTTGTTGATCCTCAGATAAGAAATTGGCTAAGGCAGCTGCTGTAACACCTGTGCCGCAACTTAAAGTTTCGGCCTCAACACCTCGCTCATAAGTCCTAATTTTCATTCCTGAGTCGAGTTTCTCAATAAAATTTACATTTATGCCGTCCTGTTTGTATTGCTCGTTGTACCTGATAGCATGTGCACTAGGAACAATGTCAACAGCGTCTACCGCGGGAACAAATGATATGTAATGCGGAGAACCTGTATTGATAACATAGGTATTATCTTGTTCAATGAAAGTTTGTACATCATTCATTTTAAGCTCGACCAAACCATCAACTATTTTTGCAAAATGTGCGCCATCAGTAGATAAAAAATTGGTTTCGTCACCAATAATTCCCAAGCTTTTTGCAAATGCTACTGCACAACGGCTTCCATTGCCACAAAAACTTTGGCTCCGATCCGGATTAAAATAGATCATGTGAAAATCCAACTCTTGGTGGTTCTCAATTACAATTACGCCATCCGCTCCAATTCCAAATCGTCGGTCACATAGGTACGTTATGGGTAAATCGGATACGTTAAACAAACCATTACGATTGTCTAACATGATGAAATCGTTACCAGTGCCTTGGTATTTTTCGAAATCTAATCTCACGCCTTATTTTGTATTTAGGATTTTAAGCATCTCTTGGTCTACAACTTTTGACATTTGATTAAAGCTGTTATTGCTGACCAAAAGGTAGTGGACGCCATTTTTGTTTAAATAGGTTTTGCCGCCATAAACTTGCAAAGCAACAGGTGTGTTAACGGGTGTATCAAATAGAAGCAATGTGCTACCATTAAATTTGTACCCTTTAAACTTTACAATGCTTTCCCAAAACTCTACACGAACGGTGGCTCCGATATTTTTCACAATTGTCGGCTCCGATGCATTTTTAACTGTTTCTTCAGTATCGTCAACCTCTTTAGATTTGTTTTTTCTACGATTTAGAATTCCGCCACTTTTGTTTTCAGTAGTTGTAACCACTTGCTTATCTGCCACTGGTGTGATGGCTTTGTAGTCCACTACCCAAAGGGTTACAGAGCTACTGCCTAACATAGAATCTCGTTTGGCCTTTAAATCCTTGGCATCAATTTCGTCTTCATCCTTTTTAAGCTCGGCCATATCCACATCCGAATCCAAAAGCACGTCTGATTCCGTTATTGCTTCATCATCGACAGTTTCTACCAACGCAATTACGGGTGGAGTCTCGATTATAGTGGAGTCCGATGCGTTATCGATGACCCCTTCAGCGTTTTTGTCTTTTATTTCTTGTTTAATAGGACTAGAATCTTCTACGAGCTCAGGCTCTGGTTCTTGCGTTTTGTTTTCAGCCATATCGTTAGAACCATTTGGCAACATAGTTTTAATGATTAGACCGAATGCCAATAATGATAATATGCTGGCAGCTACAGCAAGACTTCTGTTGCCTAAAGGGATAATAAACCTCTTTTTCTTTGATTTTCCTTTGATCAAAAGCGCTTTTAATTGAGCCTTTCTTTCAATCTCAACACTATTAATGATGGCTTTTTGGAGTTGGACTTGTAATAAAAAGGCAGGATCATCCTTCAACCGGATTTTAAATTTATCCAATTCTTGTCCTATCAATTCCCCCATGAGGTATTGGTCGATTAATTCGTGAATATGTTGTTGCTTATCCATGATTAATTGAAAAAATCTTCCTTATCATACTGGTCTTTAACTGCCGTTTGTAAGCGCTTAAAGCACTGGTATTTTTTGGACTTTACAGTATTGGTGTTGGCATACCCCATTTTTTCGGCAATGACCATATTGTCTAATCCATCAAAATAGAAGTAACTCAAAAGCTTTTTGCAAGTTTCATCTAATTCGGCAACCATTTTGTGAATGACACGGTGGTCTAAATGATCAGTTTTAATGTCTTCGGCAGTAATTTTCTCTTGTAAAGATTCATCTACAACGGTGAATCTGGTTTTCTTTTTGAGCTGCTTAAACCATAGGTTTTTCACTATGGCCATTAAATAGGTGCTCATTTTTACGGTTAATGAGAAATTGGGCTTATTGACATTTCGCCAAACAGCAATGATGCTGTCTTGTAGGACATCATCTATTTCTTCTTCCGAACCGCTGTTTTTAAGTATAAAGCTCTTTACCATAGCGTAATATGATTTATGCATTGACACTAATGCTTCGTCATTTCCTGCTTTGATTTCCTCAACGAGTTGAGAATCAGAAAAGCGTTTGTTTAGAAGCATTTTATAGAGCGTTAATATTGATTAATCGAAATAGGTAAACGACTTAGACACAATTTGTTCTTTTGTTCGTTACAAATATCGAAATATAAAACACAAAACGACCTTATGGCTAATATTGTAAGTGTTGATAACAGAAAAGTATAATGAAAATGAAGAAAGTATTAAGCGTATTATTAATTGCCATGTTAGGTGGAGCAGTTGCACTTGGTTTAAACCGAATGTTTTTTGCATCTGAAGCGAAACCACAAAGTTTTGAGGAGCAACAGAAAGTTCAATTTGCCAAACAAGAAAAGATTGCAGACGTGCCAGGAGCGAATTTTGTGGCGGTTTCTGAGAAGGCGACACCATCGGTGGTACACATTAAGACCATCGTAGAAGCACCATCCAGTACCGATAAGGGTGAAATCTTCGACCCGTTTGGGTTTTTTAATGACCCAAGATTTAAAAACAATCAACCTCGTCAAGCTTCGGGGTCTGGAGTTATAATTATGGACAATGGTTACATCGTAACAAACAACCATGTTATTGAAAATGCCACGAGCATTGAAGTCATTTTAAATGACAAAAGAAGCTACAATGCCGAGCTCATCGGACGTGATCCAGAAACGGATTTGGCATTGTTGAAAATTGAAGAAAAAGACCTTCCTTTTTTACGATTTGGGAATTCAGATGACCTGAAAGTAGGTGAATGGGTAATCGCTGTTGGAAACCCATTTAACCTGACCAGTACAGTTACTGCTGGAATTGTAAGTGCGAAAGGAAGAAACATAAACCTATTGCGACAAAATAGTGAATACGCCATAGAAAATTTTATTCAGACAGATGCTGCTGTGAATCCCGGAAATAGTGGCGGGGCGCTGGTTAACACACACGGTGAACTGATTGGGATAAACACAGCGATAGCGTCTCAAACAGGGTCCTATGCTGGATACTCATTTGCAGTTCCAGTGAATATCGCTAAAAAGATTTTGGACGATTTACGAAAGTACGGAGAGGTGAAACGCGCTATGTTAGGCGTGAGAATCCAAGATATAACTGCTGAATTAGCTGAGGAAAAGGGAATTGATCACATTGAAGGTGTTTACGTTCCTGAAGTCGTAGAAAACAGTGCTGCGGATAACGCGGGTGTTAAAGCAGGTGATATAATTTTAAAAATAGACGGTGAAGTCGTGAACAAGGCGTCTGAATTACAAGAGGAAATTAGCAAATATCACCCGGGCGACGATGTTGCCGTTACCATTAATAGAGACGGTAAAACCTTGGAAAAAGTCGTGAAGCTGTTGGGTAAAGATGGTAAAAAGGAAATCTCAACTGAAACTGTTCGAGAAGAAATGGTGGTTCTTGGAGGAACCTTAGAAAACTTGGGTCATACAGAGAAAATGGCGTTGAAAATTCGAAATGGTGTGAGGTTGAAGCGCATCGGCAAAGGACCACTTCGAGACAAAAACGTGCCAGAGGGGTTTATCATTACCATGATAGATAAACAACGTGTAGATACTACAAAAGATGTTGTTAAGATATTAGAAAACAAGACGGGATCCGTCCTTATTGACGGCCTCACATCCGACGGAAAGGAAGAGTCATTCGCCATACGTATTGATCAAGAAGAGTCTTAGAAAGTGTTGATAGAGGTTGCTTTGAGCAGCCTCTTTTTTGTTATCCTTGTACCAATTAACATTTATGGCTAAGATAAAATTTTGCGGAGCAGCTCAGACAGTTACTGGAAGTAACCATTTGATTACACTTGATGATGGCACAACCATTCTGTTGGATTGTGGCTTGTATCAAGGTAACGAAGACAAGTACGAAAACTTTAATCGTGAATGGGGTTTTGATCCCAAAGAAATCGATTACGCGATTTTAAGCCATGCCCATATTGACCACAGTGGCCGCATCCCAAAGCTATCGAAGGATGGCTACAAAGGGGATATTATATGTACTAGCGCAACTCGGGATTTAGTGGCGATTATGCTCATGGATAGCGCCTATATTCAAGAGAAGGATGTTGTTTATGTGAATAAGCGCAAAAAAAGATTAGGACTAAAACCTGTTGAGGCCTTATACACGATTGAAGATGCTAGAAACAGTATGGATCAGTTTATTGGGGTTGGGTATAATCGCTGGTATCGCATCAATGACGACTTGTCTGTAAGGTTCAGAGATAGTGGACACATTCTTGGAAGTGCAAGCGTTACGATTAGAATCAAAAAAGCAGAAGGAGAATACAAATACTTAGGCTTTACTGGCGATATCGGTAGACCAGATAGACCAATATTACGTGACCCTGTACCAATGGACGACTTGGATTATCTGATTTGTGAATCTACCTATGGAGGACGGGAACATGGTGGAATTCCAGATAATAAGCAGGAACTTATGGAGGTTATTAGGCACACTTGCGTTGACAAACAAGGTAAGCTTATAATTCCTGCATTTAGTGTTGGTAGAACTCAAGAGATCGTTTATATGTTGGACCAACTTGAAACTGAAAATAAACTGCCAAGTATTCCTGTATTTGTAGACAGTCCTTTGGCTGTTAACGCCACTGATATTTTTACAATGCATCCTGAATGCTTCGACGATAATATATTAGACTACATGAGTCGTGACCCAAATCCATTTGGATTTAATGGACTAAAATATGTGCGGTCAGTAGAACAATCAAAGGCAATTAACGACATAAAAGGACCTGCTATAATTATAAGTGCCAGTGGCATGATGAGTGCTGGTCGGGTGAAACACCATTTGGCCAACAACATTGAAAACCCTGATAATACAATTCTAGTTGTTGGATACTGTTCTCCAGGAACATTAGGAGGTCGGATAAGGAATGGAGATGATGATGTGCGGATTTATGGCAAACACTATAAGGTAAAAGCAGAGGTAAAAGTGCTAGACTCTTTCAGCGCACATGGTGATCAACAAGAAATGTTGGATTACCTAGAAAATCAAAACCGGCACCAACTGAAAAAAGTTTTCTTGGTTCACGGTGATTTGCAAAGGCAGGAGCTTTTTAAAACGGCCTTATTGGAAAATAAATTTCAAACTGTAGAGATCCCTCATTTAGGACAGACCTTTAATGTGGATCTTTAATTGAGTTGATTTTTGTAAGCTTAATCACCTTAAATAATAGTAGAAGAACCAATACTGCGATTATTCCTAAAATCAATTGTGGTACATGTTCTGCCAATTTCTCCCATCTTCCTGGTACGTAAACGTAATCTGCTACTCCTTGTCGCGACGACCACCTTGTATCTCCAAGTTGATCTAATCTTCGACCAATAAAGGTCATCCCAAACCGTAAAATAGCTTGAGTGTAGAAGATGAAGCCGGCTAGAAATAACAGCATGAAAACTTGTGTATAATTCCAGATAGAGACACGCAACCTTTTTGCAAATTGAACAAGAATGAGGTACAGGTTGAAACTAATTGCAAAGGCCCCAGCCAATAAAACAAAAGGGTTCAAGACAATGAAAACGTCATGAAGTTGAAACTCGATGTTGGTGGTCAGTCCGTCAGGCCAAACCATCCAGATTATAAAGTACAAACTTGCAGACAAGAATAAGCCAGCTGCGATAAGTACAGCACCAAACGAATTTTTTTTCGGCATTATTTTTTTTGCACTTCGATTACTACGGCAACAGCTTTTTTGTCGTTTACTTCTGCGTCAAAACGAACAACTGAACCAGATTTAAATACCACGTTTTGTGCGGTATATTGAGCTAAAACAGCATCAAGTTTCTCATTGTAGTTTCCAGGTGCAGAGTTCATAGCCTTGTTCAGTGCTTTAACATCAATGGGTACTTTGCTCACCACAACAGCCATACGGTCCGTTGATCCTATGTCATCAGCCATTAGGGATTGTGTTTTTGGGAACAACCTAGTGCCTGTAATGCCACAATAAGGCGAGTGTTTTGAGGAATATGGAAACAGTACATAACTACTGCCGTCAGTTTCTTCACCTAACACATACGTGTAACATTCGATAGAGTTTGTGACTTCAATTTTAAACCTAGTTCCTTTTGCAATGGCGTTGTTGGTCCTAAAAAGTGTGTTCCCAACTTGCTTTACAGGGATATTGTTCATTGTTGCATTATCCAACAACCCAAATGCTACAGCCAGTTTATTTGGGTCTTGCTTCTTTGAGTTCCCCATTGGATGTAGTCCATAAGCTTCTTTCGTGAAATGTTCAAAATCACTGTAGCGTATCCAACAAAATCCACGGTCACCCCATCGGTCACCCCAACTGTTCATGATTTGAAAGGCACCACCTTCCATATTGTCGTCGAAACCCATTACACACATGGCGTGCCCTCCAAAACCCTTCATTTTTCTATCTGAGGAGGTTGGCTTCCATAGTTTTCGACCTTGCATTGCGTTCATAAAGCTACCACCAACCAACATGCCAATTACGACTGGAGCACCTTGTGCTATATTCTGCTTAATGGCCAAAATATCAGTTCTGCCTTCGTTCTCCCATAACCTTTCAAATCCTTTGGTCCGGAATTGAGTGGCCTTTGACATTTGAGTAGCAGACGGTGTTGCATCACAATCATATTGATTGTATTTGAAATCATTAAAAGGAAGGACGCCTCGCTTGAGCATGACTTCCATTGCGTCATGAATGTAGGCCCCTTGGCAATTCGGTAACTTGATTTGGTTGTATAACGAGGATGGACTAAAAGCCACCGCTTTAGGTGATTTGCCAGTTGCTACGCTTTGTTGAATAGTTCTAGCCGCATAAGAGCTGCTCCAACCTACACATGAACCTTGCGATCCTTGATTTAATCTTGGTGGGCAATACTGCTCTAAACTTACACGAGCGGGTAACTGATTCTTATAGCCGGCGACCAGCGGTTCATATATGCTACTTTTATCGTACATCTCCTGACTCATGTTTAAGCCAGTTGCTAACTCGTTATATTCTTCGCTGTCTGCCGCAGTGACAGCTCCTCCACCCTTAAAAATATCAGTAAAAAAGTACAGTCCTGCACCAATAATAATTAAGCCGATCAACAGCTTTGGTTTCTTAATCAGGAATTTTAGAAGGTGTGGAATGAACAGCAACAAAATTCGTGGAAGGCCTCCAGTCTTACTTGGATTATTGTTACTACGTTTTTTAGGATTTTGTGGGTCATCCACCATTCGAATAGGCATACAACTAAGATATTAGGTTAGGTGACAAAAGTATAAGAAATTTTGAATCTAGGTATGTTACTCCATAACGTTTACGGAACCCTTGACTCTTTTTTGCTGGCCATCACATGATCGATAACGAACGGTATAGATGTAGGTGTCAGCCTCCACAGGTTTGCCATTATATGTAGCATCCCAAGATTGAGTGCCAGATATTTCTGAATCAAATATTTTCTCGCCCCATAGGGTATATACACGAACCTGATATTCTGGCTGTGGAATTTCTAAGGTAAACGGAAATAGTTCATTAAGTTTATCACCGTTAGGACTAAACGCATTGGGGATATAAAGAATATTTGGTAAAGCATTTGGGTCTATGTCAACGTGAGCCGTATCGTATCCACTGCAACCAAATTCGTCGATTACTTTTAAAATGTAGTAGCCCGAGTCCTTCGCAATTATTACCGGTTGAGTTTGACCCGTATTCCATTCATATATAATGTAATCATCTGATACACCATATTGAATGAAGCTACGCAAGCACAATGTTGTGTCTGCTCCAATATCAAACTGAGGAGAATTTGTTTTAGTCAATCTTATGGTATCGGATTTTTCACAACCATTGGTATCTACTACATGAACATAAAACTTGCCCGGTTCCGTAGTTGTAAACATGGATTTGCTTGAGCCATCATGCCATAAATAAGAGAACATATCTGGTGGGGCCGTGAAGCTTCGTAATAAATCGTCACAATAGTTGGAGTCGATACCTAAGTCTAAGTTTATAATCGGATTTTCAATAGTGATGGTGTCGCTGGTAATACAATGTTTATACGTCACTGTTACCCAATGCTCACCAGGTGTGCTGATAATGGTATTTCTTGTTGTTGCACCATTGCTCCATAAATACGTTGCACCATCATATTCTCCTGGGTCGAATTCTTTTTGAAATTCGTTACAGACAAAGAGATAGTCTCCAATTTCAGGCTTGGCGATTGTAATATTTGTTGAGTCAACAGCTCTACAGTGACTATTCTCTACACGAACCCAATAACTTCCAGGTTCATCAATGAATAATGTTTGAAAAGTATCTTTGAAACCGGTACTCCACCGGTACTTTATATTTGGCCCTGAGATACCCGCATCAAGGGTAAGACTCACTTCCTCAACCGTACAAAATAGAGAGTCTAAAGTGATTTCCATCTCTACAGGGTCGACAAATAAGTCAACTGAGTCACTCCCGAAACATGCGCCATAATATACGGTAGCAATATATCTTCCGGTATCTTTGGCTCGAATGGCTTGCCCAAACTGGCCAGTGTTCCACGCAATTTTAGTAGCGTCATATTTACGAGGAGATATGTATCGGTCTACTTCTTCGCAAAAGAATAAATCAGGGCCAAGTTCAACTTCAACATTCGACTGAATTCGAACAAGAAACTGGTAATCATCTTCACAGACGTCGTTCCAAGCTTTAAGTGTTACAAGGTACTCACCGTTCCCTGGATATATCCATCGAGGATTTGTTTCTGAAGACGTATCTTGCTCTGTACTTGGGTCACCAAATGTCCAGAAGTACTGTTTCGCTTTTTGACTTTTATTTACAAAATCAACGGTATCGGTACAAGAGTAAACTAGGGCAGATGAACCAGCACTAATTTGGAAATTGCTAACCAATGTCGTTTGACAAATGCGGACATTAAATTGATAATCGCGTAAGGTTTCTCCAATTAACTCACCGTCTCGATATTCTAACACTTTAATACCAATCACGTACTGACCAACAGTGCTAGGGGTTAGTGTTAATTCACCGGTCAATCTGTTTATTTCCATTTTGGGATCACCTGTGACTTGATTTGTTGTACTGTACGCGATTCCCCAAATCACATTTTGGAAAGGTGGGGCTTTGAAATAGCCTCCAGCTGTCCCGTTTGGGGCACTACCGTTTGGCCGAGGTAAGTCTCTTGAAGCACCCTGGTATGGCTGATAAAGTTCATACACCAGTGAGTCTCCATCTGCATCTGATGCGGAATGATCAAATTTTAAGGGAGCATCGGTACACAGATAATTTGGTGGTAATTCTTTGAAAATGGCACTAGAATTTGTTGTCACTAATTTAGTCCCAGGTATTTTAACCCAATAGGTAGCGCCAGTACTTTCCGGACTATTAATGTTATTTATGCTATTGTTTCTACAGCAGCGCTGGAACGCCAGTATTACACCATCTTTTCCAGGAGTAATACTCAAACGTTTTCTGTAAACGTATTCTGAAACACAGACATCCTTGGGTGGTATTAAACATTTGTAATGGACTTTGTCTAAATATTTTGGACCTGTTCTAGAAAATGTTTCGGTTCGAATTTTGCTATTGGTGTTGGCATCCCAAATACTCACATACGCTTGAG
The DNA here is from genome assembly GCA_047620825.1 of Bacteroidia bacterium. GTDB lineage: Bacteria > Bacteroidota > Bacteroidia > NS11-12g > UBA9320 > UBA987. The sequence continues at coordinate 1,094 of JBLHOC010000094.1, read as the reverse complement.
CATCAGCTAAAATGGCACCTGGGTTGCCATTCTCGCAATCCATGTAAAGCTTTAAGGTAATGTCGTAAACGCCGGGACTAACTTGTTCATAATAGAAATCTCCCCCAACAATATGTGTTGCTTGAACGACACTAAACGTCATTAGCGATATAAAGAAGAAGAGTAATTTTTTCAACCTAGTTTCGTACGTGAGACAAATGGTCAACTACGTACATTCCAAAAATCGTCAATCTTTCGCGAAGAAAGATTATTTTGTGTGTCATTATTTGGTAGTTAACCTCCCAATCAAGGTGAATTATCTCCCAGATAATTGTTGATATTGTTGCATGTATTTGTTTGCCTCTTCGTTATTTCCGGCTTTTTGATACACTTGGGACATGCCTAAATAGGGTAGGGCATACTTCGGATTGGTTTGGATGGCTGCATTAAAATAATTAGCGGCGTTGTTAATATCATTCAGTTGTAAATATGCAGTGCCAGTCTTATACAAAAACTGTGGGTTTCTTCCACCGTAATCCAGTGCTAATTTGTAAAACTTCAATGCCGTCGAAACGTTTCCTTTGGCCATGGCAACATCCGCCTGACCCTCATAGGAAGAACTAAAATTTGGCTTATATTTTGCGGACAGCTTGTAATGACGCTCAGCTGAATCTAACATTTGCGCTTCATTTATACCTGGTCGTTGCATTTGAACAGGTTGCAAATACGCCAAGCCAATGTAGTAATGACTGAAGTAATTCTCAGGGCATAATTCCAAACTTTTGGTGCACCATTTTATAGCTTCGTCATTTTGTCCTTGAACCAATTTCGCATACCCTAAAGTTCGGTACGCTTCTTCTTCTAAAGAATCATATGCAATGTAATCGAGTAACAGTTGTTCTGCTTCCGCGAATTGTCGTTTATTCAGGAGTTGATTTGCCAAAAATATGTTTCTGTTCTCACGCTTTACCACAGCGCAAACAGTCACCCCATCCACTTTAATTTCATGAATGGTCCCTTTAGGTGGGAAATATCCTTTTTTTAATCCCGTTGGAGACAAGGTTCTGTTGGTCCAAATGGCATAATCCCAATCACCTTTATTCCAATTCATTTCA
>JBLHOC010000093.1:0-12207 GCA_047620825.1 Bacteroidia bacterium | reverse complement strand
TGTGATGGAATTAATGAACGGTACAAGTATGAAGTACTTGCCCGCAATTGAGATTTCCGTACTCAATTTGGGCCCCTTGGATGAGATAGGTTCTTTAGCAACCTGAACAAGAATTTTCTGGCCTTTTCTTAAGACATCCGTAATTTTACCTGTTTTAACAGTATCCGGTTCGATCTTAAAATTTGTTAAATCACCACTTTTGATGCCGCCTTGTACAGCACCTTTAGTTAATTTGACAAGTGATCTAATTTTTGGCCCGAGATCCTGATAATGCAGGAATGCATCTCGGTGGTACCCAACGTCGACAAACGAAGCGTTGAGCTCTTGTTTAAATTTTTTTATTACACCAAGATATATGTCTCCAACTGAGAACCGAGAGGCAAAATCCTCTTCATGCAGTTCTACTAGTCTTTTGTCTTGAAGTAAAGCTATTCTCTCACCCGTGGAGCTGAAATCTATAATCAACTCATTTGACACAGGCTAGATATTATTTTTTCTTATGGCGATTCTTTCTGAGTCGCTTTTTTCTTTTGTGCGTCGCAATCTTATGACGCTTTCTTTTTTTACCGCTAGGCATAATTTATATATTAATATTTTTAAAACTTGTTTAAAATCAGCTCCTTAGAAGCAATCCGAATCTCCAAGCTGTTCACAAAGTGCTTTCAATTGTGAACGATACTCCTCGTTTTCAGGCTGCAAAGATAATAATTTTTGATATCTTTTTTTAGCTTTATCTAATTGTCCACTCCGAATTGACATTTCACCAAAAGTTTCGATAGTCGCAACGTGGTTTGAATCCTTTTCTAAGATCTCTCTTAAAATAAAAATTCCCTCCATTGGTGCAGGAGATGTTTCAATCTTTAACTTGCCGTAAGACAGCATTTGATCTAAATCTAACCAGTCATTTTCTTTCGCTTGAGCACAGTACGACAGCAATTGGCTGATATTGGCATCAGTTGGCTTTGCTGATGAAATATTTTTTGAAATATATGATTTAACTTCTGATTCCGACAAATCGGACTCGGAACTACTGGCCACTTCTTCGGCACTATTACTAGTTTCTTCTGTAGATATAAATGCAGTGCTAGACTTATTAACACCCAAAAAGAGATATAGGCCTAAACCTAAACTGAGCACTAAGGCAATGCCAAGTACTTTATTTCTACTCATCCGATAGTATTAAAGAAGTTTTGTTACGTCGTCACTTCTCTTAACCCTATCTACAAATGTTTTAGCAGGTTTGAACTTCGGGATGTAATGCTCTGGGATAGTGATTTGAGTGTTCTTGGAGATATTTCTCGCTACTTTCTCAGCTCTTTTCTTAAGCGTAAAACTACCAAATCCTCTAAAATAAACATTGTCTCCTTTCGACAAAGACCCTTTTACAACCTTAAAAAAGGTTTCAACCGTTTCCTGAACATCGTTTCTTTCGATTCCTGTTCGTTCGGCGATTTCGTTAATTACTTCTGCTTTAGTCATTTTTTTGTGCTTTTTATCCAATCTTTGCCAGATAATTGTCTTGCAATTATAGATAATAATTTAATACGGTAAGCTAGTATTCAATCTTTTACAAAAAAAATATAGTGAAATATTCGTTTTCAGCAAAGCTTCAAAAGTGGTATAACATCAACAAACGGAGTTTACCGTGGCGTGACACTTCTAACGCATATCAGATTTGGTTGAGCGAAATTATACTTCAACAAACACGTGTAAATCAAGGTTTACCTTACTATAATAAATTCGCTGAGCACTTCCCAACCGTCTTTGATTTTGCCAAAAGTAACGAAGACGATGTACTAAAACTTTGGCAAGGTCTTGGGTATTATTCTCGTGGTCGTAATATGTTAAAATGTGCCAAAAAGGTTGTTTCCGATTACAATGGGATCTTTCCAAAGAACCTAAAAGACTTAAAAAGCTTACCAGGAATCGGTGATTATACGGCAAGTGCGCTCTTATCCTTTGCCTACAATCAACCGTATGCTGTACTGGATGGTAACGTATATCGTGTACTCTCCCGATATTATGGTATTGACACACCGATTAATACATCTCAAGCACTCAATGAGTTCAAAGCGCTCGCAGATATGCTGTTGGATACAAAAAATCCTGGTCACCATAATCAAGCCATGATGGAGTTTGGGGCACTTCAATGTATCCCTAAAAGCCCTAATTGTTCCGTTTGCATTTTTCAAGAAACATGTGTAGCGACTAGATCAAACACGGTGAACCAATTGCCTAAGAAAAATAAGGCCAAACCCAAACGGATTCGATATTTCAACTACATCATTTTTACAAATAAAAATCGTGTTTTGATTCAGAAGAGACCAGCTGGAGATATTTGGCAAGGTTTACATGAATTTCCATTAATTGAAATGGGTAGTACTACATCACAGACAAAGGTGAAAGACGTCATTAATTTGAAGTTTTCGACTGATAATCAAGCTATTCAACAAGTCTTTTCACACAAGCACATATTAACACACCAAACTATTTATGCAGATTTCTGGTTAGTTCACTCCACAAGCATCGATTTTAATGGAAATTCAGATATTTTTGAAGTAGATTTACAAGAGTTAGGGGATGGATTTGCCATGCCCGTTTTACTACACAAACTTTTGGAGTCACCCATAATGGCTGATATATGTCGATAAACAAAGCAATATTAATTGGTAATCTAGGATCCGATCCAGAAGTAAAATATTTGGACGGAGATCGAACTGTAGCAAACTTTTCGTTGGCTACGAATGAATCATATACAGACAAACAGGGCAACAAGGTTACACAAACCGAGTGGCATCGAATCGAAATGTGGGATTCACTTGCTAAAGTGGCTGAAAAATACTTGACAAAAGGAAGACAAGTATATATTGAGGGGAAAATAAAAACTGAGAAGTGGACGGATAAAGACGGTAACGACAAATACACCACACGTATTCGTGCGAACGTCCTTCAAATGTTGGGTAATCGGGAAGATAAAGATGAATCTAAACAAACCGCAACCCCAACGGCAAATCAACAACCAAGTCAACCTGTGGCGCAACCCGAAACACCGGCAGCAAAACCTGACGAATTGGATGATCTCCCTTTTTAATTCATAAACATTGGAAGGAGAACCGGAACAACAGATACAATTATTGACTTCCTTGCTGGAGACAACGTTTCCTGCATTTGAAGTTTTTCAATTTATAGGCCTGTTCATAGCCATCGTGTTTCTCGTATTTCTATCTGGATTAGTTTCTGGATCTGAGAATGCGTTTTTCAGTTTATCTCTTGATGATATTGAAGGTCTAGATGAAAAGCCTTCTCGATCTTCCAAATTCGTAATAAAACTATTAAACATACCTGACCGAACGATAGCCACACAAAATTTATTGGCCACCATTCTGATTCTCAATAATTTCATTAACATTTCCATTATCATTCTTTCCACTTATTTGTTGAGTGATATTTGGCAAATTGTTTCTATAGCAGATTGGTTGAAAGTTATTCTAGAAATTGGCATTATAACGTTTATGTTGGTGTTGTTTGGTGAAATTATTCCCAAAATATACGCCACTCAAAACAACGTTAAACTGGTACATTTCACGGCTCCAATGTTATTCTATTCTCAAAAAATGTTAAAACCTTTGGTTTGGGCCTTAACGAATAGCACTAAACTAATTGATCGTAAAATTGAACGCACCCAGAAAGCTGTATCCCTAGAAGAGCTAAACCAAGCGATTGAAATCGCATCTGACGATGACAATATCGAAGAGAAAAATATTCTTAAAGGGTTGGTCAATTATGGGAACATCAGTGTGAAACAAATCATGCGACCTAGAATGGACGTGTCTGCGGTTGATATTGGGATGGAGCAAAGAGACCTGATTAACCAAGTTAAGGAAATGGGCTATTCACGGGTACCTGTTTTTCGAGGGAGCTTCGACAATATCGTCGGAATTTTATACATAAAAGACTTATTACCAGTGCTTACCAACAAAAGTGACCAAAAGTGGCAGTCGTTTATTCGGGATTCATTTTTTGTACCAGAAAATAAAAAAATTGACGATCTGCTGGAAGAGTTTCAAGAGAAGCGTATACACATGTCCATTGTAGTAGATGAATATGGCGGGTCTGAAGGCATTGTAACAATGGAAGATATTCTAGAGGAAATATTTGGTGACCTTGTTGATGAGTTTGATGAAGACGAACTCGTTTATTCAAAACTTGATGAAACCACTTACATATTTGAAGGGAAAGCTTTGCTAACGGATATGTGTAAGATTTTCGAATTGAGTACAGACTACTTTGATGAAGCTAAAGGAGAAGTAGATACGTTAGGTGGTTTACTGATGGAAATGAATCAAGACATACCGAAACGCGGTGATATAATAAAGTATACCAATTTTGAGTTTAAAATTGAAAGTGCTGACAAGCGACGCGTGAAACGTGTTAAGGTCAGCTTTGAAATGGAATCAAATGAAACAGCTGGATAAACGTTTCTTAATACTTATTGTGGCATTTTTCATGACAGCTGTAATGGGTTGTCAGAATTACACACCTAAACCGCACGGTTATCCTAAGATTGAATTTCCAGAAAAGACCTATAAGCGATTTGATGATGGCTGCTCCTATACCTTTAACATCCCAACCTACGCTATAGTTGAGAAAGACACCCATTTAACATCAGAACCTTGTTGGTTTAACATCAAGTTCCCATCTTTTGGCGCTACGATTTACCTTACTTATAAGCAACTGCTTAACGACAAACAAATTGATTCTTTATCCGATGAAGCTTTTAAAATGGCTGGTGAACATCGTAAGAAAGCAGATGCAATTGACGAAAAAGAAATTTATATCAAACGGACCGATAGCCATGGTGTCATTTTTGAATTGAAAGGCCCATCAGCTACTCCGTTTAACTTTTACTTGTCAGATGAAAAGAATCATTATGTGAGAGGATCGTTTTATTTCGACAACCACACCAATATAGATTCCGTGGCACCTGTTTACGCGTTTCTGAAAGAAGATATGATGAATATGATAAACAGCCTGGAATGGGCTGACTAGCGGACGCGTAGTCTTCGTCCTATTTTTAACGTTGTGCTTCTAGATATTCCATTCAATCGACAAAGTCTGTCAATAGAAGTTCCATATCGCTTAGCAATTCTCCAAAGAGAATCTCCAGATCTAATTCGGTAATACAATATACCAGATGGATTAGGCGCACCGGAAACATATTTGGCTGTATACTTAAAGTCTGTTATATCCAAGTAAACTGAATCCATTTTCAACGCGTTTTCCTTAAACGAGATAATTTTATTTGGATTGATTTGACATCCTCTATACAGCACTTCAAAGTGCAAGTGACTTCCTGTAGAACGACCTGTATTTCCTCCTAAACCTATCACATCCCCCGCTTTTATCGTTTGGTTTGGCACCACTAAGCGATCAGATAGGTGACCATAAAGGGTTTCTAAGCCATTATAGTGTCGAATCACGATGTAATGACCAAATCCTCCATAATTGTACTTTGCAATGCGTACAACACCATCAAAAGCTGCAAAAACAGGGTCGCCTGTTTCCAAATCGATGTCAATACCTTTATGCATTCGGTATCTTCTCCAACCAAAATTGCTTGTAATTGGTCCGTCACAAGGATGATGGTAGGCACATTCTGTTTCGACTAATGACAAAGTCACAGCGACAGAAGTGTCACCTGGCTGAACTTTGGGTTGATCTAGATGTAATGAATCCCAACTGTAATCATATAAGTCTGAACAAGGGATTAAAGACGTATCAAATGCGAGGTGGTCAATGTATTTGACCTCGTCACCATCAGTTTCAATATTACTAGTTACAGAATCTATTGGTTTTGTTGCACGAGGCATATATGTCGAAGCATCCGCCAAAGGCTGAGCCATTAGGTTCAGACCTACTAAAACAAACAGTATGCTTATCGACAATCTCATTTATTAAAAAAAGCGTTTATTTCTGTGCTATCATTATCCAATTGGCGTACTAACGCCTCTTGACTTTCAAATTTATGCTCATCTCTCCAACGTTTAACGAACAAAATTTCAATTTCTTGTCCATAAATGTCTTCACTAAAATCAAATATATGCGTTTCTACGGTTAAATTATTCAGTTTAAACGTTGGTTTAGTACCAACATTTAACATTCCAAAGTATTTTACGCCTGCAACTATAACGATTACCGCGTAAACCCCAATTTTAGGTATAAGTTTAAATTTATGAAGCTCCCCAACATTGGCTGTCGGATACCCAAGACCTTTGCCCAGCCTATTACCAGAAACCACAATACCTCTTATGCTAAATGGTCGCCCAAGAAAATCATTCGCTGCTTCTAAGTCGCCCGATAACAATGCTTTTCGTATCAGTGATGAACTAACAATACAGTCGTTTATGTCTTGTTCAGGGATCTGTTCAACTTCATATTCGAATTCTTCCGTATATTTTTCAATATCAGCGAAAGAACCCTCTCTATTTTTACCAAATCGATGGTCATAACCGATAATAATGGTCGAAATGTGGAGTTTATTAACCAACACATCGCGGATAAATCCGAAAGCTGTGAGTCGACTTAGTTCTTTTGTGAAGGGTAATATCACCAAATAGTCTAATCCAAACGACTCTAACAACCTTGCCTTTTCCTCAATACTTGTGATTAGTTTTAGGTCATTGTCCTCTGGATATAATACCAACCTCGGATGCGGATAAAAGGTTAGCATAACCGATTTACCGTTGATTTGTTGGGCCCTTGTTACCAATTGAGACAATATCTTTTGGTGACCTAAGTGTACACCATCGAAGGTGCCTTGAGTTAAGACAATCGGGCCTTCTGGACAAAATTCTTCTAAATTTCGAATTATCTGCATCAAATTTCAATAGAAAGGCGGCGAATATACATCCCCATTACTTTAATGCTTTTATCATTTCCTCAAACCGTTCTACGGTATATGCGTCGTCCACTTTGAATGCCCCAATACGTGTTCGTCTTAGTTCTGACATATACGCACCACAACCTAAAAGTGCTCCAATATCACGTGCAATGCTTCGGATATATGTTCCCTTTCCGCACACAATTCTAAAATGAATGAATGGTGCCTCGTATTTTATGATTTCAAATTCATGAATAGCAACCTCTTTCGGCTGAATGACTACATCTTCACCTTTGCGCGCTTTGCTATACGCTCTTTCACCATTGACCTTAACAGCAGAAAAAATCGGTGGCTTTTGCAGAATCGTTCCGCTAAAATTAGCTTTAACCACATCCCTAATTTGATCCAATGTGACCGCATCAAACGGTTTATGGTTTTCTTCCTCCTCTTCAGAATCGTATGAAGCCGTTGTTGCGCCAAGTTTAAAACACCCTGTGTATTCTTTCTCTTGACCTTGGAAAGTATGAATTATCTTGGTGTGTTTACCTGTACAAATGATTAAAAGCCCCGTAGCCAAGGGGTCTAGTGTCCCTGCGTGCCCGACTTTTTTAGCTTTCGTTAGAAATCGCACTTTTTTAACCACATGAAATGAGGACCACGTAATGGGCTTGTCAATGCAAATGGTTTGTCCTTCGTTAAAGTCAATCATAAATTAGAGGCGCAAATTAGGGTAGGGAAATAGATTTGTTTCAAAACGTTGAAAAAAATTGATTGAAAAAAACTACTTCAAGTTTGATTTGTTCCGTTATTCAAGCTTGAATTAAAGCATTATTTTTGAGCACTCTGATTCTTATGGAGGAAAACACATCCGAAAGAAAGGCAAATCACATTGATTTGGCCTTTAAATCGCAAATATCAGCACTAGATGATCGATTCAACTATGAACCGTTGTTGTCTAAACACCCTTCTTCCAAAATAGCACCATTTTCTTTTCTTCATAAAAGCATGCATTTCCCTTTGTGGATTTCTAGTATGACTGGCGGAACAGAAAAAGCAGCTGCCATTAATATTAATCTTAGTAAAGCAGCAGGTAAATATGGGCTTGGTATGGGGCTTGGCTCATGCAGAATCATTCTCAACGACGATAAGTACTTGCCTGATTTTCAACTCAGAAAGTATATTGGAGATGCATTTCCATTCTATGCCAACTTAGGCATTGCTCAACTTGAAGAACTTATAGATACGAACCAACTCCACCTTATAACTTCGCTCATTAAGAAGACCGAAACGGATGGGTTAATCATACATGTTAACCCTTTTCAGGAGTGGTTACAACCAGAAGGCGACCGGTTTAAACATGCGCCAATCGATACAATTACTCGGATTTGTGATGCCCTAGATATTTCCATCATAGTGAAAGAAGTCGGACAAGGATTTGGGCCCAAGAGCATAGACGCCCTATTAAACTTGAACATAGATGCCATAGACTTTGGGGCACATGGCGGAACTAATTTTTCGGCTCTTGAATTACTTAGAGCCAACGAAGAAAATCGTAACCATTACACTGGTTTAACCCAAATTGGCCATTCTGCGGCTGATATGGTAACCTATTGTAACAACCTGTCTTCAGAAAATCCAACATTACAATCCAAAGAGGTTATTATTTCAGGCGGGATAAAATCTTTTTTGGATGGATATTATTTGAATAAAAAATTACAGAACCCATCTGTTTACGCCCAGGCCTCTTCCCTACTTCGATATGCAGAAAAAGGATTTGATGCGTTAGACGAATTCATTGAAAAAGAAATACAAGGCTACCAATTGGCCAGTCAATATTTAGACATTAGAACATGACTGTTAAACCCGTTAAAGGATTTAGTAAACTCACAAAAAAGGCAAAAACCGAATGGTTGATTGACAATTACTTTGAACATCCAGACAAAGCCTTAACTCTTTTAAAAAGCTATTGGCATACAGATGCTGATATTCAGAAATTACACGATGAATTTATTGAAAATACATTAACCAACTATTATATGCCGTTTGGTATTGCACCAAATTTCTTGATTAATGGAAAAATGTATTGCTTACCAATGGCCATTGAGGAAAGCTCAGTTGTAGCGGCCATGGCTAAGTCAGGTTCATACTGGTTAGATCGTGGCGGTTTTAAAGCAGAAGTTATTTCTACGAAGAAAATTGGACATGTTCACTTTGTTTGGCGTGGCGGTGATTTCAGCCAACTGTCGGCTTATTTCGACCGCATAAAACCAACACTATTAGAAGAGACAGCTGACATAACCCGCAATATGACTGCTAGAGGCGGCGGTGTTTTAGATATCGAAATTATTGACAAATCAGCGTTAGAGTCAAACTACTACCAAATCAAGGGCACGTTTGACACCCGGGATTCCATGGGCGCAAATTTCATTAACACAGTTCTTGAGAAGTGGTCGGAAGTTTTTGAACAGCACATCACAACCGCTGTTGAGCTAAGTGAAGCTGATCGTGAGCTTGAGGTTATAATGTGTATTCTTAGTAACTACACACCAGAATGTTTAGTCCGCGCCGAAGTTTCTTGTTCTATTGAAGCATTGACTGCTGGTACAGACATGGACCCTCAAACTTTCTGTGACAATTTTGTTCGTGCGGTACATGTGGCTGAAATAGAGCCTTATAGAGCCGTTACTCATAACAAAGGTATAATGAACGGTGTTGACTCTTTAATCATCGCCACAGGCAACGATTTTAGGGCTATTGAGGCTTGTGTACATGCTTATGCATCACGAGATGGACAATACAAGAGCTTGTCACATGTTACGGTTGAAAACGGACAATTCACTTTTTACATTGAATTGCCTTTGTCGCTTGGAACTGTTGGTGGTATTACATCGTTGCACCCTATGGTCAAATTATCAAATGAATTATTAGGTAAACCAAATGCGCAAGAGCTTATGCAAATTGTAGCGGTAGCTGGTTTAGCTCAAAACTTTTCTGCTTTACGGTCTTTAACAACGACAGGCATTCAAAAGGGACACATGAAAATGCACCTGATGAATATATTAAATCAATTTAATGCCACGCTTGAAGAGAAAGCTGCCATTGTAAATACATTCAAAGATCGCGTACCAAGCTATTCGTTGGCTTTAAACGAGTTTTGTAAGGTGAGAGGTATTACGGTTGAGGCTTTTGAAGCTTCGAAAGGTTAATAGTAGTGAGTATGAAGTAATGAGTATGAAGATTTTCAGACCTGTACTCAATTCAACAGTTTCTTCGTAACCTCCTGGCGTCTGATACGCTGAATGACCTACTAACCCAATACGCCAATGCGCCAAAAGCGAAGCGCCCCAAAAGCGAAGCGCCCTAATTACCTATTCAAAACTTCTAAAACCATTGCCCGCAAACGTGCAGCTTCATTGTTGGATTTTACCATTAGGTTCAGCGCTGCTGTCTTGAAATCATCTCCTGTTGTTGTGTTTGATAAGTCTTTGGCGTTCACCAAAACGTTCATGCCTGCACCTTGAATCGCCAGATCGATGCAGAGTGCACCAACGCCAGCATCCGTAATTGAACTTTTGTTCCCGTTTGTAATCATAGCATCAATGCATTCATAAGCCTGATATGCTGTTTCCATGACCTGTTTAGGCACTTCAGTCGCATATACTGAAGCCGCTTCGATGGCTTTTTTTCGTGCCGCTTTCTCCCCATCAGAATCTTTTGGCATTCTAATCGCATCAATAATGCCATTAAAGGAGCGTGTATCCTCGTCTACGTAAAACAATAGTCTGTCTTTGATTTGCTGTGCTTTTACCGCCCAGTCAGAGAACTCAGTCACACGATCTTCCCAGCCACGTTTGTTCGCCCCAAGGTTTGCAACCATTGAAGTCAAAGAAGCACCAAGACTACCTACATAGGCAGCAATGCTTCCTCCTCCTGGAGCCATACTTTCTGAAGCCGTCTCATTTGCAAATGCGACACAAGTCATATCTACCAAGCTGGTATCTTCAGCACGTTTTAAAGCGTACTCTATAATTTTTTTATCCGGATCAAATGGGCCAAGCTCGTCTAATCCCAAAGACTTAACTGCAATGTGGATGATTTCACGTTCACTTATGCCGATAGACCTTTCTTGTTTTGTCAGATAATGTTTTCCAGCATCTAGCATCGCTTTAAGCGGGACTAACCCAACTAACTCACTACCAGTTACTCTAACACCACGCTCGATGGCACTTTTTTCAACTGCATCAAAAAATGTATGCACTGAGGTAATGTGGTAATTGGTAAGGTTGGCAGAAATTTGAGCCACACCATATTCCTCAATAAACCAACCTACAGCTTTAACTGCCTTGCATGTGCCAGGGATTCTAATAGCTTCACCGTGTTCATCCTTTGCAATAGGTCCTGAATAAGTATTTCCAGTACGCTTTACTCTACCTGCTTCGCGCACATCAAATGCAATTCGATTTGCTATTCTGGTAGACGTAGTATTTAAGTTGACGTTATAGGCAATTAAGAAATCGCGTGCACCAATTACTGTTGCACCACTAAATGTATTCATTTCAGTCTGACCAAAGTCAGGTTTCCATTTTGGTTCTTTTATCTTGGTAAAAAAGCCTTCATACTCACCTCCTCGAATAATCGATAAGTCGTTTCTATAAGATTCCTTTTGAGCAGCACCATAGAGATACACGGGAATATCCGTGGACTCCCCAACACGCTTAGCCAGTTGAGTCGCATACACAGCCGTTTCTTCTAAAGTGATATTTGACACTGGAATCATAGGACAAACATCAGTAGCGCCCATACGTGCATGCTCGCCAGAATGTTTAGACATGTCTATAAGCTTTGATGCCATTACGATACCTTGAAAGGCACCTTCCATAACAGCTTCTGGTTCCCCTACAAAGGTTACAACTGTTCTATTTGTGGCGTTTCCAGGATCAACATCCAACATTGTTACACCATCAACAGCTTCAATGGCTGCAGTTATTTGATTGACAACGGCTAAGTCTCTGCCTTCACTAAAATTAGGAACACATTCTATGAGTTTCTTCATGCTTTAAAAATTGAGTGCGAAAATAGGTATACGCTTAAAAACGTGGTGATAAAAAAAGCCCATCTAACATAAGTTAAATGGGCTTTGATTTTTATAGGGTTACACTAGTATTCCCACAAATCATGCTCAAATATGAACAAGTCATTTTTTATTGCTTCGGATTTTAACAAGGAAGCAAATGGGTTGTCTTCATTTTCTTCGTAATACTTGATATCATCATCCCAAACGTTGGATTCTTTTACGATATAACTTGAGAACATTCTCATCTCAAACC
>JBLHOC010000092.1:0-12280 GCA_047620825.1 Bacteroidia bacterium | reverse complement strand
GTCGAGCGCAGTCTTTAACTACAGTCCAGATGGGGATGAATGGGCTTATGACGAGATGTATTTCGAAAAAAATATTTCAATTGATAGTCTTACCGTAGAAGACGTAGAAGGTCATAGCAAACAACGGCTCCGAATTTTTAGAAACATCATTTATGCAAGACATGGTTACAGTTTTAAAAACAACGATATACGTGCCTTCTTTGAGGACTTTGACTGGTACGTACCTGTTTCTACAGATGTGAGAGCAAGTTTAACACCAGTGGAAAAAGCCAACATAGCATTGATTAAACGTTACGAAGCTTATGCGGAGGATTATTATGACGACTTTGGTCGGTAGTGCATCCATATTAATATTCGATTCATAAATTATATTTGGGTCGACAAATTAAAAAATTTATGAAATTCTTCCGTATCCTTTCTGTTTTGATTTTAACCATATCAATGCTTGTAACGAGCAGATGTTCAACGTACTAGGAAGAACCAGTGGAAGGTATCGATGGATTTGTGACAAATGAAATTACGCATGTACACGTTAAAGGCACAGACCCTTGTCCTCAAGTCATTAAGGCTAAGATTCAGGTGTTTTGTTTTGGCGAAAAGTACACTGGTGTTTGTGATGCTGACTCTGTTCATATAAGAAGTGAATCGCCAGGATTGACTATAAAATTTGTCAACGACAAAATGGGTATAAGCTTGCCTGAGTCCAGTAATTCCAGAGACGCATTTTTAGAATTTACATGTGGCATTGCTGAGTCGTTTACGCACACGTATTCCTTTGTACTATTTAAGGACGGAGTAGAAATTGAAACCGAACCTGCGAAGGTTATTGTCACCGTGATATAGGTTTAATATCGCAATTGTCTTGGTGTAATTACCTGAAAAGTGATGACAGTCGTTTTGCAGTTAAAGGACTAAAAACTAGCCTATTACCATTTCGTTATATTTGGTGTAACTAATTTTTACCATTATGACAAAGGGATTTTACTTACCCTCAATGCTGCTTACTCTTTCGATCATCACCATTATGGCAGTGGCGCCGAGCTGTGGACCAACAGAAGAAGATATTATTATTGACGATGTAGAAGAAGATTTTGTAGGCTTTGCCACTGACGCATTAACTCATACATATGTCGTAGATAAAGATCCTTGTCCACAACCATTCGTGAAAAATATAGAAATTTTCTGTTTTGAAGGGGAAACTTTTACTGAATGTGATGCGGATTCAGTTGTTATTAATGGCACAACGCCTGGGTTAAAGGTGACATTTATAAATGGATTAAAAAACATTCGGTTGTCTCAAAGCAATCAAGCTCGTATTGCATCTGTAGAATTTACGTGTGCACAAGGAAAGTCATTCATGCATACGTATACCCTCGTGTTTTATAAAGCAGGAATAGAAGTTTCGACTGAAGAAGTACTCGTAGAAGTCACCGTAGTCGAGCCTTAGTTTAAGCTTCTGGTGCGGTTACAGGTGATTTGCGAAATATAAAAATGGCTGCAATCGCTGAAATTATAGCGCCTAAAGGAAATATTTCTATAAACGTCATGACAATTTTAGTCAGTGGGTTAGCGTAATACGTTCTCCAAGTGTTCATTTGTTCCAACTGGTCTTTAAAATCGGTTGCTGGTAGTTCTTTACTACGTAAATTTTCTTCCATCATTTTAAACATACCCTCAATGATTTCTGGTTTAATGGCTGTGATTATCATCCAAGTGGTAACATATATAGCAGAGGCAATTAAGGCAATCTTCAACCCCACCATGAGTGTTGGTACGTAGTTAATAATACCACCTCTAGCTTGGCGTTCCATTATCATACCAATAACAATCATACTAAAAGCGATTGCCATTCCTGTATAGCCAAGTAATTCGGCGTTTTTAAAAGCAGTGTCACCATCCATTAAGAAGGAGGCTATTAGAATAAATATGGCATTAATAGCGCCTGCTATGATTCCAAATTTTAATACGTTGTTTTTCATTTTTACTTAATATTAGGTTTCAAGGATAGCTTGGACCAAACGTTTATCGCTCATACGAAAGTATGAATTCTTAAAATCAGTCTTTGGTATGATGTTGAATTAATCCAGATTCAACAGCCTGATGTATTGCCTGTGTTCTACGTTTTACGTCCATTTTCTGGTAGATATTGGACGTGTGTGTTTTAATGGTTGGAAGAGAAACGAATAAACGATCTGCTATCTCCTGATTGGTTAACCCACCAGCCATGTGCTGCAATACTTCTAATTCACGGGGACTTAATCCCACCGAGTTGTTTTGTAACTTCAGCTCAAAGGGTGATTTTGATTTACTTTTAAAACTAACCCATTGCATACCCAAATAAATACCGAAAAGGGTAAATACGATGCCAGCAATACCGATGTACATTTCAAAGCGTAAAAGGCCTGCAAAGACCGTGAATTTCGCAGTATTTATGACTAGGATTACTGCGGCACAAACCAAACCATAAATCAGTAAAGCTTTCTTGGGCATCTGCAAGTATACAAAACCGACTATATTGGAATCGAAAGCAACTGTATTATTTTTTTGGTAACTTTACGCAAACCTATCAAATGTTTGTATGCTGAAACCCACTATTACTGCCTGTTTGCTGCTTTCGTCTTTGCTTTCATTTGCTCAATTTACTTCTCCCAAAGTTACTTTAACGCATAATCAAAATGCGTCTTCCAATGGACAAAGTCATGGTAAAGCAACAAATCATCCTACTCAATGTACTCAAGATACGATTGATTATGGCTATGAAAAGCTTATTGCGAACCTGATTGTTAATAGCTCAAGTTCCTCTTTACGAGCCATTAATATTTCAGACGGGTACAGGCTAGGTCAGTTCTATACGGCTCCTGATGACATTACTATTTCTGGTTTTAAATTTTATGGATGGGCATTAGATACAACTACAAACCCGGTTCGAGTATATTGTGAAATATATAAAGCTGGAGCCGATAGTCTTCCTACGGGAAACCCTGTGCGTGCTGATACCTTGTTGATAGATACAACATTTCGAAATGGGGTATTAGACAGTATTGTGCATTATGCAAATTTCACACCCTATACGACTGACGAACCGTATATAGTGGTTGTACGAAGTGTGGATAGTGTTAGGGTTGCAATAGTGGGGAATGATTATATCAAGAATGATGGGTTCTATGAAAACTACGCATGCGGCTCTATTGGTGGAAGATGGTATCGCTGTTTGGATTTAAATATAGGCGGGAATACCCTGAATATGGATATGTTGTTAGAACCTTTTGTTTCTTACAAATTGTATAATGATTTCACATTTGATGATTGCTATGATTATAAAGACTCTATTCATTTTAAAAATACGTCATCACCGTTTTACTTTAGTCCTCAATACAACGTATATAAGTTTTACGAAGAATTTAGAGGCTATACCTATGAAAGATATAGTCACAGATGGAGCCATGGTACTGGATTTTACTATAGTCAGGTACAAGGTGGAACCAAGTTTCCAAACCCAGTCAATGTAACCATTGGACTAAGAAGTATTTTATATAGTATGACAGGGTCTCGTGCCTGTGAAGATACGACGCTTAAAGACTTAAGCTTCCAACCAGACCAGGTTGACATTCAGGGCGATAAGGAAATTTGCTCAGGGAATAAAGCGACATTAATTGGCATCAGTAGCGGCCAAATCAATTGGTATAAAAATGTGTCTGATACAACGGCCTTTAGTATATCTCCAGATTATGAAACTGCAAGTGCTTTAGAAGAGAATGATACCATTTTTGCTCAGGCCATTAATGGGGATTGTAAGTCGACTAGAGTACGACAAATAATTAAGGTAATTAAAACACCTGCAATGCCAATAATCAAAGATGATTCTATTTGTTTGAACTCACTGGCGAACTTGGTGGCTGTAAGCAGTGTAGGCACTACGAATTGGTATGTAGATTCTGTAATGTTAGCCAGGGTGCATACTGGTGACTTTTTACAAGTAGGGCCATTAACGCAAGACACCTTCTTTTTTGCAAAGACCTTTAACGAAAATTGTACACATCCCGGACGCGTAAGAGTCAGAGCTTATGTAAGCAACGCTTTCGCACCGGGCGAACCAGTTGTAAGTCGTGATACGACAATTTGTCTGTTGAACGGAGATATTACACTAAAAGCAACAGCTGCAAATACCTTACGTTGGTATGATGTTGCGGCAGGAGGAAGTCCAATTATAACGGGAGATTCAACAATACAATTTACACCAACAGATCGTGGGGTCTATTATAGATACGTGGATGCGTATAACGGCATTTGCCCAAGTAGTCGATTACCTATTGAAGTTACTGTAAATCATTTTCCTACACTACCATCTATTGTTGATCAAGAGGCATGTGAAGGTGATAATATTATGGTTGACTATAACGACTTGCTAGGAGATATTGACTGGTATGACTCCATGGAAAATGGGAAACGAATTACCAAAGGCACATCCGTGTTATTCTCCAGCATTGTTAAGTCTGAGACTTATTATTTACACCCATTTCAAGGCACATGTTATGATACTATTAGGCATCAGTGGAGTTATACGGCAATACCTTATGGTAAGGTGGTTACGAGTGTATTAGATACGCAAGCATGTGATTTGTTTATACCTAAATTAGAAGTTAACACAGACATTGGAACAGTTATCTGGTATGACGAGTCTGGGACAGAACTATATCGCGGGAATGCATTACAAACTGCACCAATAGAAGAAAACATAAATCTTTCCTATATCATAGAGAACAATGGCTGTAAAACAGCTATTACAAACCACGAGGTACATTGGAGGTTGATGCCAGATGCCAATTACGATTATCAAGTGACGTGGCGCGATGTAACATTTGCTTCAAGACTGATTGGCCAAGGCGATTACATTTGGGAATTTGACGATGCCGGTGATACATTGATGGGTACTGATGTGGAGCATCATTATTTCAAAGATGACGACTACAATGTGTCATTAATGGTTCAGTCACCTTTTGATTGTATTGATACTGTGACGAAGGTTGTAACGATTAATTCAGTTGGACTTAAGGACTTGAGTAAGTCCTTAATTAACGTTTATCCAAACCCCAATAGTGGTTTATTTACGATTTCAACGTTAAATGCTGAAGTCTCTACTTCCGTTCGTGTATTTGATTCCAAGGGACGAGTTGTAGCATCAGAAGAGGTGTCAGCTAGGACAGAAAATCATAGAATGGATTTACGTGATTTACAATTGGCCGAGGGTGTTTATTTACTTCAAGCCAACCAAGGTGTGAAATCCGCTGTCTATCGCTTGATTATTCAGTAGGAGAACGAACAGATTGTCTTTTTATCTCAACCTATTTTAGGAATATACATTTCTTCATATGTTCAATGATTCACTCATTCACACATTCCTCTTAAGGATATCAACAATTAAACAACTTCATAGCGTAAATAGACTTGCGGCTTTTAATATTGCTTAATTAAGCTATGGACGCATTTATCGAAGTTACAATTCCCGTATTGGAGGAGAACAAGGAAATCATTACCGCTGAGTTAATAGACCTTGGCTATGAGGGCTTTTGGGATGAAGGTATGGTCGTTAAGGCTTACATCAATTCCAAAGAATTTAAGCATAAGCTGTTGTATGATACGCTTGGAAAGTATACGATGGAAAATAGCTTCTCGTATACAGCCATGCCACCTCAGAATTGGAACGAAGAATGGGAGAAGAATTATGACCCCATTTTGGTTGACGATTCCGTATTCGTTCGTTCGCCTTTTCATGATCCAATGACAAATGTGAAACATGAAGTCGTGATACAGCCTCAAATGTCGTTTGGTACCGGACATCATGAAACAACCCAGTTGATGATTGAGATGATGTTAACAATCGACTTTAAGGGTAAATCTGTGCTGGATATGGGCACGGGCACAGGTGTCTTGGCCTTTTTAAGTGGATTTTTAGGTGCAACAGAAATGGTCGGTATTGACTATGATCAAAACTCTGTAGACAATGCCATCGAGAATCTAAAATATAATGCGGTCGACAACGTTTCTTTTCTATATGGAAGTTTCGAGGCAATACCTTCAAGGAAATTTGACATCGTTTTGTCGAATATCACCAAAAACATCAATATGGGGCTTTTACCTCATCTGGTCAATCACATATCAATTGGAGGTTATTTAATACTGGCAGGATTTTTGAATTTTGATATACAAGAAGTGAACACTAAAACTACAGCGTTGGGCTTCGAATTGATTAGGAATGTGTCAAAAGGAGATTGGGAATGCCTGTTATATAAAAGAAGTACAGAAAAATAAATGAAAATCAACAACAATATGTTTTGGGTTAAATCACTGATAATTACAGTGTTATTGTCGTTGTCGTGCACAATTGCGTCTGCTCAAACCAGAGGGTTTAGTAAAAATCCGGAGATTTTCATTGGAGAGCTTGGCGATCACGTGAAAAAGCTCAACGATAAAAGCGTTGTAAAAACATATGACGTCTTTAAAGAACAATGGGAGAGTGGAGTGTACACTGAAGATCAAGAAGGGGTTGTAATAAGACTGGCTGAATACATGGCCCTTAAGAAGTTCAAGATTAATCCAGATTTTGAGCTGTACATGAGAACGTTAGTCGCTGGTAAAGATTCCAATTCCGGAGTTTCGGAAGAAAAGTTTAACAACTGGTTGCTGAATCAATACAAATTGATAAAGAAAAATAGGCGTTCGTACTTGGTCGTTCTAAAAACATCATATGGCTTATTTAAGTCTAACATCCTTTATGCGGATAAAAGCAAGGATTGGCGATTTTCAAAGACAGACTATAAATTTGAGTATACAGGGAATAACGTATTTCTAAATCTGACCAATGTCGACATCATCTGCCATGGGCCAGATGACTCGCTGATTGTCCGTGAAACATCGGGTCAATTCAA
This sequence comes from Bacteroidia bacterium, assembly GCA_047620825.1. Lineage (GTDB taxonomy): Bacteria > Bacteroidota > Bacteroidia > NS11-12g > UBA9320 > UBA987. The sequence goes on along the minus strand of JBLHOC010000092.1, from coordinate 5,354 downwards.
CATACTAACAAAACAATGGAAAGGAAGTAATGGTATTATTGATTGGGAACGAGTTGGGATCTCTGCGGTAAAAGCTTTCGCTGAGTTTGACGACTATACCATTGATATGACTACGCCTGGGCTAAAAATAGACACCGTGATGTTTCAATATAAAGGGATGTTGGATGGTAAAATACCAGGAAGTTTAGAAGACAAAGTTTCGGCAAGGACAATCCACCGAAAGGGAGACGATTTTCAAGACTCTAAGTTCCCTAAATACATCTCATTTAGTGATGACCTTACAATTAAAAGTTTTGAGTCAGGGAACATTGTGTTTAAAGGTGGTTTTGCCATGGAAGGGAGCCGAATGCAGGGCCGAGGCAGTCCAGAAAACAAAGCCGTATTTGAGTTTTATTATGAAGGCAAATTGATTGTTGAAGTAAAGGCTAACATCTTTACTATATCAGACGGTAAAATACAATCACAACAAACAGAGGCGACTATATTCACAGATAGCGGACAAATCTATCATCCAAGGGTACAATTAAGTTTTGACGAAAAAGACAAGCGGTTGGCACTATTAAGGGGCCAAAAAGGGATTGAACAAGCACCATTCTTTGACTCTGATCACAACATAGAAATTATGGTGGATCAAATCATTTGGAAAATGGAGGAGCCTAAAATTGATTTTGACATGTTGATTGATGAAGAACGCGCTTTGTTCATGTCTAAAAACTATTTCAAAGAATACAATTACGAAAAAATAACGCGGGGTAATATGATGCGTTATCACCCCATCGACAAGCTCTACAAGTTTTACATGACCTTCAGGACTAAAAAACTCAGTCTGGAAGACTATGCCGGTTATCTCAACTCGAAAAAGGAAAACCTTTACCCACAAGTCATTGGTTTAGCAGATGCTGGATTTATTTATTATGATACGGAGACCGAACAAATTGAAATCAAAGAAAAGCTTCTAAATTATTACAAAAACCACTGGAAATTAGCTGATTATGATATTATTCGATTCAGTTCTGTAATCGCAAAAAAACCAAATGCTACCTTGAACTTAGTCAATTATGATCTTGAAATACAAGGTGTTCGAGCGTTTCAGTTTAGCGATTCTCAATATGTAATTGCTTATCCAAGAGAACAGTTTGTCCGTATAAAAAATAACCGTCGTCTACAATTTGATGGCAAAGTGACCGCTGGTAGATTTGATTTCTTTGGTGATGAATTTGACTTCAGTTATGAAAATTTCACCATCGTATCTGAAAAAATTGATTCCTTAAAACTCTGGTTCCCAGATAACGTCAATCAAAAGTTTCTAATACCTGTAAAATCCGTTTTACGTGATATTAACGGGATCATTTACATTGATAAGTCAAACAATAAATCAGGGCTTACGGATTATCCCGAGTATCCACGCTTTGTCAGTCGGGCCCCTTCGGTCATAGCGTATGATAAAAAGACGATTCACAATGGCACCTATAATAAAGATGAATTTAGGTTTGAGGTTGATCCGTTCGATATTGACAGTTTAGACAACTTTACAATTGCAGGGTTAAAATTCCCAGGCAATTTCGTGTCGGGTGGTATACTACCAGAATTTAGATTTGAGGCCTCAATTATGGAGGATTATTCCCTCGGGTTTACAAAGGCAAATCCTCCAGGAGGTTATCCATTGTATGATGGTAAAGGCCATGGTGAGATTGATATCAGTATGAGTGAAGAGGGGTTCTATGCCAAAGGAACAATCGATTATGAAGGCGCGAAGCTCGAATCCAACAACATCCTGATGACTCCGGATTCCACAAATGCAGATGTTGACGTGTACGAAATCAAAAGAAGTGAGAAGTATCCAAGGCTATATGCAACAGATGTGATGTCACATTGGTTACCCAAAGAAGACCAAATGTATATCAACACCAAACAACATGAAGTTGATATTTTTGATGATGGCCAAGTGTTTGAAGGCAACCTATTGCAGACACCAAATCGACTGTCAGGCAACGGAGAATTAAGGTGGGACAATGCCGTATTGGCTTCAGCGGATATGCACTTCAACGCTATTCACGCTGACGCGGATGTTTCCCGTATAAAAATTGGAGACGTGGATGCAGGCATGATTTCATTTGTTTCTACGAATGTCAATTCACATGTTGATTTTGAAAAACGCACTGGGGACTTTAGAGCCAACGAAATGGGTCATTTGACTCAGTTTCCATACAATCAATTTGCTTCCACCATGGATGAATTTAAGTGGGATATGGACAAAAAGACAATCCTGCTGACACCAACTGGTCGTCAAAACAAAAAGGAGTACGTTTTTAAATCTCAAAACCCATCTCAACATGGACTCGTTTTTCAAAGTACAAAAGCCTTGTTTGACATGAATACAGGAATCATCTATGCAGACGAAGTACCATACATTGATGTAGCAGATTCAAGAATATTTCCTTCAGACGGTAAAGTTATCATTGAAAAAGATGCTGTGTTGAGACCATTAGAAAAAGCAAAACTACTAGCCAATCGCGATAACAAATATCACGAACTGTATGATTGTAAACTTTGGGTAGAAGGTAGATTAAGTATTTCCGGAAACGGTTTTTACGTATTCAAAGACAAGTATAAAACTGGGCAAATTATCTACTTAGATAAAATGCGTGTAATGAACGATACGTCTACCATACAGGCAAGTGGTTACATTTCAGATTCCATTGGTTTTGCGATTAGCCCAAAGATTGGTTATAAAGGCACGGCTGATCTTTCAAGTAAAGAGGCGTATTTGTCTTTTAAAGGTTTTGTAAAACCATTACACACCTATAAGGATATAAAAAGCCAGTGGTTTAGATATTTAGATCAACCCGATCCTACAAACGTAATTGTCAGCGCGACTGAGCCCCGAAATATTGACCGTAGGAAAGTGGACATTGGTATAAGTTTATCACCTAGTGATTCTGTCGCCGTTTATCCTACATTCTTTAGTCAGAAGTATTCATTCACGGATCAAAACCTCACTATTGATACAGGTGTATTCTTTTATGATGAGTTGACCAAGGCATTCGTTGTGGGTGATAGTAACAAATTACTCAACGGCGCGATTAGAGGCAATATCATGACCATGAGCGACAATGCTGAAGACATTAGAGCTGAGGGTGTTTTTGATTTTGGTTTAGACTTACACGAAAATTTTAAAGCCATAACAGTAGGAGAGGCTGTTCGGAATGAAGGAGATTCTACATTTACATTTAAGACTTTGATGGCCCTGGATATGGAGTTGCCTGAGGAATGCTGGTTGAGGATGCAGGAAATATTTAGTGAAAAAGTAAGTGATGCGCCAAGTTACAGTGTGGATGATGCGACAGTAAAACGAAACATTGCTGAACTCGTTACCGATAAAAAGAAATATGATAAAGTAACACTTGAGTTAGAAGAATTTGGCCAGATCAAACAAATTACGGAACTCAAAAAAGACTTGATGATTACCAACCTTGAGTTTTACTATTCACACACCTTGGGTGCCTTTGTATCCAAAACACCAATTAACCTGGCGACGTTGCATGGCAAACAAATCAACAAGCAATTAAACGCTTATGTGATCATCGAGAAACGCAGGAGCGGTACAAGGATTGCTTTGTATTTTGAGGTCACCAAATATGATTACTTCTATTTTGAATATCAAAGAGGCAACGTATTTGTATACTCCACGGACAAAGATTTCAACTTAATTTTGCGACAACGAGCGAGTAAAGTGAATGAACGTGGATACACAGTTAGAGCAGGTTCTCCATTAAAAGTGACGAAACACATTGATATAATTGACGGCTTAGACGAATGATTTCAAGTACCATTTTGACAATCGCACTTTGCGCCTATTTATTAGGTTCGATTCCTTCTGCAGTTTTAGTAGGAAAATCGATGTACGGCATTGATGTTCGAGATCATGGTAGCATGAATGCTGGAGCAACAAATGTATTTAGAGTGTTAGGCAAGCCTGCTGGGATATTGGTTTTACTCTTAGATATATTTAAAGGAGCAACAGCGGTGAACTTGGCGTATTTTGCTGAAGATCAATATGTTGACGATAATTTGATGGCATTCAAAATTGGCTTTGGCGTATTGGCTGTGGTGGGGCATATATATCCTGTTTTTGCCAAGTTTAAAGGTGGGAAAGGTGTCGCAACGCTATTGGGAATGGTGGTCGCTTTAGATCCTATTCTGGCGCTGGGCTGTTTAATTATGTTTGTGCTTGTTATGCTATTAACCAACATGGTTTCTGCTGGATCAATTTTGACAACGTTGAGTTTTGGAATAATGACATATTTAAGATATGGTTTGACTGAGCCCGTTTTACAAATTTTCGGCATCTTTGCAGTAATCTTAGTTTTGTATACCCATAGATCCAATATTATTCGGATTTGGAAGGGTGAAGAAAAGAAGATGAATCTTTTTAAGAAAAGGGAGCAAAAAGTTTGAATATTTACAACACAAAAACGGCAGCAGAAGAGGAAGTTGAGTTATTAGAAGACTTGGTTGGTGGACATGTATTGGTCATTTTTAACGATGAGGTAAACACCTTCGATCATGTAGTAGATTGTCTAATGACCTACTGTGAACATACACCCGAACAAGCTGAACAATGTTCTGTAATCATACATTTTAAAGGTAAATGTGCCGTAAAACATGGTGCAACCAAAACATTAGCGCCAATCTGTGACGCACTTTGCAGAAAAGGTCTTTCTGCTACTGTAGATATCATATAATTGGAAAAGTCATAACTGTACTTTCATGATTGGATTAAACGACATTTCCTACGAATTCGGTGGAAACTATCTGTATAAAAACGCAAACTGGCACATCAAACCAAAGGAGCGAATTGGGTTAGTTGGAAAAAACGGAACTGGGAAAACAACACTTCTTCGATTAATTACCGGAGAGTACGAATTGCGTGAAGGCACAATATCGAAAACAAAAACCCTAAAAATTGGATACCTGCATCAGGAAATGTCCGAAACCGCAGTTGATCTCCCTATTGTTGATGTAGCAATGCAAGCTTTTGCAGAAGTTATCAAAGCAGAGGAAGAGATGAACGCCATCTATGAGAAGATGGAAACAGAAGAAGTCACTGAAGAGCTACTGGACAGGTTAGGTCATTTACAGGAAGAGTTTGAGCGAAACAATGGGTACCAAATAAAGAGTCTTACCGAAGAAATTTTGGAAGGTCTTGGCTTTAAAACGTCAGACCTGGTTAGACCATTAAAAGAATTTAGTGGGGGCTGGAGAATGCGCGTGATACTAGCACGAATGCTGTTGGAACAACCCGACCTTCTCATGCTTGATGAGCCAACCAACCACTTGGATATGCCCTCTAT
>JBLHOC010000091.1:0-12331 GCA_047620825.1 Bacteroidia bacterium | reverse complement strand
GAAAGGTATGCTGGAAGAAATATCTCAAATTGTGCCATTCTTTGCTGGTGTGAAATGGGACGAGCTCGGAACAGATGGGAAGCAATGGCCTGTAAAACCTGATGGTCAGGATACACAAATGCTTCATATTGAGGAATTTAAGAATGGTAGAGGACAGTTTTCATTCTTTCCATTCAAAGAGTCAAATGAAATTGAAAAATACAGTAAAGACTTTCCATATATCATTACAACCAACCGTGAATTGGAACACTACAATTGTGGCGCCATGACTCGAAGAACTGGTAATGTTGAGATATTAACGGAAGACGTGTTACTCATACACCCAGATGATGCCCAAAAAGAAGGTATTGTAGACGGAGAATTTGTTTGCGTAGAATCACCTAGGGGTAAAGTCGATATCAAAGCTTTTGTGACAGACGAAATGAAACCTGGTATTTTGAGTTCGACCTTCCACTTTCCTGAAGTGATGTTGAACATCATTACTTCTGATGAGCATTGTTCAGAAGCAATGTGCCCTGAATACAAGGTTGTGAGCTGTCGTTTACGCAAAAGTAAAGGGAAGTTTAAGCAAATGGCAGAGGCGGCTACCACAATTAATTAATCATGAGTCTTTTGAGGGCTTATCGATAATTATTGGACCCAATCGCCCTTTTAGACCAAGTTTGACAGACCAAAACTGGTCGTTATGTTGGTTCGCCCAAACGGGTAATACGTATCCGTCAAAACCATCAGACGATAAGAACGAATACATTAGCGTGGCTTGAACACGTATACGTGGACTAATTAGTTGACTGAGTGAAAGGGCCTGACTAAAGACCAACGCAGTTTCATTATGACTGGTGCAATATCGATTACCTAAAGGAGAGAATTTGGCGGTGAAATATGCATCACCAAATGTCTGTAATAGCTCTTGACCTTGCATTGGATGAGTGAATTCACCTCGCGCATCGAACGAAATCATTCCGAAACCAAGTTTTGGCGTTATATCAAGATTAATGCTGTTTAGGTGAAATGTGAATCCAAGGTTTGGTTTAATTTCTAAGTAATGCGTGGAATGTATGTAATCCAAATAATTCACCTGCCCTTTGGCTTCAAAATATCCTATACCAGATTGGATCTCAAAGGTTACCCCATTATAAAATGTGTGGCTAACGAAAACATCAAACATCCTCCCCGTACCTTGAATATCACCGCGTGATTGGCCTAATCCCATTTCGAAGCCTAGATGGTTCGATTGTCCAAGTGAAAAAAGGGGCGTAAATAGAATAATTAATAGCTTGACAATTCGGTTCATAGAACGAATATATTGAAAACTATTCAAACCCTAATTCATAAGGTTTTAGGCGTTTATTGATTAGTATTGAATATGTATTCCAAAATTATCCTGTTCATTGTTCTCTTTTTTGCGAATGATTTCTTAGCATCAGCGCAGCTCAATTGGATTTCTAAAACGAGCGTTCCAAGATATGGGCGACATGAATCGGTAAGCTTTGTAATAGATGGGAAAGGCTATTTCGGACTCGGCCGCCAATTTGACGGGACCCGTTTAATTGATTTTTGGGAATATGACCCAGCTATGGATACCTGGACAAAGAAGGGCAATTTTCCTGGGGGGGCAATTTATTCAGCCACGTCGTTTGTTATTGGTAATAAGGGATATGTGTGTTTAGGATTTAACGGTTCTTCATCCTTGAGTACGTTATGGGAGTACAATGCAACCACCGACAAATGGACTAAGAAAGCTAATTTTCCTGGAACCGCCAGATATGGTGCAGCGTCATTTGTTATAGGGAATGCAGCTTTTGTGGGAGCGGGGTCTGCTACTGGAGCGTATCAAAATGATTTTTACATGTATGTGCCGTCCTCTAATTCTTGGATTCAACGCGCGTCTTTCCCAGGCCCAAATCAATTAACGTTACAGGATTTAGTGTAAATAATGAAGGGTATTTTGGAAACGGTAAAAGTGGTTCAAATACATTGACGGATAAGTTTTGGAAATATAATGTATCAAAAAATAGCTGGACAGCTATTGCCTCATTGCCTGGAACGAAAAGGAGGATTACAAATGCGTTTGTACTCAATGACGTGCCTTATGTTGGATGCGGGACAAATTCCGGGACAAGCGTCTCTACTTTTTTGAATGACTTTTATGCCTACGATTACAAAAAGGATAAATGGACGCGTTGGTCATCCAATGATAATTTCACACCTCGCATTTCACCGCATTTTTTTGTAATTGGTGACAGTGCTGTTTACACCGTGGCAGGTTACGGAAAGAATGGCTCATTAGCTAGTTGGTGGAAACTGGCAACAGAAAAAGATACTTGTGATTATTTTGATACAACAGTTGTGACAGTGAATGATACGACCTTCCATCATGCGTATGACACGACTTTTACTACAATCTATGATACCATTGTTTACCAAGTCTACGACACGTCGTTTGTGACAATTTATGATACTGTTCAACGTGTAATTTATGACACCTCACACGTAATCATTTACGATACAAGTTATATAACGATAGTGGATACGAGTTACCTAACGATTTATGATACCACACACATAAACGTATACGACACCATTATAAGGACGATTTATCGAAGTGTAGATGATACCCTCGTTGTGGGAGTATACGTGGAAGGTTGTGGTGATATTGATATAAACATCTATCCAAATCCGTCATCGGACTTGGTTTACGTCTTTACCAGACACGATGATTGTTTAACAGGGAAAGAAATACGGATGTATGACGATATCGGCAGACTTGTAAGACGTCAAACGATTTATTCGAATAGAACAGCAGTAGATGTAAGAGGTTTGGCAGCCGCGGTGTATGTTCTAAAAGTGATGGATACCGCTGGAACCACAATTATTGCAAAAAAGATATTAATCCTATGATGCCTTTAAATAAGTATTGTCTTATTGCCGTTCCACCGAACGCCATCTAAATGGCGTGGTACAAGGGTCGGCTGGTAGTCCAAGTGCGATAGCCACACAATCACTCAATCTACCATCTTTAATATGTATGTAAGCCAAATCCACAGACTTTAACTCTTTTGTTCCAGTCTTGGTTTTAACTTTTACGTTTATTCTGACAAATGGTTGGTGACCTTTTTCGATTTCAGCAGAAATGAGTTGGTATTTTTTAGGTTTTGTAAAACAACAAGCACACCATTCAACGATACATTTTTGATCATTAAGCAATGCCACCGCTTTTATGGCAACATCTCGACGCACTACTTTAAACTGATCAGCATTGAGCAATGATGTTGTGAATAACAGTAGAATTGTGAGGGAGCGTCTCATTTTTATATGCAATAAAAAAGCCCTTATCTAACGACAAGGGCTCTTTGAATATTATAGTATGGGGTTATTTACCTCCATTAAGTTCATCTTGCCAAACTTTTAACTCATCCCAGTTTCCTGCTGCAGCCATTTCAGCTTGCTTTGGCCAAGTACCTGGATCATGTGCCTTAAAGTTTCCTTCAGCGGCATCTAGTATCGCTCTAATGTCTTCTGGAGACTTAGTAGCCAACACTGCAAAAGATTCAACACCACCTTCATTTAAAACTGTTGCAATCTTAGGACCTATGCCTTCAATCTTATTTAGCTTGTCTGCTTTCTTAGCAGCTACTGGAGCATCTTTCTTCTCTGCTGCCTTTGGTGCTTTCTTTGCAGCCACAGGTGCTTCTGTCTTTACTGCTTTTTTTGCAGGTTTTGAAGTCTTACTCAAGTTCTGAGCTACTGTAAGTACATCGTCACCTAAAATAATACCAGATTCCTCTTTGTATGGCGAAGCCACAAAATTTCGTCTGATATTCCTTTTTATAGCCAAGGTTCTCTCCTTCGCTTTTGTCTTATTTCGTCTCGCTTTTCGTTCTAATCTAGTTACCGCCATCTCAAAAAATTTTCGCAAAAGTAGGTGTTTTTGTACTCATAAACCGCAACTCTAACTCCTTTTTTTAATAAATTTATTAAGACAATTCATTTTGTGAAAAAATAGCTCAGAATACCTTTTAAAATGAACAAATCATTCAAAGAGTATTTACTTTTGCCATACATTTTACACATGAGAATTGTAATCGCAGGCGCTGGGGAAGTTGGGTTTTATTTAGCTAATCTGCTATCCAATGAATCACATGATATCATCCTTATTGAAGACAATCCAAAGATTCTGATTCGAGTTCAGAACGAGCTGGATGTCATAGGTCTAAAAGGTGATGCTTGTTCCATACGTATTCTTAAACAGGCTGAAGTTGAAAGCGCCGATTTACTTATTGCCGTAACGTCATCTGAGAAGACAAACTTCATGGTGGCAACCATTGGGAAACAGCTCGGTGTAAAACGAACTATTGTAAGGGTTAATAACACAGAGTTCCTAGATCCGAAGTGTTCCATTGATTTTAAACAATTGGGTATTGATGTAATGATTTCACCTGAAGAACTTGCAGCCAAAGAGATTTGGCGATTGGTACGACGGTCGGCCTTCACTGATTCATTCGAGTTTGAAATGGGGAAGTTGCTGTTGGTAGGTATTAACCTAGACAGTCACGCCCCAGTTGTAAATAGAACAATTAAGGAAGCAGCGGCTTTAAATCCCGATATGAATTTTATACCTATAGGCATTCAGCGAGACGGTGTAACTATGGTACCACGAGGTGATACAACCTTTATGTTTGGCGATCATATATATTTCCTCTCATTGCCAGCCGGCCTTGATGAAATCATTAATCTGACGGGAAAGGAAGATCGACGTATAAAAAATGTGATGATGCTTGGTGGTGGCAAGGTCGGTTTAAATGCAATTAACAAAATTAGGAAACGAAGAAAGATAAAGCTCATTGAACAAGATCAAGAACGATGTATGGCCATTGCTGATAAGTTCTCAGATGTACTTGTAATAAACAGCGACGGTCATGACGTGAGGGTATTGGAACAGGAGAATATAGGTGAAATGGATGCTTATATCGCTGTAACTGGTAATTCGGAGACCAATATTATGTCTTGCCTAATGGCTAAAGCACACGGGGTGAAAAAGACCATTGCGCTTGTCGAAAACATGGATTACATCAATTTATCACAAACGATTGGGATAGATACTCTGATCAATAAAAAGCTCATTGCAGCAAACAATATTTTCAGGTATGTAAGACAAGGTGATGTAATTAGCATAGCTGCAGTTCATGGCTTGGATGCTGAAGTATTGGAGTTTAACGTAACTGCTAAATCGAAAATAACTCGAAGCCCGGTGAAGGATCTTAATTTTCCTAAGAAGGCGATTATTGGTGGTATTCTTCGTAATGGTGTTGCCAAAATCATTGGTGGTGATGACCAAATTCAAGCCGATGACAAGGTGGTTGTATTGTCAGAACATTCAGTAATCAAAGAGGTTGAAAAATACTTCTAACATGTTTATCAATTGGAAGCTTATATCCAACGTGATTGGATTGCTTTTAATGTTGAATGGTATTTTCATTCTATTTTGTCTGCCTACCAGTATTCATTATTCTGAAGGCGACACATATCCTTTATTGATTGCTTCAGCAATCAACTTGAATGTTGGTTTCATGCTTTGGTATTTTACACGAGAACACGTCAAAAAACTACGTCAGAGAGATGGATATCTAATTGTTGCATTAGGCTGGTTAGCGCTCTCGCTAGGAGGTAGTCTGCCCTATGTATTAAGTGGTGTCATACCTCAATTCACGTCCGCTATTTTCGAAACAGTCTCAGGGTATACAACAACAGGTAGTTCTGTTTTAAACAACATTGAAGGCGTTCACAAAGGCATTTTATTGTGGCGAAGCCTGACTCAATGGATGGGCGGTATGGGTATTATCGTGTTGACCGTTGCTATTCTACCAATTTTAGGCGTTGGAGGGATGCAACTATTTATGGCGGAGTCACCAGGTCCATCAGCCAGTAAATTGCATCCGAGAATTACGGAGACAGCCAAACGATTATGGATCATATATGCAGTTATAACGCTATGTGAAGTATTTGCATTGAAAATCGCTGGAATGACTTGGTATGATGCTGTAAACCACTCCTTTACAACAGTATCGACAGGTGGGTTCTCGACGAAAAATGCAAGTATCGCGGCTTATAACTCTCCGGCAATTGAATATGTAATTAGTCTATTTATGTTTTTTGGTGGACTTAATTTTACGCTGTTTTATTTCATTATTAAATTGAGGTTCGCCGACATTGTTAAGAATGAGGAATTCCGGTTTTATTCTGGACTCGTCATTTTTGCTATTATAGCCACAACCATATCGTTGGTTTATTTAGATATCAGTGGATTTGAAAAAGCCTTTCGCGAATCTGTATTTATGGTTATAAGTGTTGTAACTACAACAGGGTTTGCAACAGGAGATTATACAACATGGGGGTATTTCCTGTCGCTAACGTTCTTCTTGTTGATGTTTTTTGGAGCTTCGGCAGGATCAACTGCTGGTGGGATAAAGATTGTTAGGCATGTGCTAATTGCAAAAAATGGAATGGCAGAACTTAAACGATTGTTACACCCTTCTGCGATTATACCAGTTAGGTACAACGGGAGGGCAGTTGAGCCAAAGATTATCTATAACATTCTGGCTTTCTTTTTTATCTACCTAACGGTTTTTGCTTTAGGTACAATCGTAATGACGCTTTATGGTTACGATTTAGTCACAGCTGCAGGGGCAACTATTTCGTCTTTGGGTAACATCGGTCCAGGTGTAGGAGACGTTGGGCCATCACACAACTTTTCATCCTTCCCAGAGTCAGCAAAAGTGTTCTTAAGCTTCCTAATGTTACTTGGACGACTCGAACTTTTTACAATACTCTTATTATTCATGCCAGCATTCTGGGCAAGAACTTAATCAAAAAGAAGGTGTAAACGTTTTATATAATTAACAACGCATCGCCATAACATAAGAAGTTGTATTCTTCTTTGATGGCTTCTTGATAGATTTCGTGCGTTAAATCAACATCATCTAAAAACGCGCTCGTCAACATCAATAAAGTTGATTCTGGCTGATGAAAGCCTGTTAGATAAGCGTTCGCTATTTTGAAATTATGTGGAGGGAATAAAAACTTATCCGTCCATCCATCTGCTGAATTTAATTTACCAAAGGCTGAAACAGATGATTCTAGTCCACGCATAACACTTGAACCTACAGCACAAACACGTTTCTTGTTCGCTTTTGCGTCATTCACACGGGCAGCAACTTCATCTGATACACTAAACTTCTCAGAATCCATTTTGTGCTTAGTCAAGTCTTCTACTTCCACAGTACGAGACGAGCCCAATCCAATGTTTAAATTCATATTGGCAAAATCCACACCTTTGATTTCCATACGCATCATAAGTTCACGCGTAAAATGGAGACCAGCGGCTGGAGGCGCTATAGCACCTTCAGTTTTTGCAAATATTGTCTGATATCGTTCTTTGTCTTCGGCTTCAACACTTCTATCAATGTATTTTGGTAAAGGTGTTTCGCCAATTCGATCTACAACTGACTTGAAATCGTCAGACGAACCATCAAATAAGAATCTAATCGTTCTTCCGCGAGATGTGGTGTTGTCGATTACTTCTGCAACCAAATCATCATCTCCAAAAAACAATTTATTACCTACACGTATTTTACGAGCAGGATCTACCAATACATCCCATAGGCGCAGTTCTGGATTTAACTCACGTAATAAGAATACTTCAATTCTAGCGCCTGTCTTTTCTTTATTACCAAATAAACGAGCAGGAAACACCTTCGCATCATTTAGCACCATTACATCACCTTCTTCAAAAATCTCAAGGATGTCTCTGAATTTCTTGTGTTCGATAGATCGATCTTTACGATTTACGACCATCAATTTAGAGTCGCCTCTATATCCATTAGGACGTTGTGCGATTAAGTTTTCAGGTAGTTCAAATTTGAATTTAGACAGTTTCATGAAGATTCTTATGAGTCGAATTTTAAAGCGTGCGAAGGTAGTGAATTCTCTTAATATTGTCTTGTACAAACACGGATAGTTTGATTGAGTAGAAGTTACCCGTTCTAATCTTTTACCATAAGTATGAAATCCGTGTGGGTATGATGTTGCCCAAAGTACTTTAGTTCTGGTCTTGTTGCGTTAGCCATAGAGAACCCAAATAATTTGGCAGGGGTGATAAATGCTATTTCATTTTTCAAACCATGAATTATTTTAGCAGCGAATGGAGAGTGATCTAAGGAGTTATTCCAGTAATCAGGCACTTCATATTTTCCAGATGCAAGAAAAATACGGGTTTTGTGCTCGTTCATTCGTGCTTCAAACTGGTTGAGCGGAATGTCTTGAAGTAACTTATCATAGTTTGTTAAAACCACATCATTCGCATTGGCATCAAAATTAGCCCCAAAGCATACGTCAAAGATGGCAAACACATTTTCGGTAGGGAGATTATCCAGTCTTTCTTTAAGCCAGGCGAAACCAATGTAAGTCGTTAATCTTTTGTCATCACTTAGGGATAAACTATTTTTGGTCACCAAAGCCGCTGTCCAAGTTTTGCTGTTGTAATAACCATGACCAGCAATAAACAGTATTAATTTGTCCTCAGCGCGTATAGAATCTAACACTGCATCCAGGCCATCCCATATCGCATTAATGTCTTTGTTATATAATTTTATGCAAACAACGCCATACTTATTTGTAAGCAAATCACTAACAGCTTCGGCATCATTTATTGGATTTTTTAAATCACTCCAGGCGGTACTTCCAGTATAGGTGTTAGTTGCAATGCAAATGGCATAAGTAGTAGGCGGACGGGGTTGTTTGCTGCTTGGTTTTTCGTTTTGAAGTTTTCTGTTTTTCCCACCTCGTAGCTCATTCCCTAAGGTGTCTATGTTGTTTTGGATTCTTGATCGAACGATAAACTTATTAAAATCACTTTCATTATACAGCTGGCAGTATCGTTTTTCTCTCACTGGACATTTCACCTCTGCACGAATTAGATCCAACTCGTAGTAGTCTGGACTAAAAATGGCTTTAAGTGGGTTTCCACATGCTAACATGTAGCTTAATAGCGGACCATGTTCAAGTAACTTAAATCCACAGAAGTAGCTATCTAATCCTTCGTTTTTGGTTGTAATGATTACTCGGTTGTGCGCATTATGTTTTGCTAATACAGGATTGGATTCAAACACTTCTGATAATAGATTAGTAGCAAAAAAACTACCAGAGCCTGACTCAGATACAACCAATTGATGGCGGCAGCTGATTTGATTCATCAATTGCGCTAGTTCAGTGAGCTTAAGCACTTTTGATCTATCTATATTCCGTATATCGACCTCTTCTTCAGTATAAGGGTAGATTATTGTCTCATAATCTTTTAACTCAAACGTGTAACCCGCAAGAAAAAAAGTGAACACATCGTTTGATCGTGCTTTAAGCGCAACATCACGAAAGGCTTGAATTATGTTTTCTAAAGTTGCCTGTTCATCAAGAAGGACGGTTGAAAAAACTGAGTCGACGTGATAATGCGACAATTTGGAAACGCTATCAGGAATTTGTGGGCCGTTATGCGCTTTTAGTTTCTCACTAAACGTAAAAGCATCTTTGGTGCAATTGTTAAAATTTACCAATCCCTTTGGATATTTATTAATACCCACTGATATACTGTATAAGTTACCGCGATCTTTTTTTCGTACACCAGCGTTCGCATTGAAACTGCTAAGTATGAGTGTAAGAACTAGTGAAACAACTATCTTCATTGACCTTCCTTTGTCCAAATATAATGCTGTTTGCAGCAAGAAAGTAAATGGAGCAGGCAATACTCCACCCGGTCAAGCATGAAGCTCGGTAAAGTAAATTGTTGATTTTAGACTTCGACTTTGGTGGTCATGTGATAATGAACCAAAGTGTCAATAGGTTTTTTAACAATTTTTCCGACTTTAAAACCGTGGTCTCGAGCTACAAGCTCAAGCTCTTCTTTAAAGTAATAGGCAATGGATCCAACAAAATTTACAGGAACAGCACTAAACTCAGGATGACTTTGAATATGAATTTTGGCAAAATTACTTAGACCAGTATAGATCATCTGTTTAATCCATGGGTCTGCGCGATTCGCAGAGGCGAATTTCATGAAAGACGCCAAATACACATTTGCATTGGGTTTGTTATATACCGAAAACAGTATAGATTCCCTGTCGATGTTATATGTTTCTCGAAATTGTATTGAGAGATTTTCTGGCATTGTCTTATATAAAAACTGAGACAACATATACTTACCAAAGTAGGATCCGCTACCCTCATCACCCATAACGTAGCCTAGTGCTGGTATCCTACTTTGTACGTTTTTGCCATCGAAATAACATGAGTTAGAGCCTGTGCCTAAAATGCACACAATTCCTTTATCATGTCCACAAGTTGCGTAAGCAGCACCATCTAAGTCTTCAGATACATAGACGATCTTAGCATTCGTAAAAACCTCAGTTAATGCATTTACTAAAATTTTGTTTCTTTTAGGACTGCTACACCCAGCACCATAATAATAGATCTCGTGAATTTTAGAGCGCAGGGTTTGGAACAAGTCGTTTTCCAATAGGTGGGATTCAATAAATTTTTGATCATGAAAAAAAGGATTGAAACCAATCGTTTTGGCTATTTGACTTTTATTTCCGTCAACTATCATCCAATCACACTTAGTTGATCCACTATCCGCTATTAATTTCATATTCTATTCGTCGGTGTTTTTACCCCCTAAAGTTGTTAATTCTAAAAAAAAAAGTGGCTTCATCATAAATGAGTCTAGAGCCTTCAAAAGTATTGAAATGACACGATATTATTTCGATTAATGTGGTTTTCAATACTTCAATTATAGGTTTATTGTAATAAATACCATAAGTTATAGTAATATTTACCTTAAGTTTTGTTTAATTCGTAGAACAATTAATAAAGGTTGCAAGTTGTGCAATCAAATTAGTAGACAAAAAAGAGAATTAAAAAAAAGAATTATGATTAAGTATTTTACCTTTTCGTTCTTGATGTTGGCAACCACTTTAGGTTTTGCTCAGGGATTTGATTTACCGGTTACCTTCGATGATGGTGCTGTAACTTATGGTATTGTTGATTTTGGTGGAAACGCATCTTCAGTTGTTGCTGACCCTACCAATGCGGCTAACATGGTTGTTAAAAGTGAAAAAACGGCTGGAGCTCAGACTTGGGCTGGAACTACACTTGGGATTGACATGATGGGAACTGTAACGAGTTTTAGTAAGAAATTACCATTTAGTGTTACTGACACTAAAGTGTCGATTAAAGTTTGGTCTCCTGACGCAGGAATCCCTGTGAATTTTAAAGTTGAAGATGCATCGGATCCAACAAAATCAGTTGAAACGATTGCCATGACGACTAAAACGGGTGAATGGGATACCTTAGTATTTGACTTCTCAATGCAAAGAGCTGGCACGGCTCTTTTGAATTTAGGTTACAACTATAATAAAGGATCGATTTTCTTCAACTTTGACACTGATGGTGCAACTGCTGGTGCTAAAACATATTACTGGGACGATGTAATGATGGTAGCTTCAGGTCCAACGAAAGATCAGATCAATCTTCCAGTGACTTTTGAAGACACAACTGTTGATTATACATTAACAAGTTTTGGAGACATGATTTCCTCAGTTACTGCAGATCCTGCAGGAGGAATGAATATAGTTGCTATGTCGACTAAGCCAACATCAAGCCCAGTTTGGGCAGGTGTAACGGCTGGAACCCAATTTGGGTTTAAAGATGCAATACCTTTTACTGCTACTGCAACAAAAATGACTGTTCGTGTCTATAGCCCTGATACTGGAATTACAGTAAGGTTAAAAGTGGAAGATGTAGGAAACAACACAGTTACTTGCGAAGTAGATGTAAATACTACCAAATCTAACGAGTGGGAAGATTTAATCTTTGATTTCTCAACTCCTGCGAGCGGAACAGCAGCGCTTGACGTTGCCAATACCTATGACAAAGCTTCTTTGTTTTTCAACTTCGGAACTGATGGAGCAACAGCAGGGGAAAAAACGTATTACTGGGATGATATGATATTCGGTGAGCCTGATAACTCATCAGTTAAGGAATTAACTTCTGGAAGCATGTCGTACTATCCAAATCCTGTAACCAATGTTTTAAACATCGCTACAACCAATACAATGAACCACGTAACGGTTATGAATGCAGTAGGAGCAGTTGTTGAGTCATTTGACGCAAACAATGCAGTTCTAAGTATAGACATGACGACTTATGTTTCAGGTATCTACGTAATCGTAGTTGAAACTTCTAACGAAACTTTAAGCTTTAAAGCTTCAAAGAACTAAAGATC
>JBLHOC010000090.1:0-12392 GCA_047620825.1 Bacteroidia bacterium | reverse complement strand
TAAAAGCGAAATACGAACCTCAAAACATTTTGAAACGAGAAGTGCAATTAATAATAGCGTGTTGATCTGACTTTCTCAGCAGACCCTAGTTAAAAGCTGGAGTAATAGTATCAGGTTTTCTTTTCTGAATGCCAACTGCAAATCCATGTCTCATGGAACGTGTTCTCCAAGGGAATTCTGCAAACTCGCGTGACAGCCCAAAATCAAAAGTGTACTGAATGGTTATAGAAAGTTTTAGGCCTAGTTTAATTGTATTGGCTAATCCAGCGCGATAACCAAACACGAGTGGCGCATTGTACGGCGAGTAATCTTCAATGTCTACGAGTTCACTACGACCTCCTGCATTATAATGATATGCTCCATCTACATTTTCGTGAATTAGACCCGACAGCGTTATGCCACTTGAGAATCTCAGTGAGTCAAATAAAGTCAAAACAATAGGTAGAAACCCTAAGCTTAAGTTGGTTTTGCGAATGTCACCTTTCGTGCCAAATGAACCTGCGGGACTGCCATCTGACACGTTAATATATCCGCCATAATTCTCGACAGTTATATTAATTCGAGTTTTTAATTTACCGAAATACACATTGTTCAATCCAAAGCGAACAAGGTATCCTGGCCGTGTGTCATAAGTTGAAGTGTAATGTCCCGGATCATAGCGATGTATTTCATAAAACTTAGAGAAGTTTACACCTGCTGTAACGTCAAACGTTTGACCAAAAAGATTGGTGCTCAGTACAATCAAGGATATTGTTGCAATGATCTTCATTTAAATTGGTTTATTTGGGAAAGCTAATATACAAAATTTGTCTTTCGTTTGAACCCTGAGAATTTATCCTTTAACCTTATTTCATGTTATGGGCTTACCAGCCCAAGCCTGGTCTTCATTCATTTTTTGCCTTTCGAAATAGCTCACGAAAAAACGAAACAAAATCCTTTGTCATCTGACGGATATGCTTCCAAGCCTCTCTTTTGTTATTCTACTCAAATCGACAGATTCTTAGCATTTTCCTAACATCGCATACTCTGAATGAACTGTGTTAAGAAGCAAGTCTATTTTGATAATTTTTCACAAACGGAGTTTCATGGCTAACCACCGCCGGCTCGCATTTCTGTCCGGCCTGCTCTCCCTCAGCCACGACCAAAGCGTGAAGGCCAAAAATAATGGGCGTTGTGTGATGAGGGGTGTGCGTACCAAAACGAAGTGCATTATTATTTTTATGTTTTTTCTTGTTTCGTTCTTTTTTCAAAAAAAAAGAATGAAAACCGGGTGCAAGGGCTGGTAAGCCCTAATTAAAAAAAGACAGTCAGGTTGTAGGGCGGATAGCCCTTAACAAAGAATTATCGTTCCCCTTTGATCATGAAATAGGTATAACAGGGTTTGGGCTGATAAGCCCATTACGTGATGTAATTTAAAACCATAAGCTCCAAAAAAGATATTTCAGTGAGCTGGGTCGAACACTAAAGCATTTATAGTTTTTTAATCCTATTTACGATTATCAAATCCGGCATACACCGTTCCGGTTCCTGCATGAATTCAATATAAACATCCAGTGGCATCTTTTCATCTTCCATTTTTATTCCACTTGATGTTGGGATTTCATAAAACCGATACGTCGAATCTCCCACATCAACAAACCAACCACCACAGCAAGCACACTTTCTAAAGTCCTGTTGTGTAATGGTCCCAATTTCATAACCAGTATTGGAGTTTGTCCCCGTGGGTATTGGATCCTTTTCACACGACAAGAATCCTAATGAAGCTATAACGCCAATAATGAATAGGTTCTTTATACGCATGGAGTGTATCTTTTAGAGATGCCAAGGTAATTCACGACGGTTGAATTTAAGTAACGATTGAGTAATTTTCTATCGACGGTTTCATCATTCATTATATTTGGCGGTAAGTTTACCTTTTGCTTAACCACATATTTTACAAAAGGTTTATACATACTCAATGAAAAAGACATTACTCATCCTCATCTCAGTTTGCTCAGCACTTGGAGCCTTTGCTCAAGCGACATATACCTTAGATTCAACAACGCTCACATCACGTGTTGTGGTTGATTCACTCGATATTCCATGGGAAATACTGTGGGGACCAGACAATCAAATTTGGACTACAGAACGCTTCGGTCGGGTAAGTAGGATAAACCCTGTAACAGGTGAGCAAGACGTGATCTTAGACTTGTCATCGGACGTTTATCAAAATTCAGAGTCTGGTATGTTGGGTATGGCATTGCATCCTGATTTTGAGAACAAACCTCACGTTTTTATTGCTTATACTTATTTGGACGGGAGTAACATTAGAGAACGATTAGTGCGATTTAATTACGATGGAAATAGCTTGATTGCGGCCGATACCTTGGTAGAGAACATCATTGGAAACACAACACACATTGGTTGTCGGTTGCTGATTTTGCCCGATAATACGTTACTTATGACAACTGGTGACGCACAGAACCAAGCACTGCCACAGGATACAAATTCACTTTCGGGGAAGTTGCTACGAATGAACTTGGATGGGACAGTGCCTTCTGACAATCCAAACCCGAGCAGTCTGGTTTGGTCATTTGGACACAGAAATGCGCAAGGCTTGCGGTTGGCACCCAATGGGAAGTTGTATGTCTCAGAACATGGACCACGAAACGACGATGAACTCAACATCATCAAAAAAAATAGAAACTATGGTTGGCCAACAGTTGCTGGCTTTTGTGATACACCACCTGAAAAGTCATTTTGTGACCAAAACAATGTGGTAGAACCTTTGGTCGCATGGACACCTACCATTGCACCATCCGATATCATTTGGTACGATCATCCAGCAATTCCTGAGTTTAGAAATAAATTATTGATGACCGTTTTGAAAGACAAGAGCCTAATCGCATTTGACTTTAACGCAGCAGGTGATTCTGTTATTGAGCAAACAAAATATTTCAAATTTGAGTTGGATAGATTACGAGATATTTGTGTTTCACCCGACGGGAAAATATACTTGGCTACCAGCGGCACTGAATGGCGGAATACCAACCCATTTACGCATACAATTGTAGAATTGAGTAATGAGGATTACGTGAGTTCTGTTGAGGAGACCAAACCAAGAATGCAGATTAAACTGGGCCCTAACCCAATCGAAGTTGGTCAGCCTTTAACTGTAACTTTACTAAACAGTACTTCTGGTGAATTTGTGTTGTATGACTTATTGGGAAGACCAATGCTAACACAACAAGTTTTAGCTTCCAGCTCAATAGACCTACAAATGGTTGAAGGTGTTTATGTTTGGAAAGTTGTGCTGGAGAATGGGCAGGAAAGCAGTGGGAGAGTAGTGGTGCGGTAAACGTATTATATTGCTAGAACGTGTTTAAGTGATTTGCAATGTGTTCGGCTAGGTCGCTGCGCACAGATGCCTTTTTGGCATACCTTGCCCATTGATTAACAACGTCATTTATTTGCTCAATAATATGTGCGCCTTTTTTGATGTTGTTATCACGGGCAACTGTCATTAAATCATCCTTTGTTATCTGTAATCGTTTGCCATTAACGCTTAAGGTCTGTTGACTCACCCAGTGGTTTGAAGGGTCGTACGAAAAACAAAGATCGTATGCTTGAGCCAACTGCCAATTTCTGTCTTGTTTGAGTATGAAGGAAAAGTTCTTGGTATGGTCGTCGTAATTGGTGGCGAGTACATTGAAAACCATGCGTCTGAACATTTGTTCGGCTTCGGGATATGTGAGTCTAAGTTGTCGCATGGTTTGAAAAACCTGTTCGTAACTGTAGCCATACATGTCGTTGAAGTCATGGTGTTGCAAGCCACACAGCGTTTGAATATGGTGTTTTTCGTTTTGAGTTCTGTCAAAACGCTGGGTCATAAAATGGGCTCGTCCATTTTCTTTTACAAGCTTGCAGGGCATCATATCTATGCCGCAATCTGAGGCCATTAAGTAATACGCATATTCTACTCTCCCCCAACCTAGACTTTCACCAAATTGTTCGCCACTTACGCCATCTAATTTGAGCAAGTAGTGGTTAAATCCTTTTGGGGCAATTCCTTGACCGGATCGTACTTCATGGGTTTTGGGGTTGTAGGCAATAATGGCTTTTGGCCGTGCACCTCCCGCTGATGTGCCAATTTTTAAAATATCGAGCATGGCGTTCTCTTCGTCTTCACTGAGGTCGGTAACAAAATCTCCACGTTGGTTGAGTATCTTCTTTGCAATATCAATGAGACTTGTTAGTTCAAGTGAGAAACTTTTAGTGCCAGCTTTCAGTTGTGCGGGTTCAAAACTTAGGGCTCCCATGGCGCGTTTACCAATAAAGCAGAGTGTTTCAACAGGGTTCATGCTGTTTTCTGGCCGACCATTTTTTGCAAGCCAGGCGCTAATTAGTTTGTTCCCGTATTTGTCTGGCAGCGCATCTGCCAATAATCCCGGCAGACCTTTAAAAGTGTCTTCCGAGTCGGTTTTGCCTTTTCGTAATGTAGGAAAGCTATGCACGACAGAACCACCACTGAGCGGCATTTTGATAGGAGAGATGTCATAACCGTTTTGTATAAATGCTGGGTCGTATTGAAACTGCGCAAGTTGTTGTGTGGGATCCCAACGGACTGCGCCAACAAACGTATTCCAAATGTGTACTTCAGCTACATCTACCATCCTAAGTCGTCGTTATCGCTATTCGTATTGTTTGGCTTGGTGGGGGAAGCTTGTTTTCTTTTCTTTTTCTTAAGCTTGGCGTATTCAAGCGGACTAATCTCATCTTGAATTGTGAAAGCATTCATGATGTGTAATAAGTCTAATACGCGTAATACCCGAATAAAACTATCCATTCGAACTTTTTCTCCTCTTTCGAGCAGACTTAGTGTAGATCGGCTAATGCTGGCTTCGTTTGCGACCAAGGCTTGAGTCTTGTTTTGATTTAAACGTTGGGCTTGAATGTAATTTCCAATCGTTTTTAATAAAGCCTTGTCCGACATTTTTGTCCACTCTTTGTGTGCTATATCAGACATATGATGTTAAATAGGTGCATTGTGTAGGCTATCTCATACAAATATATAATAATATTTTTAATATATTAATATGTGTGAATGAATAGTCATACATAGATATGTAATTTATATTGATATGAATGATAAGTCATTCGCTATGTCATAATTGTAAATCGATTGATTCCTGAGACACTGTGAACTAGAAGGGAGCTTTTGCCACTTTCTTGAGTAAAAAAGTAATCTTTAATCTACTATTTAGGTATTTCTTCTTAAATCACTATTTCAAATACTTCCGTAAATAGTCATCAGAGTAATCAACCTCCAATTCTACCCAAATGGGTAAGTGATCCGACATTTCGAAGGTGGTCCAGCTTTTATAATAGGAGCGTAAACGTTTCTTTTTTTCTTTATCGGCATCAGCAGCGACTACTTTCCTATCGACTATATCCTTGTCAACTTTCTTACCAATCTCAACCTTTTTATCTTGAATTTCTTTAACAACAGAGAAATAGTGGGCGAAGGATTCTTCTTGATTAAACCGTGATAATCCATTGTCGATGTTGTCCCCTGTGAGCGGCAAAAGGTCGCCACCATCTTCGGTATTGTACACAGACTGTCGCCAATCAAATTTGCCTTTTCGTAGCAGGTCTGTTTTTCGTTTTACCTTGCCTTTAACGGTAAACGCCATTTGGTCAAACCATTTATCGCCTTTCATATTGGTGCCACCAAAATTGGGAACGTTCAGTCCGGCTTCAGACATTGCTTTCATAACAACATCGTCATAGCTTTCAATATTCATATCACCGAGGAAGATGTGTACTTGATCTTCGTTTTTAGCGCGTTTTACTAAGGCATTTGCAATGGCTTTAATTTCTTGGGCACGTATGTTTAAATCATCTGCAAATTTTATGTGGGCAGAACACAGCGAAAACCGAAACCAACCCGCTTGAAAGGAAGCAAAGAAAGGGGTACGCGCAATTTGGTTTCCTTTAATTAGGTCTTTGTTACCCAAAACGATTTCACCAATGAGGTTTCTGAATGTCACCCGGTTGGTGTTATACACAAAGGCGATGCGTTCGTTGTTGCCGCCTTCATGCGTAGAAACATCTGAAACAAAATAATCCCACTTCGGACCCATTAGGCGAAGCAATCTTTGCAGCGGACCTAGGTCCGTACTTATTTCTTGTAACGCACAAATATCGAAATGGTCAATAATCTCTGCGATGTAGTGGAAGCTTTCATCCAGCCGCGACCTGCCACCATCAAATGCCCGTAAGTTCCAAGAACCAATAATCAAAGAGTTTGGTTTTCGGTCTTTGGTAATCGATTCATGTAAATCGTGCCTCAGCGTGAGTAACCGCGATGCAATCCAATCTTGCTTGTTTGAATAGTTCGGATCGTCGTTAGAATAGTACTTTAGGTTTTGATAGAATGCCATATGTCTAGTTCGTTAAATGATTTACTGGAAAAAGCATGAATACCAAAGTTAATCAGAACTGAGAAACGATTTGTATCTAAAAGAAGACTTTGACTGATGACTGAATGCTGTGTTGAGCAAATCATGCATAATCATTATTTTATTGAATTAATCAACCTTTCGTTTCAATTCTAAATCTTGAAAATCAAAACTAAAGTCAATATTGGGAGATATGCCTTTCATTTCTATGGCCTGTGCTTTTCCGTTTTCGTCAAGAGAAAATATCGCAAAGGCATCACAATCCATATCGCGGTATGTCCATTTAATAGCAAAAGTGTTTGCCTTGTAATAAGACATCTTGCCCGTTAGTTTTGGACTGCGTTTTGCGACAAACCAAAGCTCACCATCACGTAATTCAACCATTACATCTCCAAACCAGTCATCGTTGTAGGTGCCTACATAATCTTCCAAAACCAAATCTTTTGTTTTGGCTTTGTCAACTGTTTCCCAAACCGAGTTTACTACAGAATCCGCAAATCCATCACTTCGTTCTATGTAGTTTTTCATGGTTGTAACCCAGTCTCTCCCTTCAACGCCAATCAATGCATCTTCAATTTCTCTGGTCACAGAAATGAAGCTGTATCCACCTGGAGCAGAGTTGGTCAAGACTACAACACCAGCGTTTAATTCTGGTATCATCAAGACATGAGATAACATACCTGGCATTCCACCGGTGTGTGATACCGTGGTGTATCCATTTTTATCCGACAACTTCCAACCCAATCCATAAGCAGAATAATGATTTCGGTATGGTCCGGGAGGGGTAGCGTTAAATGATATGTTGGTATGTGCTTTCCACATTTCGTGATGATTTTTACGTGAAATGAATTGAGAACTGTCCAGCGTTAATCCGCCGTTTAGGTGCATCAACATCCACTTACTTAAATCAGTAACGCTGGAATAGATACCGCCAGCAGCACCAATAGCCCTGTTCTCATCGTAAGCTGCAATTTGAATCAGTTTCCCATCCTCAATTTTATGTGCCTCAGCAATGTTCGACTTAGATTTTAAATTGTGATATATCGCTGCAGAGATGTTCATGTCCAGTGGCAGCATGATGTGGTTCTGAACATAGTCTGCCCACGTTTCCCCACTGATTCTATGAATTACTTCACCAGCCACCATGTACAATAGATTGTCGTAATCATATTTTGTCCGAAATGCAGAAGTAGGTGTTTGGTACTGAAAGCTTTTAACGATGTCGTCAATCGTATAATCTCCACCAGAAGGAATAAACATTAAATCACCTGCACCTAAGCCTAATCCGCTTCTGTGTGTCAGCAGATCTAGTATGTTGAAGTTTTCCGTCACATATGGATCGTACATCTTAAACTCTGGTATGTAATCCACCACCTTGTCAGACCATTTTAACTTGCCTTGATCAACCAATAGACCCAAGGCCATGGTCGTAAATGCTTTTGTGTTGGATGCAATTGAAAACAACGTGTTTTTATCCACCTTGGATTTCGTTTCTACTGAAGCGATTCCGTAACCCTTAGCATGAATTACTTTTCCGTCTTTAATCACCGCAACAGCCACGCCTGCTTGTGGCATTAGCGCCATGGATTTTTTTACTATTGAGTCTACAAATGCTTCAGTTATTGTTTGGCTGGTAGCCATTTGTGTTATACAGAGGGTGATTGCTATAAAAAATATTTTTATGGATTTCATTTTATGAGTTTTGAAAAACGAATTTATACTTTTATTGGCTAAGGGGTTATCACTAGATTGTTCATTATGGCTTACCAGCTTTATGAGCCGGCTTGTATTTCTGTCTGCTTCACGCTGAGCTTCGTAACGTGGTCAGGCTACTTTTACTTAGATGGTCATTCAGAGCTTCGACGATAGGAGAACGCGAAGAATCTTATGTTTTGGCACAATTCTGTTTTAGAAGTACGTGAATTGCTTTTTTCTGCCAGGCCAGCGCTCAGCTTCGCGTTGTTGTTAATGAATCGAGTAGGATTGTCTATTTTCAGTTGAAAGACCTTCTTCGCTTTGCTCTGAATGACACGTAGCGTAATTCGCAATAATCAATTATGAAGTTTCAGTTGAAAGACCTACTTCATTTTTAATTAAAAATGAAGCATTCAAAATTCAAAATTATCAATACCCGTATTTCTCTTTCCAATACGCTTGCATACGTTTTCGGGTTTCGTTTTCACGAGGATTGTTGTTGGGTTCGTAGAACTTGTGACCCTCAATTTCAGATGGAAGAAATTCAATATCCACAAAGCCGCCATGATCATGGGCGTATTTATATCCTAAACCATAGTCTAACGACTTCATTAATTTGGTTGGTGCATTTCGCAATGCTAAGGGCACTTCAAGGTTGCCTGTTTCCTGAACCACTTTTTGTGCATTCTTTATGGCCAAGTAAGTGGAATTACTTTTTGGGGAAGTAGCTAAATAAACGGCTACCTGAGAAAGGATAATTCTGCATTCTGGGTAACCAATGGCTTGAGCTGCTTGTAGTCCGTTAGTGGCTAACACGAGTGCTGTAGGATTGGCATTGCCGATATCTTCACTGGCTAGGATTAGCATTCTACGTGCAATGAATATTGGGTCTTCACCACCTTCAATCATTCGGGCGAGATAATATACCGACGCGTTGGGATCACTACCACGCATAGACTTGATAAACGCCGAAATGATGTCGTAATGTTGTTCCCCAGTTTTGTCGTAAACTGGTCGTTTTTGTTGAACAGTTTTTTCAACTAAATCGTTTGTGATAGTGATTTGCTTGGCATCCATCTTCGCATTGACCACCATTTCAAGGGTATTTAAAACCCTTCTTGCATCTCCACCAGACAACACCATTAATGCGTCGAGTTCTTTGAGTACAATCTTCTTTTTCTTGAGCTCAAAATCTGAAACGATAGCGCGTTCTACAACCTCCTGTAACTCTTCTACTTTTAAGTTTTTAAGCACATAAACCTCGCTTCTACTGAGTAACGCCGCGTTCACTTCGAAAGAAGGATTTTCAGTAGTTGCCCCAATCAATGTGATAATGCCTTGTTCAACAGCACCAAGTAAACTGTCTTGTTGCGACTTATTAAATCGATGAATTTCATCAATAAACAATACTGCATTTTGGGTGCCCATAAACTGAGACTTTTGGGCTTTCTCGATGACTTCACGTACTTGTTTAACACCTGATTCTGTGGCACTTAAAACATAAAATGGGCGTTTTAGCTCTTGCGATATGATGTGGGCTAAGGTGGTTTTACCAACTCCTGGAGGGCCCCAAAAAATCATTGAAGGCAGTGCTCCTGATTTAATTGCTTTATACAATGGTTTGCCTTCACCAATGATGTGCTTTTGTCCGATGTATTCTTTTAACGATTTCGGACGAACACGTTCTGCTAATGGTGCGCTTGATAACATAGGTCAAATGTAATTGCACGATGTGCAATTAACAATGCTATCATTATTCTTTTCGTTTATAAAGGTTTATTAATTCTTTAACTTCTTTCATTTTTTACTTGATAAAAAAACGAAACAAAAAAATCAAGACTTCTGAATTTTTCTTTGAATTTTACGAAAGTCTTTTTCTACCCGCACCCAAAGCCGCTTCGCTTTCCTGTTTGCTTAGCGCTAGCCCGTCACACAATAGTCTTTCTATAATTCTACAGAATAATTCAAATGTCGTTTAAATAGTAGTGCATAATTCTGAGTCAAACAGTTTTAGCGAAGGACGGACAGAAATGCGGGCCGGCGGTGGGGTGAATTGAGGATGCCTTAGAAAATCAATAAAAGTGCTTGCAATCTTTTATTAGATTTTCTTGGTATTCGAAAGAGCGTGGTAGAAGCATATTTCTGTTAAAAGCTTTTTGATTCGTTTTTGGCTTACAAAAATGAAATCGGGTTATAGGGCGGAAGCCCTAATAGAAGAATAAAGAGTTCATAGAGAAAATTTAAATAAAGAAATTCTTCGCTGCACTCTGAACGTCTTGTAGCGTAATTAACAATACTGAATGACGCTTCCCATTAATAAACATTAAGAATTAAACAGTAATAAATGCCTAACGCAATATCGTGACGGTGCCTCTATGCTTCGCCTTCAGGTTATTGAAATCTATTATCTCCACCAAAACAACGTATTGCCCAGTCGTTACATATTTATCGCCAAACTTGCCGTCCCAGCCATTTAAGGGGTCGTTGGTTTCAAACAACAAATTGCCCCAACGATTGTAAACGGTCATGTGGTAATATTTGACAAATCGAACGCCTAGTGGTCTAAACACATCATTCAAACCGTCGCCATTTGGTGAAAATGAGGTAGGTACATGGAGTGTAGCGTCAGGGAAAATGAATATTGACTTCACAACGCTGTCTCTACAACCTTCTGTGTTTTCTACCCATAACATGACATCGTAGGTTCCTGTATCTGTAAATATGTGATTATATGTCTGACCTGTGCCAACGCCTAAGTTGTCGACAAACCAAGACCAAGAAGTACCTGTTGAGGTATTTTCAGTGAAAAGCATTTCAGTCTGACTTTCGAATGAGCTGATTTTTTCTGAGGTGAAATCTGCTGTTGGTTTTGCATTAATGATTGCCGCTGTTTTGTCGATTAGGGAGTCTTGACAACCTAAATCACTCGTGGCAATAAGTTTAACCTCATAAGTCCCACTGTTCAAGTAAATGTGATTCGGTTGATCTACGGAAGATGTTTGTCCATCACCAAAAAGCCAGTTATAAGTATCGATTGTGCCTGTAGCTATTGTTGATGTATTGTTAAACTGTATTGGATCCCCAATACAACCCAGACCACCTGTAAAGGCGAGCTCCGGACTTGGGTTGATAACTACATTTTGGTTAAACGTGTCTAGGCAATTTTGATTCGTATTGACAATCAAGGAAACTGTATAAGCTCCTGCGTTCGCATAAGTGAAGTTAGCAGGTGATGTGTTCGCAGATGAGTTCTCATCTCCGAAATCCCAATCATAACTAGAGATCGAACCTCCAGTTATGGTGCTGAGTTCTGTGATTGAAATAGAGTGTTCGTTGAAACATTGACTTGTATCGTTGACTGTAAAATCAGCGATTGGACTGCCATATACAGACACCGATTTTGAAACCGTATCTCTACATCCGGCGTTGCTGACAACTATCAATTCAACCGTAAAACTTCCGGTACCCCCATAGGTTACTCCATAGTTGTCGGGGTTACTTGACGTTGTACCATTGCCGAAATCCCAGTCGTTTGAAAAGATTAGGCCAGCAGAAAGTGTACTTGCATTGACAAAATCGAAACTGTTTTTGCGTAAACAACTGTCCTGCGTGATTACGTTAAAATCTGCTATTGGACTTGGTGTGACAATCGCTTTTTGGACAATGGTGTCTTTACAGTTATTATCTGAAGTCGCGATAAGCTGAACATCAAATGTATCTGATGTTGCATAGGATTGTGTCGGGTTGTTGGTTATAGAGGAATTTCCATTGCCTAAATCCCAAGCATAGGTCATTCCACCTGCAATAATATTTGAAGCATTCGTGAAAGTAAAGGTGTTACCAGCCAAACATTGGGGTGATGCACTTATGTTAAAATTTGCTTTTGGACTAGCTGAGACTTTGACATCTATATAGGCTGTATCAGCACACTTATTTGACGATTCGACTGCTAATCGTACGGTATAGTTCCCAGTGTCGGAATAAATGTGAGAAGGATGTAACGTGCTGGATGTCGATCCATCTCCAAAGTCCCAATAAGAATTTATAGTGCCACCACTTATGGTAGAGGCATTCGTAAATTTAAAATTATTTGAAGCTAAACACGAATCAGCGCCTGAGATACTAAAATCGGTTTTTGGAACGGGGTGTATCGAAATAATTACTGTATTGCTAGTCGATAGGCAACCGTCATGGATAATTGTCGAGTGATACTGTCCGGAGTCAGCTGGAACAACATTTCCAAGGGTAATAATGGAA
>JBLHOC010000089.1:0-12550 GCA_047620825.1 Bacteroidia bacterium | reverse complement strand
CAATGTCGCATTACTGATTTGTAGAATTACTTCATTAACAAAAAAGCATCAGTCCAGCACTGTCCGTAGTCTCAGACTACGGACAGTGCTGGTGGCTTTTAAAATACCAATCTAAGCTTCCAACAAGCGCTTCGTATAATCCCGTTTCGGATTTTGAACCAAAGTAGCAGTCTCATTCAACTCAACGATTTGACCTTCTTGCATCACAACAATTCTATCACAGATATAACTCACCACATTTAGGTCGTGTGAAATGAATAAATATGTCAGTTTGCGGTTAATCTTTAATTGATTGAACAGGTTCAAAATTTGGGCTTGTACTGAAATGTCTAGGGCAGAAACAGATTCATCGCAAATGATAAGATCAGGTTCAACTGCAAGCGCCCGTGCTATACTAATACGTTGTCGTTGTCCTCCCGAAAACTCATGTGGGTATTTGGTGTAATCTGATTGTGTTAAGCCTACTTCGATCAAAAGTGCCTCCACTTTTTGTTTAATCGCTGAGGATCCTTTTGCCAAGTTGTGGACCATGATTGGTTCAGCGATAATGTCTCCAACTAGCATGGCAGGGTTCAATGAAGCATACGGGTCTTGAAATATCATTTGCACTTTTTTGGCAAATGACTTACGATTTGGATTTGCAGGTTTTCCCTGAAATACCAAGTCCCCAGTATCATAAGGTAACAACTGCATAATTATTTTTGATAGCGTGCTTTTCCCACAACCAGATTCACCAATTAACCCTAAAGTCTCACCCTTAAATATGTCAAAGCTTACATCATCAACCGCTTTTGTTTTAGTGCCCTTTTGCTCAAACGTTTTTGAAATATTTCTAATTTCTATATATGGGGTCTGTTCTATTGGTTGAAAGGTAAAGGTCTGATTTTTAAAAGGTTTGGCCTTAAATTTGCCGTCTGTGTAATCGGCTAATTCATATATCGTGGGTAATACGTTCGATTTTTTCTCAAAGCTGGGTTGACACTGTAACAAACTTTGAGTATAAATGCTTTGCGGGTTTTTAACTACTTGCGACGTCGTCCCCGTTTCAATAATCTTACCCTTGTACATCACGATTATCTCATCTGTAAAATCCTTGATGAGTTGTAAGTCATGCGATATTAAAATCAATCCAGTGTCTCTTTTTTTACATATAGCGACCATATGCTTGATCAACGCCTTTTGCAAAACGCTGTCTAACGCCGTTGTAGGTTCGTCAGCAATAAGTACATCAGGATCATTAGCCAGCGCCATTGCAATCATCACACGCTGCCTTTGACCACCTGAAAGTTGATGCGGATAACGATCAACGATGGATTCAGGGTCTGGCAATTTCATTTCTTCAAACAGCTCAATTGCTTTTGCTTTGGCCTTAGATTTAGATAAGTTTTGATGGACCAATATGGCCTCAATAACCTGCTGACCACAAGTAAATAAAGGATGTAAAGCCGTCATCGGTTCTTGAAATATATACGACATGGCTTTGCCTCTGATTTCTTGCATCTCGCTATCACCGGCATGCAATAGATCCACTTTCTTGTCTTCGGCAACAAAGAAAGTCATTGCACTAGCGTTCACATGAGCGTTGTCAATCAGTTTTGTTAAACTTAACAGACTGACGCTTTTGCCAGAACCAGATTCGCCGACAATACCAAGTATCTCGCCTGATGACAGTGAAAGATTAAAACCCTCAACAACCTGAACAGGTCCGTCGGCTGACGGAAAGGCTATGTTAAGTTGTTCTATGTTTAATAGCTTTCGCACTAACGAATACGATCAAGTGAGCGAACCAATTTTTCATCTTTATCAATGCGTCTGTAAGCCATCAAAGCTAAAATGAGACTAGCGATAGGTATAATGGATCCCATGAGTATAGATCTTTGCGTATCAACATCGGTATAGTGGTTCCCAAAACTGAAGAGGTACATGGCTGCAAAAACAACTACCGTCAGTACGATGATTCCAAAGACCAGTCGTAACTGCAATTTTCTATTTTTATAAAGGAATATGCTTATAAATGACAGCAACGCTGATGCGCTTAAAAAGTAAATCAACATGTCGTTTTTACCTATAAAGGCTTCAGTCGTTTCAGTTGAATTATAATCAACAATGATTGTAGTCGACTCAAATTCAATGGTTTTCGTACCATTTTCACCACTCGATACTGGCTTCCCTGTTTCTTGGTAAAAAGGGATGTCACTTAAAACTAGCACCAAACTGATAGCCGCAACGGCTAATAGATATAGGGTTTGCAATCGTTGAATCATATGGACAAAATTAAGGCATTATCAATACCTTTGCATCCTCAAATTAGAAGAATGAAAACAGCGTATATCATTGATGCAGTTAGAACGCCAGTTGGGAAGTTTGGCGGAAGTTTAGCCACTATTCGTCCAGATGACTTGGCTGCTATTGTCATTAAATCCATTATAGATAGAAATTCTACCGTCGATTTTAGTCAGGTAGAGGACGTTATTATGGGTGCCGCAAATCAGGCTGGGGAAGACAACAGAGATGTGGCTCGTATGGCTGTGTTACTTGCTGGATTACCAATAACGGTTCCCGGAGTTACAGTCAATAGGTTGTGCGCCAGTGGTTTACAGGCAATTAGTGACGCTGCAAAAAGTCTAATGGTTGGCTATGGTGAGTTGTATTTGGCAGGCGGGGTTGAAAGTATGACCCGTGCACCATTTGTAATGGCCAAAGCAGAAACCGCTTACTCACGTTCTCCTGAAATATATGACACGTCAATTGGGTGGCGCTTTACCAATCCTAAATTGGCCAAAGCATACCAACCCTTTGCAATGGGCGAAACGGCTGAGAATGTTGCTGAAAAGTGGCAGGTCAGTAGAGAAGCGCAAGATGAGTTTGCTTACAATACCCAAGTTAAATATGATCTGGCGCATAAAGCCGGAAAGTTTACCGATGAACTCACATCAGTATCAATTCCACAACGAAAAAGCGACCCAATCATTTTCAACAAGGATGAACATCCACGTTTGAGTCCATTGGAGAAGTTAGCTGCGTTAAAGCCTGCATTTAGATCAGGCGGAACGGTAACTGCAGGAAATTCTTCTGGAATAAATGACGGAGCAGCCATGTTACTGATGGCATCTGAAGATGCAGTAAATCAAATGAATTTAAAGCCAATCGCTCGAGTAGTTGCAGCTGCAGCTACAGGTGTCCACCCAGACATTATGGGGATTGGGCCAGTTTCGGCGACTCAGAAAGCGTTAAAGCGCGCTGGATTGTCTATGAATGATATTGGTTTAATAGAGCTTAATGAAGCTTTCGCAGCCCAGGCAATCGCTTGTGCCAATGAGTTAGATGTTGACATGGACATTGTAAATGTGAACGGTGGATCAATCGCCATTGGACACCCACTTGGTGCCAGCGGTGCAAGGATTGCAACAACATTGTTACATGAAATGCAGAAGCGTGATGTACGTTATGGACTTGCAACCATGTGTGTTGGCGTTGGTCAAGGGAAAGCGGTTATTTTCGAAAAGCTGTAGTCTTGGTCAGGTACGCTCTGGAACTAAAATATGATGGTACAAATTACCACGGTTGGCAGTGCCAGGATAAAGTGGTGACCGTTCAAGAGGTGCTGCAGAAATGCATTTCTAAAATCTTACGAGATACAGTTGCCGTAACAGGTTGTGGACGGACTGATACCGGTGTCCATGCAAGTCATTTTGTGGCCCATTTTCTGTACGAAGCCGAGATGTTAAGTGATTTTTTGTTTCGGTTAAACAATCTATTACCCAAAGACATTGCGGTAGATTCAATCCATCAAGTGTCAGATAAATTCAATGCAAGGTTTGATGCCATCACCAGAACATACAGATATCAAATTACAACTTCCAAAAATCCATTCGACCGCGCATATGCGCATTTGTTTTACAGACCGTTTGACTTGGAGAAAATGAATGCCGCTTGTGAAATTCTTAAATCACATAAGGAGTTTGGTGCATTTTGCAAGAGTCACACCCAAAACAAAACCAACATTTGTGATATAACTGAGGCTAATTGGGTTAGGGATGGTACAATGTTAATTTTTAAAATCACCGCCAACAGGTTTCTCCGTAACATGGTAAGAGCCATTGTTGGTACTTTGCTTGAGGTTGGAGAAAACAAAATTACACTTCAGGAGTTTGAAGATATAATTGAATCCCAAAACAGACAACGTGCAGGGTATTCGGTTCCAGCAAAAGGGTTGTTTCTGGAAAAAGTAATGTATAATCGAAGCGACTGGAAATTGATAGACAATAGGTGAGTTCAGGCAGCAATACAGATAGCAAGGCGGGAAGTGCCTTTGACTTAAAATTACTTAAGCGCATTGTGCTGTTAGCCACACCGTTTAAGAAATTTGGAATCATTGCTATATTTACGACTATCACGTTGGCGGTTTTGATGCCGCTACAACCAATATTGATTCGGTTATCACTTGACAAGTATATTGCCAATGGGGATTTAGAAGGGTTGACGAGAATGCTGACGTTGTTAATTGGCTTATTAGTTCTTCAAACCTTAATCATGTTTGTAAATACATATCTAACAAACTGGTTGGGACAGGAAGTGATAAGTGCTTTAAGAGTGCGGGTGTTCGATCACCTAACAAGCCTAAAAGTAAAATTTTACGATAAAACACCTATAGGAACGATGGTTACTAGAAGTGTTTCGGACATTGAAACAGTGGCGAACATTTTCTCCCAAGGGATTATTACAATTTCAGGGGATTTCTTGCAATTGTTTGTGATTACATTTCTGATGTTTTATACAGATTGGAAACTCACTTTCATCTGTTTAGCTGTTTTGCCTTTGTTGATTTATGCCTCCAATAAATTTAGAAAAGGGGTGAAGTACGCATTCCAGGAAGTTCGTACCCAAATATCACGTCTTAATTCGTTTGTGCAAGAACACATTACAGGAATGAGCGTTGTACAGATCTTTAATCGTGAAAGTGCTGAATTGTCTAAGTTCAAGGAGATCAATAAACTTCACTTGAAGGCCAATAAGAAATCGATCTTTCATTATGCTATTTTCTTTCCAATTGTAGAAATTATTACAGCAACGTCTATTGGATTGATGGTTTGGTATGGCTCTAAAAATGCGTTAAACGGAAGCATAACACCCGGAGTAATGGTGTCATTCATATTATACCTGAACATGTTTTTCAGGCCAATACGGTTAATAGCAGATAGGTTTAATACTATGCAAATGGGCATGGTTGCCTCAGAAAGAATTTTTGCCTTGATCGACGATAAGTCTTATCTTGAAGACAATGGAAGTCACAAAGCTGAAATAGTCGGTGATGTTCGTTTTGATCAAGTGGCATTCGGATATTCAGACAATGATCGAATTATACATGATGTCTCATTTCATGTCAAACCAGGAGAAACTTTGGCTATTGTCGGTGCAACCGGTTCTGGAAAATCAACCCTCGTGAACCTGTTAACTAGATTCTATAACCATCAATCTGGTAAGATTACAGTTGATGATGTAAATATCGGAGACTGGGATTTGGAAAGTTTGCGGTCTCAAATCGCTTTCGTTTTGCAGGACGTATTCCTGTTTTCCGGAACGGTGGAAGACAACATACGTTTGGTAGAAGATCGAATAACATACGATGATATGTTAGAAGCATCTAAGCAAATTGGAGCGCACAACTTTATCAAAAAAATGGAAGGGGCATACGACTATAACGTCATGGAGCGAGGGAGTTCTTTGTCAGTAGGTCAAAGACAACTGATCTCATTTGCTCGGGCGCTTGCGTTCAATCCTAAAATATTAATTTTGGATGAAGCCACCTCTTCGGTCGACTCAGAAACAGAGTCTCTCATTCAAGATGCGATTTCTAAATTAATGCAGGGAAGAACTTCAATTGTAATTGCACACCGCCTAAGTACAATTAGAACTGCGGACACCATACTTGTCCTCGATCAAGGGAAAGTAGTTGAAAGTGGATCTCACGACTATCTAGTCCAACAAAAAGGCGCTTATTACAAGCTGTTGGTGAGCCAGCAATTTGTAGAGGTGTAATCACTTCGGTTTTGCAATTAAGCAGTCAAAATCACTAGTATTGGTAATGTTTAAGTGGCACTTTATGTATTGTTTTGTGCCGATAGCAGTTCTCAGTAACTAAAGGAACTATATTTGAGAATAGCCCTATTAATTTACAGAAGTGGTTTGCTGCTATTTGGTTGATTACTTCACATAAGAAAGGAATTAGCAGTATTCAGTTATCTAAAGATGTTGGAGTAACTCAAAAGACTGCATGGTTTATGTTACAACGGATCAGATTTGCGGTTCGCACAAAGTCTTTTAGTAAGCCTTTAGAGAATACGGTAGAAGTTGATGAGACTTATATCGGTGGAAAGAATAAGAATCGTCATTCAAATAAGAAAGTAGCCAACTCACAAGGTAGAAGTACTAAGAGTAAAACGGCTGTATTTGGTTTAGTTGAACGCAACGGACGTGTTGTGGCAATGAAGGTGAACAACACAAGCGGACACACTTTAAAGCCATTGATTAACGCTCACGTAACACCTGACACTAACCTAATGAGTGACGAGTGGAAAGCATACACAGGGTTATCTAAAATGTACAATCACAAGTTTGTAAAGCATGGTGACGGTGAATACGTAAACGGCGATATTCACACAAATACAATCGAAGGCTTTTGGTCTTTGTTAAAAAGGGGTATTATTGGAATATATCACAATGTGAGTTCTAAGCACCTTGACAAGTACTTAGATGAGTTTGAGTACAGATAGAACACAAAGGATAGTGGAGAGTTTGAAAGGTTCTCTAATATGTTATCAATAAGTAATTCAAGACTTAAATATTCAGATTTAATAAGATAGTTATGACAGAAAAAAAGAAGAAACGCGACAAGCCCTTAAAGGTTGATATGGACTTTGACGAAATGGTAAGTCGAATTGCTAGGGTCAAAAAGGGAGAAGTAGATAGGAACATTACAAAAAAGAAAGATTCAAAAAAGTAGTTATTATTGAGTGAGCAATAAGCCACACAATGAATAACAAGAATAAATTTAACGGGGAGCAAAGAGCAGTAATCAAAGATGAGATTCTTAATCTATACGCGACTGAAGTATTTAAGCAAGGAGAGTATAGCGAAGATGGTGGATTTGATTACGACATTGTAACATATTTGTTACAGGAAATGTGCAAAGACGGTCATTTGGATTGTCCTAAAATGGGCAAAACAACCAAAAGTAGCACATTGAGAGAGGAGCTCCCTAGACTAACACCAAAAGGAAAGGATTTTATAATGAATCAAGGCGGGTATGTAGCGCAGTATAGGAGGGAAAGGAAGTCTCAATGGTGGGATTCAACAAAGAGTGCGCTTTTGTTTGCCACCACATTGTTTACTATTGGATTAACTGCGCTGGGCATTAATCTAAGTGATAAAAACAATCACCTTCAATCTAAGGCCAATGAGATACAAATACAGTCTTTAGGTGCGTCAGACGATATTAAGCGCCTAGAGGATAAAATAGAAATGCTTAAGCTTGAAATTATAAATGATAGGGTTCGAGATACTAAAAACTAAAACCTTGTTGAAACTAATATATAGTTACCATAATTTAAATGAATTAAGTGTGGTCAATAGAGCCTATGTGAAGTCAAATTTGGATTGTTATAATACCCACAAAAACAGCAAGTTGGCGTTTTAATTCATTGTAGTTTATATAACTAATTAAGACTAAGGTGGCAGTGGATCCAACGTTTAATTTTTGTATTCTAATGAATCTTCGTGATATATTGCGGATTCAAAAGTGAAGTAGTTTAAGTACCTAGTGTTGGCTTATTTATTGGATCGTATGTGTAGAGTTTTGTGGCTATTCTGTATAGTCATTTTTGTAGGTTGTTCACAGCCTGAAACACTTCAACAATTTGATACGAATTCGAGTTTAGATTCACTCAACGAACAAGCGCACAGTTACCTGAAAATTGATTTGGATACGGCAAATTTACTCAGTCATAATGTGCTTGATTTAGCGACTCAAGCGAACGATAGATTAAACATCGCCAAAGCCAAAATGACAATTGGTCGAGTGAACTATGAAAAAGGAATCTGTGATTCTGCAATTCTACTATTTCGAGATGCGCTCAAAATAGGGAATGACTTAAACGATACGTTCTTAATTGCAAAAGCTTACAATAGTATTGGGACAGCATACATGTGTAACGGAGATTACGCCACGGCTATTCTATATAGCGATAGTGCGTTTCATATTTACGAATCCATTTTGAAATTTGACAATATGGGTAAGGCCGCTACAGATATTGCTGTTTGCTACATACAACTGAAATCTTACGACTCAGCTAAACGATGGTTTGCCACTTCAATTTATCACGCTCAAAAAACAACCAACACTGGATTTCTAGTT
Organism: Bacteroidia bacterium; assembly: GCA_047620825.1. Taxonomy (GTDB): domain Bacteria; phylum Bacteroidota; class Bacteroidia; order NS11-12g; family UBA9320; genus UBA987. The sequence continues at coordinate 4,137 of JBLHOC010000089.1, read as the reverse complement.
ACATTATACAATAATTACGGATTATTTAATAGAGATTTTGGATCCAAAGACACCGGAAGTTTATACCTTAATAAGGCGATCGATTTAGCAAGAGCGTCAGAATTACATGTTTCATTGGCGACTGTTTATCTGAATTATGGACAAAATTTGCAAAATGAAAACCCCCAGTTGTGTAAGGCATATTTGGATTCGGCTTTACAACTGTCATTAAGATATGAGTTGTATGATTTAGAGGAGATTGTCTTAGGTGCTAAAGCGATTTGTTTAAGAGATTTGGGTATGCCCTTAGACATTGTTGGAGACGCCTATGAACTTTATGTAAAGCAGGTTAAGGCGAATCAAAAGTTGGTGAACTCACAATCATTTGCAGAGTTTGAGGTTAAATATAATATGTCTGAAACAGAGGCGGAAAACCTTAGATTGATGAACCAGGTTCATGTTAAAGAAAGTGGGCAACGCTTGATTATCTTTATATCCTTATTGCTTGGCTTAATAAGCATGTTTATAATTTGGTCATTGTTTCAAAGTCGTAAACTTGCTATTCGAGACAAAAAGATTTACCAGCAAAAAGTAGATGCATTGTTGAAATCTCAGGAAATCCAAAACATAGATACTATGTTAGAAATCCAAGCCGATGAAAGAACGCGCATAGCGACTGAACTTCATGACCGTTTAGGAAGTATTTTAAGCGCTATAAAGCTGAACTTTAGTTCTATAAAAGAGCATCTTGATCATCAAGATGATGCCACTAAAGCAAGATTCGGTGTGCTTAAGCGACTTATAGATGAAGCTGCAACGGAAGTGCGGAAAATTTCACATGACATGGCCTCCGGCGTACTTGCCAAGTTTGGACTAATGCATGCGGTAGATCACTTAAAGAAGGCCATTGAAGCAAGTGGTAATATAGTCGTTAACTTGTTTCCACATGGGATGGATGAACGTCTATCTGGGACACAAGAAATAATTCTATATAGAATTTTACAAGAGCTTATCAGTAATTCACTAAAGCATGGGAATGCAGATGTGATTGATGTTCATTTAATCCATGAAGGTGGCAAAGTGAGTTTAATTGTTGAAGATAACGGAACTGGTTTTGAAGAAAATGATAGAAACCGGTCTGATGGAATGGGTTTGCCTAATATTCGTAAACGTATCCAATCGGTTGGGGGGAGCTTTAATATTGACAGTAATCATAAATCTGGAACCACAGTTATATTAGAATTACCAATAATTGTTTAATCTTTGTGCCTTGCCAAAAACTCATAATAAACTAATTGTTGTTGATGACCATCAAATCGTTTTAGATGGCCTAACAATTTTACTTGAAAAAATTGAGAACGTAACAGTCCTAAAAGGATTTACGAAACCCAAAGAAGCATTAACCTTTCTTGAATATAATGACGTTGATATTGTAATCACGGATTTATCTATGCCTGAGATGTCTGGTCTTGAGTTGACACAAAGGATAAAAGCTGGGAATACCAAAACCAAAGTTATCGCCTTAACCATGCACAACGACGTTAAGTCTATTAAAAGCATGGCGCAACTTGGGGCGGATGGTTACATCCTTAAAAACACTGACTTTGATGTATTAAAAACAGCGTTAGAAACCGTTCTCAGTGGGCAACAATATTTCGGAACCGAAATTTTAGAAGCTATTGTGAACGATTTTAAACCTAGCGTTGAGCTAGACGGAAGGAAAATCAACCTGTCTATGCGAGAGTTGGGTATTCTTGAATTAATCGCAACCGGCATGACGACAGATTCGATTGCAGAACAACTGTTTATTAGTAAACATACGGTGAATTCACATAGACGTAATTTGAATGTAAAACTGTCTGTAAGTCGTCCAGCAGAGCTGGTATCAAAAGCAAAAAGCTTAGGGCTAATTTAAATTAGAAAGCTTTTATTCACAAATTGTGTCTCACTTAACGTAAGTCGTATTTTTGCCGCTCAATTATCGTCGATATGAAGACCGTTGTTAGTGGTGTTAGGCCAACAGGCAAAATGCATTTAGGGAATTATTTTGGAGCTGTCAAAAGTTTTCTGCAAATGCAAGAAAACTATAATTCCTTTTTTTTTATAGCAGATATACATTCACTCACCACACATCCAACACCAGCGGATTTGAATGGCAATGTGCATCAAGTACTTGCAGAGTATTTGGCTATGGGATTAGATCCCGATAAGTGTACGTTATTTATACAAAGTGAAGTCCCTCAAATTGCAGAGTTATATACCTACATGAATATGAATGCGTATCTAGGCGAACTAGAACGATCAGCTTCATTTAAGGATAAGGTTAAGAGCCAAAGAGACAATGTGAATGCTGGTTTGCTCACGTATCCTGTGCTCATGGCTGTTGACATATTAATTCACAAGGCAGATTTTGTACCAGTGGGTAAAGACCAAGAACAACACCTGGAAATGACACGGAATTATGCCAAACGATTTAACAACATGTATGGTGTAAATTGCTTTACAGAGCCAGAGGCGTATAGTGAAACTGGCAAATTGGTTAAAGTTCCAGGCTTAACGAACAATGGGAAAATGAGCAAAAGTGGGGGAGAACACGATGCGGTATTTTTTGACGACGAGGTGAAAGTGACGCAGAAGAAAATTATGCGGGCGGTGACAGACGCAGGACCGGAATCAATGAATCAGGAAAAGCCTGTCGCCATTCAAAACTTATTTGACATCATGGCTTTAGTTTCTACACCAGACACAGTTAAACACTTTGATACGCTGTACAACAATTGTGAAATCAGGTATGGTGATTTCAAAAAGCAACTGGCATTAGATGTATTGGATTTTGTTGCACCTGTACGAGAGAGAATTGCGGAAATTAAAGCAGATAAAACATACTTAGCAAAGGTTACAAAAGCAGGCGCAGAGAAAGCTCAAGCAAGTGCAGAAGCGACCTTAAAAGAAGTACGTGAAATTATTGGTTTTAGAAGGTTTTATTAAATAGATTTGAACGGAATAAGAAAGTCACATTAACGTCAACAGAGTAGGAAAATGCATATTGCAATAGCCGGTAACATAGGAGCAGGGAAGTCAACATTAACCAATTTACTAGCTAAACATTATAGCTGGGAACCTCATTTTGAATCACTTGATAACAACCCCTATATATCCGATTTTTATGAAGACATGCAACGATGGTCTTTTAACCTGCAGGTGTTTTTCCTAAATACAAGATTTAATGGTGTTCAGAATATTCGATCCAGAGGGGAAACGGTAATTCAGGATCGAACCATTTATGAAGATGCTTACATCTTTGCTCCAAACTTACACGCAATGGGTTTGATGAGTACACGTGACTTTGATACATACCAGGCGTTGTTTTCTAGTATTAAGTCAATGCTAGAACCACCTGATTTAATGATTTACCTCAGAGCAAGTATTTCTGCCCTCGTTACTCGAATTCAAAAAAGAGGCAGGGAGTATGAAGATTCAATTCGATTAGATTACTTAAAACGTTTAAACGAGCGATATGAAGCTTGGATTTCTACGTACACCGATGGCAAGTTGCTGATTATTGATGTAGACGACTTGGACTTTGAAACAAGCCAAGAAGATTTAGGTAAAATCATAAGTAAGATTGACGCGGAAGTGAACGGGTTGTTTTAATAGGAAATGAACAAATGGTATGACCATTCTATCATTCCAACTTAAATAATTCAGTAATTCAATTCCTCAATCATTCTCAACGCCGTATACGCAGCTTCTTTACCTTTATTGCCATGCTTCCCACCAGCACGATCTAACGCCTGCTGCTGATTGTTTGGAGTTAACACACCAAAAATTACCGGTTTATCATACTTCAAATTAATGTTGGCAATTCCATTTGCTACAGCTTGACAGATGAAATCAAAATGTTTTGTTTCACCTTGGATGACACAACCAATCGCAATGACGGCGTCAATATCATCTCTTTGCGCAAGTTTTTGACTGGCGAGAACCAATTCAAAGCTTCCAGGTACAAATGTTACAGTAATGTTTGATATAGGAACTGAAGCTTGAGTCAGTAAACCTTTTGCACCTTCAAGCAAGGAAAAAGTTACTTCCTCATTCCATTCAGATACAGCAATACCGATTCGGGCATTTGGACTGATAGGGAGTTTGCCTCCAAAT
>JBLHOC010000088.1:0-12694 GCA_047620825.1 Bacteroidia bacterium | reverse complement strand
GTAGCCCATGCGCTTTTTTAAATGCTTCAATATCAAAATCAGCATCTGGCTGAAACAAATCGTAAATTGGGTGGTACAGCTTTATAACCGTCTGTTTGCTTGGTGATGTAGATCGTTTTCCATCAAAGACCAATTCAAATTCTTTTGTTGGATAGAAGGCCTTTAGCTCCTCGAATGTTTTTAGACTATGGACGATGTAAGTATGTGCACGTCCAATCCCAATAGACAAAAAGACGCGATCGATTTTGCTTTTTTCTTTCTGTAAAACGAAGTGTAAATCTACAATGACTTCAATCTTGGTGTGTTTTCGTAACCAATTTATAATCCGGCCTACTGGAAGACCTTGAATGGCAATCGACCATTGAATAATTACTTTATCCGCTCCGAGACTTTGAATGAGTTTGGCGGTTTTATACCAACTTCCGGGTTTGTTGTAATTGGTGATGTAGGTTACCTGAATATTTGTTCCATCAAGTAAGTCAGATTTCGAAGATTTGTCGACAAACTCTCTAGGAACAATGGCGGGGTACTGTTGTGTCCACGAAACAATGTGCACGTTTGTGTCTGGGATTTTATCCAATGATTTGGCTAAAGACGTATTGTAGTTAGAAATACCTCCTTTAAACATTGGTCCAGGACCAAAACATACAATCGTTTTAGGCATTTTTCACTCCTGCCTTAGCACGTTCAAGGGCTTTGTCGTACATGCGTTTCATACCTTCTTCAGTACTTATCTTTGCTTCCCAACCCAGCGTCTCTTTTACGAAATCCATGTTGCAGTATCTGCTATGAACACCTACTGGCTTATCCAATAGTTGTTTTATCTCAGGTTCGTAACCTGCGAATTTTGCAAACAAGTCGATAATTTCTCTAAATGAAGTCAATTTCCCCATTCCAATGTTTATCGCAGTTCCATCATGGATTGTATCCATTGCAAGTAAAATACAATCGATAACGTCATCAATATGCACGAAATCACGACCTTGGTGTCCAGTTCCCCAAACTTCAAAAGGGTCTTCCTTATAGGCTGCTCGTAATGCGATAGCCGGAACAGGGTAACTCAAGTCTTGATCTTCACCGTATCCTGAGAAAGGTCGAATACAAGTAACTTTAACGTCGTAATGTTTTGCGGCAATGTGAGCCAAATACTCACCTGTTAATTTACACCAGCCATAAGTCATGTCCGGTTGACCCATATTGTTAAAGTCAATGTCTGATTCGCTTAAAGCAATTGCATCGCTTTCAGTTTGTTTACTTACAGGATATGCTGCACTACTGCTAGGGTATAAGACGCGATCTGGGCTACTATTACAAACCCATTGAAAGAATTCTGCGTCGATACTTAAATCTTGTGCAACCATCATTGGGTCACCATCGATTTTTAACCGTCCACCAACAATTGCTGCGAAATGGAATACGTCATTGAATCTCTCAAAATCAAAACCAAATTGCTTGAAATAACTGGTGTCTTTTTGAAAGTTGCGAATCACATCTCGAACATCGCAGTTGAAAAACAACACACGACGGTCTTTACCGTAAATTTTTGCGCCGTTGATTTCTGCTTCCAATGGTTCAGAAAACCAAGTGCTTGGATCTGTGCCAATGGACAAATCGTCAACGATTACAATGTTGTCATTTGTCGTGTTGAACAAACGATTGGTCATGTTTTTTCCAACAAAGCCGCAACCGCCTGATATAAAATGAGTTTTAGTCATGCATTTGATTTTTGAGAGTTCAATTATCAGATGCACAAAAGTAAGAATTAGCTGCTTAATTTAGTGCGGTTCGCAACAAAAAAGCCGCTATATGTATACAGCGGCTTTGAGATAAATATTTTGAGTAATTACCACTTAGAAGTGTCAAACCCTCGCTCATTACGATTTTGGTTTCCACCGTCATTGCGTCTGTCGCTACCGCGATTGTCGTAACGTTTGTTAGATGGGCCGCGATCATCACTACGGTAATTGTTTCCGGCAGACTCTGGTTTAGGTTCGGATTTCTTAACCACAAGTATGTTGCCTTCAAATTCAGAGTCGTGTAAAGCAGAAATTGCTTTCGCCCCTGCTTCGTCATCTGTCATTTCAACAAAGCCAAAGCATTTTGATCGCCCTGTGTCTCTGTCCATAATTACTTTGGATGAAACTACATCACCAAAGCTGCTAAAAAGTTCTGTCAATCCATCGGCTTCTGTGCTAGGATTAAGTTTTGCTACAAAAATGTTCATTAAAATAAAATTACAATAAGCAGTAGAGTCATGCGTGATACTACTATTCGTTACAAAGATACGCGATATTCTACGGAGTATTATGTTAAGAAATCTATAATTATTAGAGACCTAATTCCTTTCGTTGTTCCGGGCTTATTGGTGATGGTGCATCAATCATTGTGTCTCTTCCCATGTTATTTTTAGGAAAAGCAATCACGTCTCGAATTGATTCTGTTCCAGTAAGTATAGCACATAACCGATCGAACCCAAATGCGATACCTCCGTGTGGCGGTGCGCCATATTCAAAAGCGTTCATCAAAAATCCGAATTGAGCTTTGGCTTCTTCTTTTGTAAATCCTAAAAGATCGAACATACGCTGTTGAAGCTCCTTGTCATGAATTCGAATGGAGCCTCCACCGACTTCCATACCGTTAATGGACATGTCATAGGCGTTGGCTCTAATTTTACCAGGAGCTACGTCAATCAGATTTAAATCTTCCGCAATTGGACTTGTGAAAGGGTGGTGCATTGCGTGAAAACGATTAGTTACTTCATCCCATTCAAGCAAAGGAAAATCAACTACCCAGCAAGCTTTAAACTGGGCAGGATCCCTCAAATCTTGTTTTTCTGCCACGTGCAAGCGTAAATCATTTAGTTGTTTTTGTGTAGAATCTAATTCTCCACTCAAAACAAGGATAATGTCACCAGGTTGTCCGTCACATTCGTCTTTCCAAAGTGCAAGTGCTTCTTGATTGAAAAATTTATCGACGGATGACTTACAGCTGCCATCATCGTTTACACGACAATAAATCATGCCTTTAGCCCCAACTTGTGGTCGTTTTATGTAATCTGTGATGGCGTCAATTTCTTTTCGAGTCATTGAAGCACCACCTTTTACACAAATGGATATGATGGAGTCAGCGTTGTCGAATATTCCAAAGTCATACCCTTTAGCAACTTCAGTGAGGTACGTAAAGGTCATGTCAAAACGCATATCAGGTTTGTCGGAACCATAATTGTGTAATGCGTCTGCATATGTGATAACAGGAATCTCTCCAAGATCATATTTTACAGATTCTTGAAATAATCCACGTATCATTTTTTCGAAAATGTCTAAGACGTCTTGTCTTTCGACAAATGTCATTTCGCAATCGATTTGCGTAAATTCTGGTTGTCTATCAGACCTAAAATCTTCGTCTCTAAAACACTTTACTATTTGATAATACCGATCAAGTCCTGAAACCATAAGCAGTTGCTTAAAGGTCTGAGGCGATTGCGGCAAAGCATAAAATTGGTTTTCATTTAAACGAGAAGGCACTACAAAATCTCTGGCGCCTTCAGGGGTCGACTTGATGAGGTAAGGTGTTTCTACTTCAATAAAATCTTCACCATCCAAGTAATTTCGAATGGCTTTATTTGCGGCATGTCGAATGAGTAACTTGTTTTTAACTGGATTTCTACGAATATCAAGATATCGATATTTGAGGCGAATTTCTTCTCCACCATCGGTGTCATCTTCAATCGTAAAAGGAGGCGTTAAAGCAGCGTTCAGAACGTCAATTTCATCTACAACAATTTCAATGTCGCCAGTGGCTAAATTCGGATTTTTGTTACTTCTTTCCGTAACAGTTCCAACTACTTTTATTACAAATTCTCGTGCAAGAGAACGTGCTGACTCTAGTAATTCAACATTGTAATCTTCATTAAAGGATAATTGCGTTATTCCATAGCGATCTCGCAAGTCGATAAACGACATGCCGCCAAAGTCTCTACGGCGTTGTACCCAACCACAAAGGGTTATGGTGTTGCCAGAATCTGTTAAGCGTAATTGTCCGCAATTGTGCGACCGAAGCATAATTTTTAGTGTGTTTTATGAGGCCGCAAATATAAAGTGTATGCAAGAGGATTTTAGAATAAATGATAGAATGATATAGCCGCAATAACATGTACGCTAATCACTAAAGACAACTACATGTTTCCCATAGGTACTTTTGTCTTGCCTTTTGTGCTGCAGGTTTTTGGACCCATACAGGCAAACAAGAAAACAGATAGGAATAAAACGGCGAAGATTGATTTTAGGGTTGAAGCTTTCATATTGTCTCTTTTAAATTTGAACTGTCCTTATAACACGTAAAAAGTTAAGTTTTATTTTAGATTCTTTTGCAATGCCTTAAAAAAAAGATCAGGCATTTCTCCTTTGGTTGCCATGGTGTAGTCCGTGTAGGAGCAAGGAATGACTATGTTTTTGGCCGTCGTAGGACCCGGTATTTCCATCCACCAACGTTCTGTCCGTTTGCTTTTATAAAACACGACATCGGGTTCGTTTTGTACCATGGTGCACCTGTATTTTAGGAACTCGGTGTGCATTTCTGGGTGATCTCCTTTTCGGTTGTAATACCCATCTAAGAAGTACCAGACCATTTGAGCAGCAAGTTTTGATGTGGTATCTCGATAATCAAATTCTGGATTGATTTCGTAAATACTGAAACTTCTCATTTTTTCAGATATGCCAGCATACCAACATAATTGGCAAGCTTCCTCACTCGTTAAACCGCTCGGATTATTATCGTGATTACCTGGAGCATCTGCTTGTTTAACAGCTCCAATATCGAAGACGGTCATATCAGTATTTCGTAAAACAGGTTCTATATCAGCTAAGTTATTCCTTAATACACCTAGTCTAACTGGGTTAAAGTACATCTTCCTTAATGTGTTAACCGCTTTTTCTGGAACATAATGACTTTGATAGGCTAGGGCATTTATGTTGAACAAAAAATTTGGTTCGTGTAGGCATATCTTATTGAGATACGCATGTTTGTCAAGGTCAATTGTAGGCGATATAATTGTGGCTTCTAAATTCTTAACGATGGTTTGAAAAGCGCTAAATTGTCCGTATGCGAGTTCTTTTGATCCTCCCAAAATAATTGGAACAATGCTGTTGCTTAAAAGTGTTTTACAAACTTCTTGCAGTGCAAATTGAGTGTCGTTAAAAGATTTACCTGCTTCGATGTTACCCAAATCAACAATTTTTGTTTTCGAATTTGAAGCAATGAGCTGATATACGGCCTTTCTTAGTTGATTGGGCGCTAAGGTTGTTTCTTTATTTGTAGTATTTCGACCTTCTAATACACCTATAATAGCAATATCCGCCTCTTCCCAATCAGGAAGCTGGTCGATATGTTTTTGTACCAAATGGCCAATCGTGTTGGGCGCATTTTGATCTTGAAAATAGCCGGATAGGGGACTTAAAAAATCTTCCAAATGTGTAGGTCGTAACTTGTTATTAGCAAAAATAAAGTTTCTTTGAGCATCGGAATTGATTATGGTGTTTGTAACTGGTGGTACGGGTTTAGTTGGGAGTCATTTAATCTGTCAATTGTTGTCTGATGGCCATCAAGTTAGAGCCCTTTGTCGTTCTGATTCGGATAAGTCATGGTTTGTGCGTACTGCAAAATGGGTGATGGGAGACCAATATGAATCTTCAATCCTACGACTAGAATGGTTTGAAGGGGATGTGACAGATGTTATTGCACTTAGCGACGCTATCCATGGCTGTAGTCAGGTTTATCACGCCGCGGCAGTGGTTTCTTTTGCAAAACGAGATCAAGAACAGCTTAGAAAGATTAATGTTGCTGGTACTTCAAATGTGGTCAATGTTTGCCTTGGCTCAGAGTCAAAACCAGATTTGTGTTTCATTAGTTCGACAGCATCGATTGGTGGCGTGGAGAAAAAATTGGTAGATGAATCTGTACCGTATTTAGCTGAATCGTCAAACAGTTATTATAGCACTACGAAGTACTCAGCAGAACTTGAGGTGATTCGCGGTAGAGAAGAAGGTTTAAATGCGGTCATTATTAATCCGTGTATTGTTCTTGGTTTCGGAAATTGGAATACGGGATCAGCTAAATTTTTCAAAAACGGAAAAAATGGATTTCCATTTTATACGGGTGGGAGCAATGCCTTTGTTGATGCAAGAGATGTCGCAAAAGGATCTGTTTTATTGATGAGTAACCAGTGTTTTGACGGCAAATACTTGTGTACTGCTTGGAATAAAAAGTTCTTAGAGGTATTCCAAGAGATTGCGTTAAGTTTTGGAACAAAACCACCTCGATTTCATGTCTCGAAGGGGTTGGCTGAGTTTGCATGGCGCGTTACCAGCTTCATTCGCTTTTTTACCGGTACCGGTATAATTACTAAAGAAAGCGCTCGAGCTGGGTTAAAACATATGAGCTATTCGTCGAAGCGCCTGGTTGATAGAGTTAATATGGATTTCAAATCTTTCGAGGAGTCTATCGCCGAAATAAGTGAAGCATACCAACAAATGGAGGCATAAAAAAAGGCCGTTTCTTTGGGAAACGACCTGTATGTAATAAATTTTTAATGCTTATTCAGCAGCTGTTTCTTCAGCACCTTCAGTACCTTCAGCTCCTTCTTCACCTTCTTCTTCCTCACTTGCAGCAGACTGAGCGGCTCTCGTAACAACCACAGAAACTACAGTGTTTTCAGGTGTGTCGTTCAATGTAACATTAGGTACACTTAGCTCACGTACACGTACTGATTTTCCTATTTCTAGGTGTTCAATACTAACCTCAACATCATCAGGAATATTTTGAATTAAACCTGTTACAGATAGCTTTCTAATTTTCATTTGAAGGTTACCACCAGCTCTAACACCTGGAGATGTTCCTACAATTCTAATAGGTACTTTTAGGTCTACAGGATTGTTTAAATCTAGCTCATAAAAGTCAGCATGAATAATAGCTTCAGACGTTGGATGAAATTGAACGTCCTGTAATTTCGCAATTATTTGATTACCATCAATATCAAGACGAACTAGATACGTGTTTGGAGTGTAAACTAGATTCTTAAAATCTGCTTCGTATACCGTAAAATTGGCATTTCCTGATGGGCCATAAAGTACACATGGAACTTGACCGCTTGCTCTAACAGCTTTGGTAGCTGATTTTCCTAGGCCTTCTCTCAAGTTGCCTTTGATTGCAATTGTTTTCATTTTTATTGAATATTCTTATTTTAATCCTAATTTTGATTGATATGCGTTGTCAATATTGAACAACGAACTTATCGACCCGTATTCACAAACATTACGAATGGCGTTGGCAAATAACCTGTCAACAGATAATGTTTTAATTTTTGAAGTTTCTTGTTTTAGAGGAATCGTATCGGTTACAACCAATTCATCTAATGCTGAATTCTGAATCGTTTCATATGCCTTGCCAGAAAGTACAGGGTGGGTACAAACAGCTCTAACTGATATTGCACCATGTTCTATTAGAAGCTCAGCAGCTTTTGCTAATGTATTTGCTGTGTCGCAGATATCATCAATTAAGACAACATTTTTGCCTTTTACATCACCTATTAAAACCATTGAAGCTACTTCGTTGGCTCTTTTACGTTCTTTATCACAAATAACCATATCGCAACTCAGTACTTTGGCAAACTCACGTACTCGCTTCGTTGCCCCGACATCTGGCGCAGCAAGTATTAGGTTGTCCATACCTAAGCTTTTGATATAAGGAATAAAGATCACCAAAGAGTCTAGATGATCAACTGGGATGTCAAAAAATCCTTGAATCTGAGGGGCATGTAGATCCATGGTCATCACACGATCGGCACCAGCAGCACGTAATATGTTTGCTACCATTTTAGCTCCAATTGGAACTCTTGGTTTGTCCTTCCGATCTTGCCTAGCCAACCCAAAATAGGGAATTACGGCCGTAACCATGTGGGCACTGGCGCGTTTTGCGGCGTCAATCAATAGCAGTAATTCTAATAAATTGTCTGCTGGAGGTGTCGTAGATTGAATGAAAAATACGTCACAACCTCTAACTGATTCGTCGATACTTGGCTGGAATTCTCCGTCGCTATAACTCGGAACGGAAACATCCCCTAGAGGCAACCCGTAAGAATAGGCGATTTTCTCGGCAACGCTGCGGCTACCTGAGCCACTAAATATTTTTACTTTGTTTATTAAAGCTGGCATAATGTCGTTTCACTGTCACCAGTCAAAAGTACAACTGGTTATCATAAACGTGTCAGATAAACTGACTTTTTGTTGCCCGAGAAGGATTCGAACCTCCACAAGCTGTACCAAAAACAGCTGTCCTGCCATTAGACGATCGGGCAATAAGGCTGCAAATTTAGCAATAGATAAATTAAACTTTAAACTTTTTTGAAAGATTTTTTAATTTGCCACTTCGCTGACAAATTGAATTCGGAAAAGTTGCATCTCATCATGAGTGAAATCTCCTTCAAATTCGTTGACTGCGGCGTCTAAATCATTGTCCTCAGTCCCTCTGAAATAATCAAATATTTCTTCCTTTACATCATCATCAATTAGCTCTTCTACGTAGTAACTCATGTCTAATTTTGTTCCAGAGTAAACAATACTCTCCATTTCGTCCAACAATTCCTGGACAGTAAAAGCTAATGAACGCGCAATATCTTCAATACTTAGTTTCTTGTCAATGTTTTGAATGATGGCAATTTTCTTTCCTGATTTATTGGCGACGGTCTTAAGTACCAAGTCATCTGGGCGATCAATGTCGTTTTCCTCTACATATTGACCAATCAATTCAACAAATGGTTGCCCAAACTTAAGTGCTTTGTTTTTTCCAACTCCAGAAATGTTCTCCATTTCGTCCATGGTAATTGGAAACTTTGTGGCCATATCTTCCAATGATGACTCTTGAAAAATCACATAAGGCGGTAAGTTCTTTTGACGTGCAACTTCTCGCTGCAGTTCCTTTAGTTTGATATATAGCTCTTTGTCATGTAACGTTTCGAGCTGTACGTTCTCAAAGTCTGTATCATTAACACTTTCAAACTCAGTATCAACAGGCATTTCCACCTTCCTTGGTGCTTCTAAAAACGCTACACCTTTAGGCAGCAAAGAAATGAGGCCATATTTCTCAATGTTTTTTTCAATTAAGTTGTTCAACAGCGCCAATCGCACCGTGCTCTTCCAAAACATTTCGTTCCTCGACTTATCTATACCGAATTGAGGGAGTTCGTTATGCTTGTGTGCTTTAACGTCATTCGAGGCTTTGCCCAGTAATATGTCTACTACGTGTTTGATGTCTACTCGACCATCAGTTGCTTTTATAACCTCCAACATCGAAAGAAACTGATCACTTACATCCAGCATTGTTTTAGGATGACGACAATTGTCACACATCTTATTGCAATTGTCTGCATCAAAAACCTCACCGAAATAGTGTAATAAAAATTTGCGTCGACATTGTGAGCTTTCTGCAAACGAGGCCATTTCGTGAATCAGTTGTGTCCCTATTTCTCGTTCAGCAACTGGTTTGTCTTTTAGGAATTTTTCAAGCTTTTCATTATCACTTGGATTGTAAAACAACATGCAATCCCCAGCTTTTCCATCTCGACCTGATCGGCCAGTTTCTTGGTAATAACCTTCTAAACTTTTGGGTACGTCGTAATGAATCACAAATCGAACGTCTGGTTTGTCAATACCCATGCCGAAGGCAATGGTCGCGACAATAACATCAGCGTCTTCCATCAAAAATTTATCTTGATGGCTGGATCTTGTTTTGGCATCTAGTCCTGCATGATATGGCAAGGCATTTACGCCATTTGCGACAAGTATTTCTGCAACCTCTTCAACTTTCTTTCTGCTCAAACAGTATATAATGCCAGATTTGCCTTTTCTCTTATTGATAAAAGAAAGCATATCCTTTAATGTCTGGCCTTTTTTTCCTTTGGCCTTGACTTCATAATAAAGGTTGTCTCTGTTAAATGATGACTTAAATACTTCGGCGTCCACCATATTTAAGTTTTTCTGTATGTCAAACTGCACCTTAGGTGTCGCTGTTGCTGTTAAAGCAACCATTGGAACATCATCAATAGCCTTAATGATTTCTTTAATCCGCCGATACTCTGGTCTGAAATCATGTCCCCATTCACTAATACAATGCGCTTCGTCAACCGCGACGAAAGAAACTTTTACTGAACGAAGAAAATCTACCGTTTCCTCCTTTTTTAGTGTTTCTGGTGCGACATAAAGCATTTTAGTTTTGCCACTTATCACGTCATCTTTAACTATTCCTGCTTGAGTTTTAGTTAATGACGAATTTAGAAAGTGTGCGATTGCATCGCTTTCTCCATATCCACGAATTGCGTCAACTTGATTTTTCATCAAGGCAATGAGCGGAGAAATGATTATCGCTGTACCTTCCTGCATTAAAGCAGGTAATTGGTAACATAATGATTTGCCTGCCCCTGTGGGCATTATCACAAAACAATCCTTCCCTTCCAATATAGCTTGAATAACCGGTTCCTGATTTCCTTTAAAGGAATCGAAACCGAAAAAGTGTTTCAAACTTTGTTTTAAATCTAACATCTGCTGTGTCATCTAATCCCTCTCTCTGAATATGTTTATTATGTGTGTTTCTTTGTAGCACTAAATTAGCAAAACTTTCAGTTTCACAGCAAAATAAATTTAATTTGCATCAAATAGATAATCTTTTGCAAAACAAAGACGAAGTACTCGGTTGGGCCAGAGAAACGATATCAATGGAAGTAACAGCCATTGAACGTTTAGAGAAGCAGTTGGATGAACAATTTGTTGAAGTGGTTCAAGAAATTCTTCAAGCCGATGGGCGGGTGGTTGTAACAGGTATTGGTAAAAGTGCTGCGATTGGTAATAAGATTGTCGCGACATTGAACAGCACCGGTACGCCTGCAATCTTTATGCATGCTGCGGATGCAGTTCATGGGGATTTGGGTATGATACAACGTGGCGACACAGTAATATGCATTTCTAAGAGTGGTAACACCCCAGAGATTAAAGCACTCGTTCCGTTGATTAAACAAAGTAAAAATACCTTAGTGGGTATGGTTGGTAACCGTAATTCATTCTTAGCTCAGCAATCAACATACGTCCTAGATGTATCAGTAGAAAAAGAAGCTTGCCCGAATAACTTGGCTCCAACAACAAGCACTACCGCACAACTTGTTATGGGAGACGCGCTCGCGGTTTGCTTACTGAAAGCACGTGGGTTTACTTCTTTAGATTTTGCTAAGTATCATCCTGGTGGCGCTTTGGGTAAAAGGTTATACACTACATTGGGTGATCTTGCAGCACAAAATGAGAAACCAGAAGTTCAAGTAGAATCTCCTATACGTAAAGTAATTATGGAGCTTACGAACAAACGCTTAGGTGCAGTGGCAGTTGTGAACAATAATGAAATCGTTGGTATTATAACTGATGGCGATATTCGTAGAATGTTAGAACGTGATGCATCTTTGGATGATTTAACGGCTAGCGACATAATGGGGAAAGCCCCAATTATGATGCAAGGATCTGAACTGGCATCTGCAGCTGCTCATACAATGGGCGCAAAAAAGGTTAGTCAGATCATTGTACTTGATAAGGATACCTATATAGGGATGGTCCATATACACGATTTAAACAGAGAAGGCATTTTATAATGAATAAGTATGCAGTGATAATGGCTGGTGGCGTTGGAACACGTTTTTGGCCAGTAAGTAGAGTTGATAAACCCAAGCAATTTTTAGACATTCTAGGGTTAGGAGAGTCGTTGCTTCAAATGACTTATCGTAGATTCTCTAAGATAATGCCTGAGGAGCATATCTATATTGTGACGAATGAGGCTTATCGTGACCTAATTAAGGCTCAAATTCCAGAAATAAACAATAATCAAATATTAGGCGAACCAATCGCAAAAAACACAGCGCCTTGTATCGCTTACGCTTGCTATAAAATAGCGTCAAAGGATCCAAATTCGGTAGTTGTGGTAGCACCGTCAGACCACTTGATAATGGATAACGATGCTTTTTATGAGCAGGTTAATTCAGGGATGACGTTTGCAGAAAAACATAATGCCTTAGTTACTTTAGGCATTAAACCATCTAGACCTGACACAGGGTATGGGTACATCCAATTTCAAGAAAAAGAAGAGGAACCTGGTGTACACCTTGTGAAAACATTTTTAGAAAAACCAAATGTAGAACTGGCAAATCAGTTTGTTGATAGTGGTGATTTTCTATGGAATGCTGGAATATTTATATGGTCCATTAATGCTGTTATTGCGGCCTTTGACCAACATCTACCTGAAATGGCTGAATTGTTTTCTGCTGAATCAGGGGCATATTATTCAACCGAAGAGTCGAAATTTATTGAACGGGTTTACCCAGCTTGTCAGAACATTTCAATCGATTACGGCATCATTGAAAAATCAGACAACGTATATGTATTACCATCTGAATTTGGATGGTCAGATCTTGGTACATGGAAATCACTTTATGACGTTGCGGATAAAAACTTAGATGATAATGTAATAATAGGGAATACAGTAGAGTTGTCTTCTTCGACGGGTAACTTGGTCGTATCAACTAAAGACAAATTGGTTGTGTTAGAAGGGGTAAACGACTTGTTTATATTAGACACAGATGATGCGTTACTAATCTGTAATAAAGATAAAG
>JBLHOC010000087.1:0-12750 GCA_047620825.1 Bacteroidia bacterium | reverse complement strand
AAATACCCGGATGCCACGATATCAGTGTACTGCAAACCCATGAACAATAGTCTTGTTGAGCAAACTGGTTGCGTTCAACACATCATTAACGCTTACGAGGAATTAGAAAAGCATTACGATATTCAGGTTGACTTTAGAGGCGATAACCAAACGTTAGTGCGGCCATTGCTTGGACAGTGTAAGATCTATCTTGATAGAGGATCTGTACGGTTGCGTAATAAATTCAGCGGAGGACAAAGGCATGAGGTTGAAACAAATCAGGAAACTATTAAGTGGCTATTACCACAAAATCATGTGTGGGGAAAGCCGAATTTAAAGGTTTCACCGTCCGATGAAGCAATGGTTGATGCCCTCTTAAAATCAGATAATATTGAACAATACGTAGTGATGCATTGCGGGGCTCGAGATGCTGCTCGTCGATGGCCTGCAGATCGATTTGCTGCATTGATTGATGCCATATTCGACAAGTACAAACTGCCTACAGTCTTGGTGGGATCTGCGAATGAAAATGATTTGATCGATACCGTGGCAACACAGACAGCACGTGCTTATAATTATGCTGGTAAAACGAATTTACTGCAACTAACGGCTCTAATTAGAAGATCAAAACTATTTGTTGGCAATGAAAGTGGCCCTTTACATTTTGCCATTGTGGCGCAAAAACCACTGGTCGCGTTATTTGGCCCAGGTGTGAAAGATGTGTTTTACCCGTTGTATCCCAACCAAAAAGTGATTCACCACGTCATAGAGAACCAGTTACAAGGTGACAAAGAAACAAGCATGTTTCAAATACAACAACAAGATGTTTTGGATGCCATTGCTGAATTGACTTTCTAATAGATGAGAAACAAGCATATCTTATTTTCAATAATTGTCGTAACCACCCTATGCACAAGTTGCACAAATCGTGGTAACGACCCTTACCGTGGCTATCAGCTTTCAGGCCAATCGGCGCCTTTAGACATGGTCTTTATTGAAGGACAAAGTAACATCCCTTCATTCTACATTGGGCGAAGCGAAGAGCCAAACATCAATTATGTTGCATACCTCAGTTGGTTAAAAAACGTATTCGTTGATTATCCAGAAATCTATGAAGATGCAAAAATTAAATACAACAAGGGGAGCACGACAACACGTTTTAATGACCCGAGTTTGGTATATCACATGGAGCATCCAGCCTTCGCGTATTATCCAATTGTAGGCGCTACCTGGCATCAAATTCAAAGTTATATGGTTTGGAAAACAGACAGGCTCAATGAAGACATTCTTATTCAGACTGGTCTATACAATGAAGACTTCAATCAATTGAACGAAGAGAACTTCAATACTGAGTCTTATTTGTACGGGCAGTATACTGGAGACTTTAACAAAAGAATTGTCGAAGATCGATCGCATAAGATAAGTCGAAGTGTTCGTTGGGAAGATGGTATTTTGTTTGGGGGTTATCGTTTACCAACTGAAGCCGAGTGGGAGCTTTTAACAAATGAATCAAATGAAAACATCAACAAATCGAACTACCCATATGGCAAAAACTATCCATTTTTTAGATGGTTAAGGCCTGACTTTGGTATGGATGATGAATCATTTGGTATGGTAGACTACAGGTACTTCTTAAATAAAGAAAAACCAGTTAAAGCCAGCATCGAATCTTACAAAAACGGAATTCAAGGGCCCTATTTAACGAATAAACCGAGCAATGTTTCTGGGAATGTTAAAGAATGGTTGATGGATGTGTACCACGATTCTGCTGTTACGGATTGGAATAATCTATCTGAATATTTTTACAAAATCGGATTTGAAACACGTTCTGAACGTCAGTTCGGGGTGTACGACATGGATGGCATCATCGACCTTAAAGATTCTATGGGTCGCTTAAGGTTTAGGATATTGGGCGTGAATTCGGATGGGACTCCTCTATGGGCATTGCATCCAAAGCGTCGAGGTGTTATTCAGTTGAAAAGTTATGACACCGTTCGCACATATATCAATCCATCGGATTACTACTTGGAAAGTAATGTTGACACTGTATATAATCATTTCAAGACCAGTTTTAGGCATATGTATTTGTATTACAAGCAGTTAAACGTACAGTTAAACGTAGGTGGTCAGATTACTTACAATACAGAAGATATGAAATTAAATTTCCTGTTGCAGAATGCATTACGATACGACTATGTCTATAATAAAACCATAATTCCAAACTTATATACCGTTGAGGACATCGATAGAGAAGTCTATCACTGGGTGAATAGAATTTGGACACGCGAAATGATTAAAGGGAAATGCGGAATCAACATCATCGATTTTAGCTCATATTACTGCAATGACACTGGGATGTATAGCGCTCATTTAATTCCGAAGTATGCAGTTGTTGAGAACGATGCCCATCAACAATATAAACTTATTCGGGGCGGTACTTGGGAAAAGCCAGATTTTGCCAATCGAGAATTCATGTTAGCCGATAGTGGTCGATCAGATGTTGGATTTCGGGTTCTTCTTCCGTATACCAATATGCCTGTTAAGGATAAATATAAGGTGAAGTGGAAGTAATATGTTCAAACGTTATTCGTAAAACATAGTACCATCCAACTTCCCGTAGCCTACAAAACGGAACGCTCTGTCGTAGAGTTCAACAACTTTATATTTACCAAACATTTGATAGTCAAGCGGGATATCCCTAAAAATAGGATCAATATGTCGACTACCATAATCAAAACCATAATGACCATTCTTCTTGAAAATTAATTTTGTCTGATCTCCGGTAAGGGGAAATATAGAGTCGCAAACAGATAATATTGTGTCGCCATTCCACCTTATATAGGATTGTGTACTGTCTGAATGACTAATGATATAACCGTGTGTCTGTGCCTCAGTCTCGTTAAAATAACGTACGGCCACGTTGGGTTTTATTATATGCAGACCCAAAGCAACCAACCATTCTCCATTGGCATTAATGACTCCAAATGACATGAGACTATTTTTCGATTCCCTATTCCCAACGATAAAATACGGGTATCCTCCATTTAGTGCACTAAATGCCTGAATTGAATCATAGATTGCTTCAATGGTGCCAAACTCCGTGACTATGCCTTTTTTCTTTTTAGATGTGTATTCTATGTAGTCAGTCGAAGTGCTTCGATTTTGGTTGTAGTAGTGATATTGACCAGATTCGTTGTAGTACGTATTTGTAATAGACTTGTGTGGGACTTGGTATTTTTTCACAACGAAATGCTTCGAACTAACCTCCCCTTCATAAGCAGTATCTATTGAATTTCTTATTGATCGGTACGAATACCTTCTTTCTTTAGTTGTGGTTCGAATAAACCAGAATCTTCGGCCTGACAATTTCAAATTAATAGCACACTTGCCGAAATCATTGTCGTTTGGTGCTTCATCAACATCCATTTCCGCATAGTCATATTCATCAATTTGGTAATCCAAACCTTCAATTTCAAGTACATCTCCAGGTTGAACGTTCTTAGCCAATTGATTTAATCCTAGGACATTTCCAGAATCGTCCATTTTTAGCTCGAATACGTCTCTAGCGCCATTTTCATCAAAGCAAATCATTACATCATCTCGTCCTTCTGAGGTGTTAATGACACTATAGCCATTAAGCAATTGCTGAGTTACAATTCCTGCTTTATGATTATATAATAATAGTTGTTGTTCGTGTGCCGTGTTTTCTATCACATACATATATACGTCCCCAAATTTATTAAGCCGATCTATACTATATACAGTATCCTGAAATACTTGTTCTCCTTTATGGTTGTAATATATCGCACCGTCTTGCCAGTTGTCTGCAACATAATTGACGATAAAGCCTGAACGAAACTTAATTCTATTGTGCTCTACGGGTAAAAGCGTTTTTTCAGTGGTGATGACACCTTTCTTCCCATTTTTGCTAACGATATAATATCCCTGATAAAAGTTTGACGTTGTATGTATAGAATCGAATTGCGGTGTGACAACAATGTTTATATTGGTATCTGCCAATCCCCATAAGTTTCCCGAACGATACGGCACAAGCATTTCTTTCTGTCCAAAAGCTTGCAAGCTCACTAGAATAATAAGGATTGATATAATTCGATTGAGTATCATTTTTCAAATCTAAGGGTAAGAATCAAAATGCAAAAGTTCAAACACTATATTTGCTTTCAATCCGTTAAAGCCCTATGACCTTAAGACTAATACTGAGCAGTGCCTGTTTACTAATTGCATTACAATCTAGCGCTCAAGACTATCATAAATACAAAAAGATATCGAATCCTTTTTACATGATCGAATTGCCTGTTTTAGAAGACCAAAAACAACAATATATCATCGACAACAAAATAGACAGTATTGAAACAAAGCGATACGGTTTTAAAAAAAATGGAACAAAGAAGAAGTTTTTCTGGGGCTCTACCTATCATCTGAATAGCCAAGGTCAAATTATTAGAATTGACGGAAGGGATAATAAAAAAGAATTTGGTCACAGTGAGTATACCTATCACGATAATGGAAAAGTGGCGACCCATGTGTATTATAACCGTAAAGGTGAAATTGAGAACACCTACGCGCAACACTTCGACGGTGTAAAAAGTGCGTATGTAAAATTAAATAGTAAAGGTGATACTGTGGTTCACGTCGTACGAGGTTTAGTTAATGAACAACACACGTCTGCAGACTATTATTATAAAAAAGGAAAACTAAAAAATCGGTGGTTGAATGAATACGATACTGAAGACAAATTAGAACAAGTGACATTCTACAAAGGCAACGGTAAAGTCAAATACATTTGGGATTACCGTTGTAAAGATGATGGCGTAGAAATTAACAAACACAAGGACACGACAACGGTTTGTACGAGTATTACCAAAGGGGAAGATGGAACGACGACCTACGTTTACCAACACATCAACGAAAAAGGGGAATTGGTTAAGTACATCAATCGATTGAACAAGGCAGACAAACTGCTACATTACAGAAGACTTAAAGGTGTAGAAGAAGTCATTGAATATGAATATGATATTGAATACGACGATGACGATTCAACCATTACAAATACGCTTAGTAAATATTATAAAAAAGGCAATTTAAAGTCTGTGACGGATCGGACTTATGACGCAGACCATTACTTTGTGTCTCACGTCGTGACTCGATTTAAAAAAGGAGAGATTATTTCTGAATCTACACGGGTTTATGAATACGGCGAAAATGGATTGCCAAGTAGGTTTGTTCGTGAAAACAAACTCAGAAAATATAAAGGGGTTACGGAATACCAATTTCACTTGAAACCCACGCCAATTCTGGATTAGCGACTACACTGTCTCATACAACTGACAGAAATCATAAATAATTTCAGTTTTTTATTTTGAATCAGTCTAAATAAAAATAATTTTGCCCCATCAAAATAAGACAACGAATGAGGCATCTTCTCACATCACTATTTATTACACTGTTTTTTGCAACCTCAGTTGCTCAAAACACAGATAGTGTCTACAACACAAAGAACTCGGCACAAACTTTATTGTCTAGTAAAAGTGGGAACTTATTAATGGCCGCCTATGGTGAAGTCCATTACAATCAAGGCATCCAGTCAGGAAACATTCAGAACGGCAATTTGGACATGCATCGCGAAGTGCTACTTTTTGGATACAAATTCAATACACGTACTTCTTTCATCACTGAAATTGAAATCGAACACATCAATGAAGTTTACTTGGAACAAGGATTTCTGAATTATCAATTAAAACCGTGGATCAATTTACAAGGAGGTCTTTTGTTGATCCCTATGGGCATTGTAAACGAATACCACGAACCAACTACGTTTAATGGTGTTGAGCGTCCAACCATCGACAATGTATTGGTACCGAGCACATGGCGCGAAATCGGTGCAGGATTTACCGGAAACTTGCCAAATCAAAGCCTGCGCTACCAAATATTTGCGGTGAATGGTCCTTTAGGTTATGATGGGGCGGCAAGATTAAAAGGCAAATCACCTATCAGGAGTGCTCGCCAGAAAGGGGCAAAAGCGGCCATGCGTCAGCCAGATTTATCGGCAAAAGTGAACTACTATGGTGTACGGGGACTAAACATTGGCGCCGCAATCTATATGGGCACAACGGAGTCTAGCCTGTTTAGCAATGTGGCTACCGATAGTATTTCTCAAATGGCAAAGGCCGACAGTTCTGTTGTGGGTGTTACGATGGTTGGTCTTGATTACCGTTACTCCAAAAAGAATTTTGAATCACGTGGTCAAATGATCTATGGGGCATTCTCCAATACAAGTGCTTTTAACCAATTTGCGACATCCGACTTGGGTAGCGCTTCTTATGGCTACTACCTCGAATGCGGTTATAACATCAGTAAACTACTTCGTATGAAGCAAAAGTTTGTTCCGTTTGTGCGATACTCCAATTACAACACGCACTTTGAAACGACTTCTGAAACAACCGAAAATCCTACCTTTGAAAAAACAATTGTTACAACAGGATTGACGTTTTATTTAGACAAATCGTTTGTGGCAAAGGCTGACTATCAATATAGTCTTGATGGAAACGATAAAACTTCGAACCAATTTAATTTAGGACTGGGCTTCTGGTTTAGGTAACCAATGAAAAAAGGAATATTTATCATATTGTGTTTTGTTGGCAGCATGGCCTTTGGGATTGCAACGTATAGTTACTTTCCGCATCACGTCAGCAAAAAAATGGACAAACAAGTTCGTAAGGCTTTCGGCAAAGAGGTTGTGTATAATGCGATTGCCCCACCGGATAGTCTACGGGTAAATCACGAAATTTATCAGGTACAAGACCAGGACTCCGTAGCCGGTTATGTCATGGTTACTAGAGCATTAGGTTGTCGGATTGGTGGTTGTAACAAGCCAAAAACAGACAGCTTTGCGTTTGAACAGTTCTTTTTTATGACGGCGTTTGACGCATCCAAACAAATTAAACAAGTGCGTATTTTGGAATATACGTCTAACCACGGATATGAGATTGCCAATAAATCTTGGTTAAAGCAATTCATCAAAAGTGATCAGTTTGAAGTTGGGGTAAACATAGACGGCATAAGTGGTGCTACGATATCAGTCGTTTCATTGACCAACAACATCAACACACAATTGGACGTCATCCAATCATTGAAATAACGAAATTACTATTTCCAATCTTTCCGAATAGACACGATAGCGTTTGATATTTGAACCAACACATCGTGATGGATTCTTGGAGATTTACGCGCTAGATTGTAAGCGTCGAATAACCGATTGATAACCTTCTCTTGTACGCCAGATTTAGCTTTAAATCGAACCTTAAAATCTTCATCCAACACATGTGTACTTAAACCGTAACGATTACGCACCTCAAACAAGAACATTTTCATCTTTTGGTCGGCCATTTTCCTATGATTCGGATTTAGCCAATACAGCCGAGCTATCGTTTTTGAAAAGTCAATTGAACTGTTGGTCACTGGATCTACAATCTCAATGTTGTTGTACTTCCGTTTAATCCCTACAATCAGAAAGATTCCAAGACCAATAAGGAAGAAATAAAATGCCGTTTTGAGGGCTCGGTTCTTAAATATGTATTCAAAATAACTCTTATCCGAAAGGCCATACCCGTCATTTTTAGTGTTTAAGAACTGGAAGGCCAATTCGTCCCAATAAATTTCTTTGTATTCAATTTCATTAAAAATGAGCTGCACATAGTCGTAAACTTCAGGCTTATCGAACTGAACATTCGTAAAGAGAACGGGTTGGCTGTGTAAATAAAAATGGCCTTCACCATATTTGATTTTAAGCAAGTTTGTTCCAGCCGTGTTTGACGTGCCCATTTGCTCAATAATCGCATCAGGTGCTTCTTTTTTCAACAGGTTTATATGCGTTGTATTTAACTTCTCTGGATCAGATGCTTCATCATCTGTGTCTATTTCAACAGAAGCCACCTCATCTTCGTCATAGACAATGTCCTCCTCTTCATAAGCGTAATCCTCTTCTTCATAGGTATAGTCTTCCTCCTCATAGGAATACTCATCCTCATCGTATACTTCTTCGTCAGACCAGTCGTATGCAGTTGCACTGGCATAATCATCGTGATCAATGTTGACTGTATCCACCACAAAACTGGTTTGAAATGGATTCGAGCTGTAGGTAATTACACTTACTGGGGTCCGTAATTTACCACGTATGTTTATGGTATCGAGTAAAGTACTTGCTGAATCATAATTGTTTTTTACGATGTGGAACTCGTCTCGTATGACCTGTATCCCTCGTATTGAATTAAAGAACTCGAAATTAAATTCATGCGCAATGATGAGTGCATCATTCCCCGCAGCAACAAAGTCGTAAAGCGCTTGTGTTTCTAGTGCATCGATGTCAAACCGTTGGTTGTAAAATAGGTATAGACTGCTGTCTGAAAGGTCTTCTGTTCTAGAAAGACGCTCTTCAAGTTTGTTGAAATTTGAAGTTCCGGCATCCTTCTTAAAATAATCGATACAAAAATCCCGGTCATAGGCTTTTTTTTCGCCGTCATAACGATAATCAAACTGCCATTTCATATAGTCAGAATCGTCATTGAACGAGCGGCTTATAAATACGAATGCCCCAATTAACAGCACGATTACTACGATAGCTGTGATGTTACCTCTACTCATGCCCCATCTCCTCTTTTAATTGAATAAATGTTACAGCAACCTTCTCATAATCAGGTAAGCTTAGTACATGTTCGCCATACCAGTAGTATTCATAGACCATGGTAAGATTTCGTATTCGTTTGTGATGTTTATAATGCAGTAATTGGTTTAGATACTCCCCATTGGTGTTGTATTTGTGCCATCGAATGAGACCAAGCGATTGTAGCTTTTCCAGCAACAAAAGGTATTCATACCTCAAACAACGATTGTAGTTATTCTCAAGTGCTGCAGCATTCAACTCTCGCTCCAACTCCGTTAAAACCAGTTCCTCTGGATTCTCAACATCATAGGTGGGGTTTAATTGAACTTTGCGATGGTTTATCTTAATGATGTCCGCTTTAATGAGAACGAACAAGAGCAACACGAACAAGGCAAAAATACCAACGTATAAGAGCACATTTATTATGTCAAATTCAGTTTGTGGTAAGGTCGGATTTTTAAGTGTTTTATTCTTTTCCTCTACTGGTTTATCCTTTTCCTTCTCCTTTACTTCCGGTGGCGGATAGTCGTACTTCTCTGCCATTTTAAACCATGACGTAGAATCCAGCTCACGGGCATGAGCCGGCACATCACTACAAACGAAAAACAACGTTGTTAAAACTATGATATGTAATAAGACTCTCATGTATTTATTCGCCAATAACAAACGCGTTAACTTCTTCCTTTAGGTGGATGGCCTCATACTTCTCGACCAACGATAAAATCATGTAATATGTGACATACATATAAAACGGTATGGTGGCGATAATAACCGTGAAGTAAATAAATATTTGAGCACCAATGGCCCATTTCTCTTTGGTTAACGCATCGAAAGGCAGTAAGTCATTCAGCACATACACAACAAAACTTGTCAGTACTGAATGCACCATCAGTTGTACAAAAAACATAAGGATGCCAACCAGAATCCACACCAAGCCAAAATGGAATATTTTAGTAAAGAAAATCTTTAAAATCGTGCTTTTGTTTCCTTTGTAGTAATGCGCCAATAACAAAAATGTAACGGCGAGTGCGACGAATATTAAAAACCCAAAACTAGTTACATAGTTCAAAGGGAAACGAACCGATGAAAGTGACATTAAATACGTTGCAGCTAATATACTCACCGCTGCCCCAAGGTAGTTCGGAGTAGCTGTTACACTTAGCTTAAGCTTAAATACGTACACGGCATTCACAAACAATAGAATTAATGCCCAAACACCCAGGTATAAGAATCTAAACATATTATAACTCGCGGTATGGGGAATTAAGCTTTCAAGGTTACCCCCACCCCCAAAAGTTTCGCCAAATATTTGATTCAACCAAATCATTGCCGGTGTGGAATGGAATTGAAAGTAATTCTCAAAATTCCAGTACATCAAAATTGGGTATAGGATTCCGGCAATCGCACACAAAACAAAGTTGCGTCCAAAATGAGATTTGTATGTAACGAATGCGTCTGTGATTAATTGAGGCGTGGTCTTAATCTCCTTTTCTGAGATGGCTTTTGGTGGATGATCCTTACGCAATTTTTCATGAAGCGGGTTGGCGCCATGTTTTTTATGGACCATAGCTGGGTAGACAAAAAAGTACACCACAACGACGGCCAGAGACATCAAAATAAAAGCACCTTTAATTAGGTCAGGCATGTTGGTCATTCGTGTTACAAAACCTTCGATAATGGCGGCTAACAATGTAAATGGCAATACCATTAGTAACAATTTGCCTGCATTCCCAGCACTTAATCGCCACGACTGGTACCTGGTATAATTTCCTGGGAATAGTAATCCTTTACCTGCCAATAAAGCAACGCCCCCCATTAAACCAATGGTAGAAATTTCTATGGTTCCATGAAGCCAAATGGTCAGTAATGAATCTTGAAACCCTCCGTGTTGAACGAAAAAATATTGAAAAACACCCACCATAATGCCATTTCGGACAAGCACCCAAATAGCACCAAAACTAAAGAACAAGCCCAATCCCAACATCATCACGTCGATACGCGCATTATGCTCGAGTATCATTAGGAAACCACCCATACCAGAACCTCCGGTATACACATTCATAGCCTCTCCTTTCTCGATATTTGCTTTGGTCATTTCTACATACGACTCACCCAACACGACAGAGGCGAACTCTGGATTTTGTATGGAGGAATAGATGCCAATGCCCATGGACAATATGAATATCAGAAACGAGACAATCATTTCTTTTCTGGCGAGATACATGAGTTGAGGTACTTCTATGGTGTAGAAGTTTTTAATCACCTCAAAGTCTAGCTTTTTTCGTTTGCCGAGTTTGTCAAATATTTTACTGGCTAAATCGTTCAAATAAACCCTTACAGACCTGTTGGGATAATGAGACCGACTGTGGCTTAAATCATCTGTTACTTGAATAAAAACCTCACTCAATTCATCCGGGTCATTTTCCGATTGCTTGATAATTTTTTCGTAATCAAGCCACTTATTCTTATTTTGGTCGATGAATTCGGATTCCTTCATTTGAAGCTGAAAAAGTAGATAAAATTTTTAATGCGAACAATAGAAATTACCACCACCCAAAATGTTGTCATACAGGTAAAACTGGCAACATTAATGGACCGCATTATTGGTTTCATTGTTGATTTGATCATCATCGCGGTGAGCTTCATGATTCTGTTGTCCGTTGTAGCTGCGATTTTAGTTCAGGGGGATAGTGAGAATTGGTGGATACTCACGATTCTAAGTATCCTGTTTGCTTTTTACTCCTTAATACTCGAAGTGTTATTGCGTGGACAAACCCTTGGTAAGATGGTTATGGGGGTAAAAGTGATTAAAGTGGACGGTGGACAACCTGAGTTTATAGATTATTTCAGAAGGTGGGCCATTCGGTGGATTGACATTTGGGCTTCTTTCGGTGCAGTTGGAATGATTTCCATAAGTACGTCGGACAAAGGCCAGCGTTTGGGTGACAAAATATCTGATACCATTGTGGTGAAAAAGAAGCAGGCTTCAGGTTATCATTTGAAAGACATATTGAGTATTACAAGCTCAGAAACTTATGTTCCAGTGTATCCCGAAGTAAAAGCCATCAATGAGAAGAATATGTTGACGGTAAAGCGGTTGTTAAATAGATATCAAAAATATCCAAGCATTGATACCTACACTGATTTGATTCGAAAAACCAGCAAGGCATTTGAAGCGCAGTTGGATTTAAAACGAAAAGAAAAAAACCATGTCGCATTCTTAAAACAGCTGTTAAAGGATTACGTCATATTGACGAGATAACGGTTATCTTTGAGAAGATGAACCAACTCTTCAAACCATTTATTTGCATTGTTCTTGTCACCGTTGGCTGTAACATAAGTGTTGGTCAATCATTACAACAGTCTCGTTTTAAGCCTACTGAGGTTGGTATAAATCTGTTCCATTATACAGCTTTTACTGTGTATAATAATGAGACGTTAAAATCATTCTCAGGATCAATGATGCCAAGAGTAGGTATCACCCTTAAAAAACATGTTAAGGTCAACAGCGCGCTGAGGTTTTCAATCAATTATGTAACACGAGCATCACACAGACAGGACAACGGAGGTGCTACATTTCACTACGACATTAAGAAGACTGAACGATCCATGGATCTGACATTAGGTCTGGAAAGACACATCTCAGGTGGAAGAATATCAACTTATATTTTTACTGATTTATTTCAAAATGTTGGTCGACGTCACAGAAATGGATACTATGCAGGATGTTGGGATGCAGGCAAATTCGATGATTCTCATCATTTCTATCAAGTGGGTCTTACACCTGGTTTTGGCATGAAATTGAAACTATCACAAAGGTTTGCCTTAAACGTTGAAACAAACACTCGATTAATTAGCGAATTCAACACTGTGGGGCATTATAATACCTTGAACCCTCGCTTTCAAATGAGTATTAATCCTATTTCTCGATTTTCATTGAATTATCGTCTATGATATTATCGAAGCCAAACATAAAGCAGTGTTGTGTTAAGTTATCAATGCTATTAATCTGTATTGCTTCATCTTGTATAAATGGTTATGGGCAACGTTGGAAATCTATTAAATTGACTCATGGAGAAATTGGAATTAAC
>JBLHOC010000086.1:0-12765 GCA_047620825.1 Bacteroidia bacterium | reverse complement strand
AAACCACTTGCAGAAACATCATTGGTAGGTACACCACCTGTCAATCCTGGATCTTCAACACGATTACCTGATGCATTTGCGGTTCCACTTAGATTAACGCCATTGAGTGCAGCATCTGGACTTGCTGATAAAATCAACTTATCTGCATCACCGCCAGCGACCATATAAAAGATATTGTCTACTACTTTTAAGTGACCTGCGTCAAATCTTTTCTTCGAATCCTCTCCGTCTCCAGGTAAATCTTCGATATCTACGCCTTTGTCCCAATTGTAAAAAATTGAGTTGTGGTATTCACCACCAGCATTATCTCTGAATGTTAAGGCTCTTTTGCCACCGTTACCCATGTAAGTACAGTTATAGAACATTGGTGTTGCGTATGGTTGAGCATCTTCTGGATCAGTACCGCCATCATGTTCTCCACCTCTATCCCCTGCTGCTGGATCTTGGTTTACATATATAAATTGTGCTTTCCCTCTCCATCCTTCGTCGTAGTCAACATTATCGTCGCCACAATAAGAGATACAGATATGGCTGACGTTTACTGTTCCACCGAAAAACTCGACACCATCATCGTTGTTTGCTACGATTTCAATGTGGTGGATGCTTGTCCCTGAACCAACGCCACCTAACGTTAGGCCGTTAATTTCGTTACCAGCACCAATGTCAGTACCACCATGTCGTATGGAGATATAAGCTAGTTTACCAGAGTTATCACTGTTATCAGAACCACCATATAAACCTCTCACTTCTGAGGTTGGAATTCCTTCTATTGCTGATTCACCTGGAGAACTGTTGAGCTCTGCGCTACCAAGCACCATTAAACCACCCCATAATCCACGAGCAGTTGCTGGCAATTGGCCACCATCTGTCTCACTTGTCATAACGATTGGATCAGTTGCTGTTCCTTCTGCCATGATCACACCACCTCGTGCTACAATTAAAGCAGAAGCGTTGTCACCTTGACCTGATTTTCCTTTAATCAATGTTCCTGGCTCAATGGATAAGGTTTGTCCTGAATTCACAAAGACCAAACCATTCAGAACCCATGTTCTGTCTTTTGTGAATGTCATGGTTCCAGTACCCTGACCACAACCATCTGTGATAGTTGTAATGTTTTCAATTACATTGCCGTCACCATCTTCTACGGTAGACTCAACAAACGTTGTTTCACATTGAGTGGGAGGGGGTTCAGGTTTGTCGTCACCACCACAAGAACTTAACATGGCACCGCCTATAAACGTCATTAGAAATGCGACAAGGCTTAACTTAGATTTAATCATTTTACTTTTTTCGTTTTTTGTTGGTACAAACGTCATATGGCTATATTATGTAAATGTTAACCACAAGTAAAAGAATCGTAAATGATGCCTGCGTGAAACACACCTCAACAACATTCACAACCTAAAGTACTGAAATGCTGATGTTTACGGAATCAGCTGAAAGAAAATATAAATTGATATAACTAGAGAAAAAATGGAAACCCATGTAAGGTTCGTGAGGTTATCCATTTTTCGTTTAATAATACGCTTTGTCCAAACGTAAAATATGGATAAGGATGCCACTAAAAGTATCCAACTGGAATAGGTAAATAGAAAAACGACGATGCCTAATAACAATATTGCGATTAGGATTAACCATTTAAATGCCAGGGACTTATTCAGTCTGACTGTGTTATACCACAATCCAATGCTTAAAAACGATCCTGCAATCAACAGGCTCAAAAGAACCGATAGCCCTATTTCATCACCCTCTGGTGGTTCCGACAATAGTTCGATTACAATAGGACCTAAAAACCACAAACAGAATGAGATATAAACTGCTGATAAAATTTTACGTAAGGCCTTTTTTCTATCCACGCAGCGAAGATATTTAATATCTAACTCAAAAATGACTGTTCGTTTCACTGCTCGATGTTCCGTCCACTATATTCGTACAAAAAAATGAAGCAGTTTCTATCGTTCTCATTACTCGTTCTATTCAGCGTCTCTATTTATTCCTGCACTTCGGAGGAAACACCTGAAACCACAAAAAAAGACATTACACCAACTGATACGGACACCACATTTGTAAAGACGTTGACATTTGCATCAGAGGATGGATTGGAGATGACGGCAGATCAGTATCACATTAAAAAAGACAAGCCTATTATTATCCTTTGTCATCAGGCTGGTTGGAGTCGAGGAGAGTATATTGAAATTGCAGTCACATTAAATGATCTTGGTTTCAATTGTATTGCGCTGGATCAACGATCTGGAAGAGCGATCCAAGGCGTTACGAACGAAACTGCTGCTAAAGCAAAAGCTGAAGGAAAAGGTCAAACCTTTTTAGATGCAGAACAAGATATCACAGCAGCCATAACCAAATTCTCTGCAGAATACAATCAAGACGTAATACTCTGGGGAAGCTCCTATTCTTCTTCTCTGGTCTTAAAAATAGCAGCAGTGAATGACAAAGTAAGCAAGGTTTTATCGTTTAGTCCTGGAGAATATTTAACGGGTGTAAGTGTTGCAACAGTTGTAAAATCGTTAGACAAACCAGCTTTTTTAACATCTTCTAAAAGTGAAGCTGGACAGACTAAGGCTATTTTTGACAGCATTAAAAGTACAACAAAAACGCAGTTTGTTCCTAATGGTGCTGGTCGTCATGGCTCAAGTGCCTTATGGACTGCTGAGGCTGACAATGCCGAGTACTGGGTAGCAGTGAAAGCGTTCCTCGATTAATGTGATAATGAGGCAATGCGATATTGCGATATTGCGATAATGAGGACATTTAGGGAATACATTTTATGATCAAATTGGACAGATTCTTCGTTTGTGCCTAAGGTCACAAACTCTGAATGACACATAGGTTAACATGCAATGCCCCAATACGCCAAAAGCGAAGCGCCCTAACAACCTAACTTCCCAAAAGCGAAGCGCCCCAAAAACCTAACCACCTAACAACCCAACCTCCTAAGCCATCCAACTCTTCCAATAGTCCTTGTCCTCCATGTCTATAGCAGCTTTGGTAATGTTTAATGGATAAAACGGGTCAATCATTACAGCGAGTTCTTTGGTCTCTTTTTTACCAAGACTTTTTTCAACTGTTCCTGGGTGTGGTCCATGTGGAATTCCTTTTGGATGTAAGGTGATCATGCCTCGTTCTACATGTTTACGACTCATAAAGTCGCCATCAACATAATATAAAATTTCATCACTGTCTACGTTGCTGTGATTGTAAGGTGTGGGTACCGCATCTGGGTGATAGTCGAATAATCGCGGAACAAACGAACATATAACAAAATTGTGGCCTTCAAACGTTTGATGCACCGGTGGTGGTTGATGCACTCTCCCTGTAATTGGTTCGAAGTTCGAAATATTAAAGGCATATGGATATACATAACCATCCCATCCAATGGCATCAAAAGGGTGTGTAGCAAAAGTGTAAGGAAATATGTAGCCAGACTTTTTGGTCATTACTTTAAAAGATCCTTTTTCGTCATTGGTTTCAAGGTGCTCAGGTAGCCGTATGTCTCGCTCACAGTACGGACTGTGCTCCAAAAACTGTCCAAACTTGTTCACGTATCTTTTGGGTGGATAGATGGGCGTAAAACTCTCGGTGATAAACAAACGATTGTTGGCGTCATCGAAAATCAGCTGATAAATTGTGCCCCTTGGAACAACAAGGTAATCACCGTATCCAAACTTGATTTGACCATATATTGTCTTTAACGTCCCGCTTCCTTCGTGAACAAAAATGACTTCATCCGAGTCTGTGTTCTTGAAGAAATAATCGGTCATACTTTTTGTCGGAGCTGCTGCGGTGACGAGTAAATCTTTATTACCCATTAACACCACTCTACTGTCTATATAATCTTCAGTAGGTTTTGTATTAAACGTTAAAAAGCTGCGATGTTTTAGATTATTTTCAACAACATATTCCGGCCGTTTGTCAATTGGCTCCCCTATGTCTGTGACCATCGTGGGTGGGTGACAATGATAAACAAGGGATAAAATATTTGAAAAACCCTCAGTACTAATCAGTTCTTCTGCATAAAGCGCCCCATCTGGTTTGCGATATTGTGTATGTCTCTTTTGAGGTATATCTCCTAAACGATGGTAAAAAGGCATGATGTTTCTGTTCTTTAGTCGTCAAAATTATCGAAATTCGACCCATAATAAAAATGGCAAGATTTAAGTTACTACTTCTTCTTTTTGTAGGCATCGTAATGTCTCTGTATTCCTGTGGAAATTGGTTCGGAACAGCAAGTGATGATCCATTGTTAAACGACACTACGGTGAGTTTAGCTGTACAGGAATGGTCTAAACGAATTAATAAGTATCCCGACAACGACGATTATCGATACCAAAGAGGTCTGGAGTTATCCAAGAATCGCAAATTCAAGTTAGCTTTAAGCGATTTGAACAAAGCCATCGAAATGAAGCCTAATTCCGGCACTTATTATGTAAGTCGCGCAGAGATTAACATGGGGCTCAACGAAACGAAACTGGCCCTGGAAGATTATAAAAAAGCCATTGAAGTAGAACCATCCAACGAAAACGCCCTTTTAAAATTGGGTCAGTTCTATTTGATTGTTCGGCAATTCGACAACAGTTTAAAGGTCTTCAATAAATTAGAAAATATTAATGCATCTAACCCAGAAGGTTATTTCTTTCAAGGCATGGCGTTAAAAGAGGCTGGAGATTCTTCAGGGGCCATAGCCTCATTCCAAAAAGCTGTACAGATTGATCTGTACCATTATAATTCACTCTTTCAACTGGGTCAATTGTACGCCGATAGCAACCAGGAGATTGCAGTTACGTATTTCCGAAACGCACTATTAGCGGATGAATTTAGTGATGAAGCATATTACGCCATTGGTCTGATTTACCAAAAAATGGGTCAATTCGACAGTGCTATTATCAACTATCAAAAAACCATAGACATTAACGCCCAACACTATTTTGCCTATTACAATACAGGTTATATTATGTTGGACGGAAATAATTATGATCGAGCTATAGAACATTTTCGTATTGCGGTTAAATTTGCACCTGAATTTGCAAAAGGTCACTACATGTTAGGACTTAGTCACGAAAGCAAAGGTTTGTTAGATATGGCTGCAAGTCATTACAACAAATGTTTACAGGTTGACCCTAACTTTGATCTAGCAAAACAGGCATTAATTAGAATACAATAAATAACAAGCTTTTCGCCATTTGTACGGATTGAGGGCACAACGAAATTTAAATTGGATAACATTATCATTACCCTCCCCGATGGCAGTACTCGGGAGTATTCGCACGGATCAAGTGCGATGGATGTAGCTTTAAGCATCAGTGAAGGTTTAGCACGAAACGTATTAGCAGCCAAAATAAACGGAGAGGTTTGGGACGCAAATAGACCCATCTTAGCATCGGCAACGTTGCAACTTCTTACATGGAATGATGACGAGGGAAAGTCAACTTTTTGGCATAGCTCAGCACATTTACTTGCAGAAGCCATGGAAGCCCTTTACCCAGGTATTAAACTTGGTATCGGACCTCCGATTGAAAACGGGTTCTACTACGATATTGATTTCGGAGATCACGCCTTTTCGTCTACAGAGTTTCCAAAAGTGGAAGCTAAGATGTTGGAACTCGCAAGAGAAAACAACTCGTACAAACGTATTGACGTTTCAAAAGCAGACGCAATCGCCTATTTCAAGGAGAAGGAAGATCCTTACAAATTAGATTTGCTAGAAAGACTAGAAGATGGGACGATCACCTTTTATGAACAAGGCAAGTTTACTGATTTATGTAAAGGACCACATATTCCAAGCACAGGAAAAATAAAAGCCGTAAAACTCATGGTTGTTGCTGGCGCCTACTGGTTGGGTGATGTAACAAGTAAACAACTGACCCGCGTATATGCGGTTTCGTTTCCAAAACAAAAGGAGTTAACACAGCACTTACATGTGTTGGAAGAAGCAAAAAAACGTGACCATAAGAAACTGGGCAAAGAGATGGAACTCTTTATGTTTAGTGAAAAAGTTGGTGCGGGGTTACCTATATGGTTGCCAAAAGGAACAGCGATCAGGGAACGTTTAGAGAAATTTATGCGTCAAGCTCAAATTGAAAGAGGCTACTTACCTGTTATTACGCCGCACATTGGCAAAAAGGAATTATACGTGACCAGTGGTCATTACGAGAAATACGGAGAAGACTCATTTCAACCAATAAAAACACCTAACGAGGATGAGGAGTTTTTGTTAAAACCAATGAACTGTCCACACCATTGCGAAATTTATAGTTTCAAGCCACATTCATACAAAGACTTACCGCTGCGTATCGCAGAGTTTGGAACGGTTTATCGCTATGAGCAATCTGGTGAATTAAACGGATTAGCACGTGTACGTGGTTTTACACAAGACGATGCACATATATTTTGCACCCAAGACCAAATAAAAGCAGAATTTATAGATGTAATTGATTTGGTGATGTTCGTGTTTAAGAAATTAGGGTTTGATGATTTCACCGCTCAAATTTCATTAAGAGATAAAGAGGATAAAGACAAATACATTGGTTCTGATGAAAATTGGGAGAAGGCAGAAACTGCCATTATCGAGGCAACTAAAGAACGTGATTTAGAAACTGTGACAGTATATGGTGAAGCTGCCTTTTATGGCCCTAAGCTAGATTTCATGGTCAAGGACGCTATTGGTAGAAAGTGGCAACTGGGAACAATTCAGGTGGATTACAACTTGCCAGAACGATTCGAATTAGAATATGTTGGAGCCGATAATCAGAAGCATCGACCCGTAATGATTCACCGAGCACCTTTCGGTTCTTTGGAACGTTTCATTGGTATTTTAATTGAACATTGTGCTGGAGATTTTCCTTTGTGGTTGAGTCCTGAACAATTTTCAATTTTGCCTATCAGCGAAAAGTACAATGATTACAGTCAAAAAGTTTTAAAGTATCTGAATAATCACGATATTCGCGGCTTCGTTGACGAGAGGAACGAAAAAATAGGTAAAAAGATACGAGATTCAGAGGTTCAAAAGGTGCCGTACATGCTGATTATCGGAGAGCAAGAGGCTAGTAATGAGTCAGTTGCAGTTCGAAAGCATAAGGAAGGTGATTTAGGAGCAATGAGTTTAGATGAGTTTGTAGCATATTTTAATAAAGTATTAGTCGAATAGAAATTTTTGAAAAGAGTTAAAGCAAAAGGGCCTAGAAAAAGAAAGGAAGCCCTCCATCGGATTAACCGACACATCAGAGTTGACCCAATTCGCCTTGTTGGTGATGGGGAACCACAAATTGTAGCATTGGCAGACGCCCTTAAAATGGCAGTTGAAGCGGAGTTGGATTTGGTTGAAATTTCACCAAATGCAAAACCACCAGTTTGTAAAGTTCTTGATTACAACAAATTTCTATACGAACAAAAGAAGAAACAAAAAGAACTCAAGTCAAAGCAACAAAAAGTTGTTGTCAAGGAAATCAGGTTCGGTCCAAATACGGACGATCATGATGTTGAGTTTAAAAGAAAGCACGCAGAAAAGTTTCTGCAAGAGGGGAATAAAGTACGAGCATACGTCTTCTTTCGAGGTCGTTCAATCGTGCATAAAGAGCGAGGAGAACTTCTATTATTACAATTTGCAGAAAAGCTGCAGGATTGTTCTAAACTTGAGCAAATGCCCAAGATGGAAGGCAAGAAAATGATTATAATGTTAGCACCTAAAAAATAGAAATAGAGAGATGCCTAAGATGAAAACAAATTCCAGTGCCAAAAAGCGATTTAGGCTTACAGGTTCTGGTAAAATTAAGAGAAACAAAGCGTACAAGCGTCACATCTTAACCAAGAAGACCACGAAGCAAAAACGTAATTTGACTTACAGTGGTTTGGTTCACAAAACTGATGAAAGCAACGTAAAGTTCTTATTAAGAATTGGAAAGTAAATAATGTTTAACCTGGTCAGGCTTAAGTATCGTATAACGAGCGCCTCGGTCACAAATTAGAAAATATGCCACGTTCAGTAAATGTAGTTGCGGCTAGACGCCGTCGGAAAAAAATGATGAAACATGCCAAGGGTTATTTTGGCAGAAGAAAAAACGTTTGGACAGTAGCCAAAAACGCTATTGAAAAAGGTTGGGGTTACGCCTACCGAGACAGAAAAACGAAGAAAAGAACTTTTAGAGGATTATGGATTCAGCGTATCAATGCTGGTGCACGATTGAATGGAATGAGTTATTCTAGATTCATGGGTGCAGCAATTGCTGGCAACATCGAACTTAACCGTAAAGTGCTTGCTGATTTAGCAATGAATCATCCTGAAACTTTTGCTCAAGTAGTAAAAGCCGTCAAATAAGAAATTAAATACTTTAATTTGTCCCGTATAACTTCAGTTGTACGGGATTTTTTTTGCCTATGCGATTTATCATTAGTCTATTGTTACTCAGCTCTTGCCTTGTTTCTAACGGTCAAGATTACCGTGTTGCCTATTCGCAATACGATTTGTTCCATCCAGGTATCACGATTGCCAAACCTTTCGTATGGACCAATAAAACGAAAGAAAAAGATAAGAAGAAGGGACTAAAACGAATCGGCAAATCCAATTTGTTTCTGCCTCAGTTCACTTATTACAATCAAATCCGAACAGAAAATAACTTTAGCATTGGTTGCGAGTTGGTTAGGCAACGTCATAGAATGAAACCAGCCAATTGGAAATTCGAAACAGGTGTCGGCCTGCACTATGTCAGAAGTTTCAACGCTGGTAAAACATTTGAATTACAAGATGGTACATTTAAACGCATTCGGTTTGCCGGACAAAACTACTTTGCCCCTTCCCTATCGTACAGTGTCGGTCGAGATTTTTTCAAGAAACGACCAAGGCCAATATCCACCTATATCAAACCACAAGTACTTTTATTAATGCCTTATAATGCGGGCGTAGTACCAAGTATTTATCTTCAACTCGGAGTAAGCCTCCCACTAAAAGCTTTGAATCATGAATAAGATATTAACGATACTGATAATCGCTCTTACAGTTATATCCTGTGGCGATGCAAGCATAAAGCAAGGTGATGTGCTATATTTAAGGAACAAAGGTGCAGACATGCCGGCGTATGTATACGGCAACATTACGTCCAACACATTTATGATTCTATTACATGGTGGCCCAGGCGGTAATGGATTAGAATACCGAGGAGGTCAGTATGTCGAAGACCTAGAAAAAGAAATCGCTGTCGTGTATTGGGATCAACGTGGCCAAGGTAATTCAAGAGGGAATAAACACGATGAGACTCTCAATATGGATCTTCTTCTTGATGATTTAGATCAATTGGTTTTATTACTCAAGCATCAATATGGTGCAGACATAAACCTGTTTTTATATGGTCACAGTTGGGGTGGTACGTATGGCACAAAGTATATGATGTCAGAGAAAAGACAAAGTCAATTCAATGGTTGGATAGAGTCGAATGGCGCACATGACATTCCTAAGTTGAATAAGGAAGCTATTAAAATGTTTATCGCTATTGGTCAGGAGGAGTTTGATAAAGGAAATCACACAACTGATTGGAAAGAAATATTAGACTTTGCAAATGGTGTTGACACTCTAAATATCAGTGATGATGAAGGAGGAACAATCAATCAACATGGCCATAAAGCTGGAGGGTTGATAGATGCTCTAAAAACGGCTGGTGACGATGAATTTAAAATGCCCTTACGCAACCCAACAGATATGATATCCAGTAGCATTGCAGGTGGCAAAACAGCAAACACCTTGATGGCCAATGGCATTGAAGATATTGCCCTTACAGACAGTTTGTATAAAATAAAAACACCCACCTTATTACTCTGGGGAAAGTATGACTTTGTGGTACCGCCACAACTAGGATACGATGCAGAAGCACTGATAGGTACTACTGACAAAGAATTGATTATCTATGAATTTTCTGATCACAGTCCGATGAACGGTGAAGGAGCAGTTTATGCCGCAGACATACTCCGCTTCATTAACAACCACCTTAAGTAGGTTGGACTTTGGGTTTAACAAATACATTCAAAATAACACCGATCACAACTAGGGTCATACCAATTATACTCCATTTTGAAAAGGTTTCGGCAAAGATCAGGTAACCAATAACCAACGCATAGATCACACCCAGGTTTGAAACAGCCGCGACTTTGTTGGCCAATTCTGACTGGAACGCTCGTGTTAAAAAATATTGAGCAATTTGTGTTAAGACACCTATGAGTACTAGCAGTCCTAATTCTTGTGTTGACGGCCATACCCAGCCAGGTCCCAATAAAGTATACGCCAACGTAATAGGGAAAGCAACCATCGGAAAATACAAAATAATTACTTGACTATCCTCTGAGAACTTGAGTTTTCGAATACAATTGTAGGCGGCACCACTGAACAGTGCTGCGAGGACACCAGCAACTACATCCATCCAATCCAATCGCTCATCAAATCCCTTCATCACTACAATTCCTGCAAAGCTCAACAGGAAGAATAAAAACTGTATTGCCTTTAACCGTTCCTTTAGAAAAAAATGTGCGATTAGAGCTGTAAAAATTGGAGCCAAATAATGAATAACCATGGATGATGCTAGCGGCATGACTTGCAACGTGTAAAAAAAAAACATAAGCGCTGTAGTCCCAAACAAACCACGTAACAGTAGAACAGATCTGTTTGTACCAAAAAATGAAATGCGTTTTCTTCGAACAAGGTAGGCCGAAAGCACCAGCGAAACCATTGCCCTAAAGAATACGATTTCTGAAGAAGGGATGCCAGGTAGTAACTTCACCGCGACATTCATCATGGCGAAGGTTAACCCAGCCCAAATCATCATACGTACGCCGTAGGTCATTAAAGTGAGTTTTCTATGGAGTCTAACCTATCTGTAATGTCGATAAACTTAAAAGGTTCATTAAAGTCAATATCGAAATTTCGGTCTGGCAACATTTCCATTTCAGTACCAAAATATTTATTGAGTACGACCCGCCACGTATTAACGTTTGACATAGAATCATACAACATGGAATAATCTTGATCTGGGAAATAGACAGCAGAAAAGTTAGTAAAGCGCATTAAGTAATCCGAATCAAATTTGTTATAATCACCATTTTGATAGATTTTATTCCTCATTCCATGGTCACTTTGAATAATTATTATTGGTTGGATTGATTTAGAAAGCTGTGAATCTATCACTTCTAAAGCTTTTTGATTTACATAGTCAATTTGAGCAGAATAACCTTTAACCCATAATGAATCTGACATACTACTCATATTAAAAAATGGATAACTCCCAATATAATTTCCATCTTTAATGTGGAAATCACCATTGAATAAAAATGGAGGATGCGGAGCAAGTAGATGGGCAAACACAAAACTATTTGTGGGAGGAACCTTGTTCTGTTTTACTTTTTGCCAGGCATCTTCAATTTTCCTTTTATGTCCTGTTGCTATTTCTTTGGTTTTATGTCGAGATAAAATTCCTGCAAGTGGGTGAAAAGCAGTTCCTGACCAAAAACTATAACCAACATCGTATAATCTTTCGAAGTGACTTGGTAATTGTAAGCATGAATCAAAATTCCCAAAGTATACATTGCGAGTTATATAAGCATTTGTTGAATACACTTTTCCTCCAAAATCACGAATTGTGTCTATTAAATCGTTTCGATTAATTAAACTAGTTAGAGTTACCCACGAATGAGAGTTATCTTTTGTTAACATTGAATCTAGATAATTCATATTCATGGAGGAAGCCAAGCTATATGGAGTGGTCCAATAATTTGATCTTGACTGATTTAATATATTAAACCCAATATTCTTCAACGAATCAATGAACGAACTATTATCAAACCCGAACTCTCTTTTTAACATGTCTGACCTCGTATATTCGTCCAAAACGATATAAATAATGCTTGGATATTTCTTTAAAAGTGCACCTTTCATTATAGCATGATTATCTGTGTTAATATCAGTTTCCTTTAATGTAAGAGTATTCATAAAATCTTGTCCGATTTTAATACCCAAAGTCGAAACAAAAATTACTGAAACGAGCCCAAGAACTTTTATAGGTTTAATAAGTGAGGAACTAATATATCTAAATGCCAAAACCAAAATAATCGCTAGAAGTATCCATAAAACACCATAAAGAATAAGAAAGTGTGGAACAGGGGAAGGGCCTAGAAATAATGCCGCCACCGAACTATAATCAATTAATAAATAAAGAAGAAGATTTGCAAGTAATGAGCGATTGTATTTACCAGCTAGGAAAAACTTTAAAAAGAAAGTTAACAAAACACTTAGGATGATAATAACGAGTATTGGTTTAACCAACCCAATCAACGAGAATTCATTGCTTCTTTCAATAAAGAACACAAAAAGTGGGATTAAAGGCATACTGATCAAGGTCCAACCTTTTGGTTTGTCAGAAGTAATTGACGCTAAACGCATTATTTTCCGGGTATTAAATTTTAACATTTGGACGAATACTTTTACAACACTTTAAGTACAAAGATTTGTTTGTTTCTATACCTAGGCATGAATTAACCTAATGTATGTAATGTTTGAAACATTTGGAAAAACATGAAAGCAATATAAAATCTTTGTTGGCAATTGACTTCCATTGTTCCCTAAAGATGTAAAATACTTTAAAAAGTAACACTAGCATCCGAAAGTAGCTAAATTATAAAGCCTTTAGAATCCCATATTTTTGAATTCTACTAAAAATTTTTCAAACATGGGACTCTTCAGGCGAAACAAAAATAACAATCGGCCAGTAATAAAGC
>JBLHOC010000085.1:0-12811 GCA_047620825.1 Bacteroidia bacterium | reverse complement strand
TTCCATTTCCCGTGTTTGGGAGATCCCCCCCCTCAGCATATAGTACCGCTGCAGAACATAAAAATGATGGTAAACATAAAAGCATACCAATTATTAGAAGTTTACTCCAATTAATTTTTTGATTCATAATGTTTATTAAATTGAATACAACCAAGACAAGAGCGCGACCTGTTTTTTTTTGACTAATGACTTGAAAACTTTTCGAAATTACGCAATCTATCAAGTTATAATTGTATTCATTCCAATATTTAATATGCACGTAATGTTGAAAATTATATTTGCTTGATATTAACTAAAAAGTGCAGTTTTTTAATGATGTAAATCTTCTTTTCAAAAAAACCAACAACTTATTTATTTTCGCATCATGGCTCTGTTGCAAGGATTGGGATTTGGATTATTAATGATGTTTTTCATTGGTCCTGTCTTTTTTTACTTGCTTCAAATCAGCCTAGAATACAGGACGATGAGTGGAATTGCTGCTGCACTCGGCATTGTTGTAAGTGATGCTGCCGTAATCGTCCTTTGTTATTTCTGGGCTTCAAATCTCTTTGAAAATGGAAGCAAACAAAATGAGTTTTGGCTCGCCTTAGTAGGTGGCGTCATCTTAGTCGTTTTTGGTCTGGGCTATATCTTTAAACCGAAACTTCCAACCAATAAACCGGTAACCATCAAAAAGATGGATTATGCTACATTCTTCACCAAAGCCTTCCTAATAAACTTTGTAAACCCTTTTGTATTTGTGATATGGATTGCAATGATTGGCAAAGCCAAATTGACCTATGACACAGAACAAGAAGTCGTAATTTTTCTGTGTGCCGCTTTACTTGGCATTATTACCACCGACACCTTAAAAGTGTTTGGATCTAAATACCTTCGTCGGGTAATTGAACCTCACTTTTTGGTTAAACTGTATAAAGTCATTGGCATACTGCTAGTCATATTCAGCTTAAGGTTATTCTACCACGCAATATCGCTATAACCTGCTATTCGCAAGTTTTCTTAATCTAGTATATTTGGCAGACCTAATAAGTAATAGTATGATATTAAATTTCCCTATTTTATTGTTGGCCGCACTGGCGCCAATGGTTATCGGATTCATCTGGTACAATCCAAAAGTATTTGGGAAAGCCTGGATGGAAGCCTCAGGCATGACGGACGAAAAAGTAAAAGGAGGCAATATGGTGCTCATCTTTGGGCTAAGTTTCGTGTTGGCTGTGTTGTTGGCATTTGCATTAAATGGTATGGTTATCCACCAAAATCACTTGTATTCCATCTTCTTTGGCCAGAAAGATGCCCTGAACCAAACAATCGAGTATCTTAACGCGAATCAAAGTGGTTGGGATCTAAACTGGAGAGATTTTAGACACGGTTCAATTCATGGCTTTTTTGGAGGGTTATTTTTTGCAATACCCGTTTTGATTACGAATGCATTATTTGAAAGAAAAGGAATGAAGTATGCTTTAGTTAACGGAGGATATTGGATCGTAACGCTAACCTTAATGGGTGGTGTTATTTGCCAATTTTCATAATTCGATTAACTCAAATTTACCAAGCCTCTCAATTAATGGGAGGCTTTTTTAATGCGTCTTCGTTTCCTCGAATCCGTTCAAATAAAACACCCATAAAAACGGGAATGTCACTAAATGAGAACTTTGGATCTACTTGATGTACAATCCACTCATCGCCCTCTTTTACAAGTTGGTGCGTAAAAACGAATTGGTCACTTCCCTCTTCGAATTCTCCAAACCTAAGATCACACAACAACAATGTGTCTTCCTTTTCTCTAACGACATACCAGCCTTTTGTAATTTTCAGCAGACGTTTTACATGTGGTTCGTTTCGAATGGAATCAATCCTGTTTTGATGTTTGGCGTGTCCTATGAATGGCACGTGTTTATCCTTGTCAAAAAACGAATAATACCCAATCAGAAAGGAATCTGTGGTTTCCACATTGGCCGTCCATAACATAGAATTAAACATGGTCGGGCGATTTGATATTTGCTTATACGGTATGTTTTGCTCAACTAAGCTCGCTTTAAATGTTTGATACGAGACTGC
Source organism: Bacteroidia bacterium (assembly GCA_047620825.1). Classification (GTDB taxonomy): domain Bacteria; phylum Bacteroidota; class Bacteroidia; order NS11-12g; family UBA9320; genus UBA987. Next base: position 10,753 of record JBLHOC010000085.1, on the reverse strand, counting down.
TTTAAACCCAATGGTTACAAGCATGTATGCGCTACTGATTATGAGGCCAAGTCGATTGTACTTTACACGCTTATCGGAACCTCGTCTTGTAAACAATGCCATCAACACCAAAACCAAAAATGGGATGGTATAAATGGGGTCTACGACATTAATGTTGTTGTAAGCAATTCTTAAATCAAAGGGCCAAAAAAACTGAGTACCCCATGTCGTGTGACAATCTAATAACGGATGCGTTACCAAGGTCATAAAAAACATAAAAGTCCACTGCCTAGAAGTTGCTTCATTTTTGCGACTTCGATGAAATCGATGTAAAAGCCATCCAAGAACAAGTGACGCAACTATACTGAAAAACAAACTATGTGAAATGCCTCTATGCCACTCTAATGCTGTGATGTCATCTAAAAAAGATCTTCCAACTACGTCTAAATCAGGAATAGTTCCGGCAATCGCTCCCCAAAGCATGGCTTTGTTTCCGACTTTCTTTCCAAGCGTTGCTTCACCTACCGCCGCGCCAAGTACAATCTGTGTTAATGAATCCATTATTTTTGATACAATACCGCTTTAAACGGCTTTCTCAGTTCAAATTTACTCGGGGTAATCTGACTTACAATAGGTTTGACTAGTTTGTTGGTGATGTGATTTTTATGCTTAACATAAAGCTTCATTTCTATCGGTTCCGCGCCTAATGTACTCTTCATTTCTTCTGCCGTTCTGCCAAGTCTTAATTCCTTAGCACCACACTCGATGGCATATTTAATGAAATCACATAGCATCCGTTGATAAATCGCGTGCGAATGGTTTAAGTCGTAGTTTATTCCTACAAAATTGGCGTCTAGTACATCTTCACTTTTAAAACATGTACTGAATCCAACCAACTTCTCCTCAAAGAAATACCCAGTTAATCGAAATAGTTCTGGTAACGCTTCAGCAAACCTTTGAAAGGTGGTTGCCGTAAGTTCACCAAATCGATAGTCGACCCGTTCTAATACATTGCCATACAATTGGTTGATATCATCACTTAAGGCCTCAATATCTGTTGCAGATAGAATCCTGGATTGAATTTGTTCTGATTTCTTATAGATGCCTTTGACCTTGGTGCGAAACTTGGTTACCAAATCCTCCATGTAATCATCGAACTGATTCCAATTGGGTTTAATATGAACCACCATATTCACGTCAATCATGAATTCAGTGTACCCATCAGCTTTAAGTGACTTCAGCTGGTCAAAGGATGCAGGCCAAAAATCCTTGAGTAAGATGATGGAAACCCCGTTATTGGCTTTCTTCTCGTCTCTCTTTATACGATCCAATGCCCTACTTAAGTTCGTTTTCGCTGTATCGTTTGGGACACTCGAACAAAAGGCAAACCCGTTTTCACCAGTAGAAAATGCATTTCCACAGAGCAATACCCTAGCGTCTAGATTATTTAAAAGTTTATCTGACAGAAAATGGCCAAACCTGGTATGGAGGTCCTTCGTGTTTAGCTCTTTACCAGAAAATCTTAACAACTGAACCACAGCAATCCCAACGGGCTGAAAGTCATTGTTGTAAAATAAGATATATCGAAAATCAATCTTGTCTCCTAAACTGCCTTCGAGGGCTCTTAAGTAAGGCAAACTCATGTACACATTCGTTTCTGGCGCTAACGTCTCCCAATGTGTTTGGGGCAACAAATGAACCGAGTCAAATATGCTTAATTTAAGATCTTCTTGATCATGATTAGTGTGACGATGCATTTAGTTCTCTGCCTTATTTTGTAGTTTTTGAATCTTGGTATCCATCGCATTAAATATATCCGCCGACCCATCGGAAACTTCAAAAACGATGTCAAAATTTTCATCAATAATCAAATTTTGAGGATATGTCTTCACCAAACGCGTTTGGAGTTTCTTTGTGTAAGACGTTGCATCAGCAACCTGCGGATACTTAAAAGGGAAACGCTTCAATATCACATCTATTTTTGACTTTGGTTCGTCACAAAGGCCTAAAAAGACAACCGTGGTATCGGCAGCATATTTGTCGAACAACCTATTCAAATCAGGGATCTCAAGAATGCATGTTGGACACCATGTCGCCCACACATTTACGACTACAATTTTATCCTTAAACGTTTCTAAGTCAATGGTTTGGTCATCAATGGTTGAGAAGCTAAATCTCGGTGCCTTGTCTCCAACATTTGAACAAGACGTGCCGCATAAAGCAGCGAGTAGTATTCCAGAAATTGGCCATTTCATGATTGAAATAACAGATGAGTTTCTTGAAAGTCTGATTTCCAATTGATTATTCTTTTATAAAGCCAAACAGAGTGCATTAAACAGTGTACTACCCCCCAAACTCGCGCCATTTTCAATCATATCAAATATTTCCTGCTCTCGTGGTTTGTCGTATTCCTTAGTTGTTGTATAGACTTGGATTTCCTGACTGATTGCAGTCAAATTTGTTAAGTCGTTCATGGTGGTAAAATCCACAGATTCATCAGATGTTTCCAGTCCAACGAGAACGATTTGATCGTGTTGACAATAAAAGCACATGATTTCGGATCGTCCGATACGTTCTAAGTATTTCACTTTCCGCATCATGCCTGCATAAACTGCATCACTAAAGGCATCCACCATTTTTGAGGCGTTTTGTGGACTGTCTGCTTTAAGCTTTATCCAATCATCAGCGACTATACCGTTCAGTACTAAGAATTCTACAAATTCTTTCTCAAGGGCCTTAAGGTCTTTTTCTGGTAAACGTTTAAATAACATAGATTATGCGAATCCTTGTAAGTCCACTAACTTTTTGTAATGTCCATTGGCTTCTATCAGCGAATGATGCGTCCCTTCTTCGACGATTGAACCTTTACTGATAACCAATATTCGGTCGGCATGTTTTATTGTCGATAGTCTATGTGCAATAACCAGTGACGTTCGGCCTTTCATCAAGTTTTCAATCGCCTCTTGAACCAACTTTTCTGATTCCGTATCCAAAGCAGATGTCGCTTCGTCCAATATCAATATTTCAGGATTTTTCAATACTGCTCTGGCAATCGCAAGCCTTTGTCGCTGCCCACCGCTTAGCTTACCGCCTCTATCACCAATATTTGAATGATAGCCGTCTTCTAAGCTTTCAATAAAATCATGGGCGTTGGCAATTTTAGCCGCATGTAACACCTCTTCTTCTGAAGCTGATTGGTTCCCCAGACGAATGTTTTCAAGAACTGAATCGTTGAATAACACGGGTTCCTGTGTCACAATACCCATTAAGCCTCGTAAGGCTTCAATTGAAACCGTTTTGATATCGACATTGTCAATTTCTATACTGCCTTTACTTACATCGTAGAACCTTGGCAATAAGTCAGCTAGTGTGGATTTGCCTCCACCACTGGCACCAACAAGTGCCACTGTTTGACCTTTTTGCATTTCAAAACTTATATTGCTGATGACCTCTTTGTCGCCATAACTAAAGCTTATATTTTTATAAGAGACGCGATCGTTCAAATGAGCCAATGGCGTAGGATTAGCGATATCAACTATAACATTTTCAGAATCTAATATTTCTGTTAATCGCTCAAAACTTGCCGATGCTTTTTGCACCCTAAAGTAGGACTCTGTCAATGACTTTGCCGGTGTAATTAATTGAGAAAAGACGGTGATATACAGGATGAAAAACTTGCCATCTATGGCATCAGTTTGATTTAACACCATGGCACCACCAAACATGAGGATGGCAGATATTACAACTGAACCAAGAAACTCACTCACCGGAGATGCTGCTAATTCTTTTCTATGAAGCTTTAACATCAACTTAAAATGCTGCTCATTTTTACCGTCAAAAAACCCCTTTATCTGTTTTTCAGCATTAAAGGCTTTAATCACTTTCAATCCACCAAGCGTTTCTTCTATAACGTTTATGACCTCACCTAACTTTTGCTGCCCCTTTTGTGCCGTACTCTTCAACCGCTTTGCAATACGACTTATGATGTAGCCACTGATTGGCAATATGAGCACTGAGAAAAGCGTCAGCTTCCAGCTTATGATCACCAGACTACTCAGGTAGATAAGGATATAAAATGGATGTTTGAATAACATTTCTATAGCTCCAACCACACCCCATTCTACTTCTTTAACGTCGTTCGTTAACCTGCTGATTATATCTCCTTTTCGTTCATTGGAATAAAACGATACGGGTAAGTCTACCAATTTCCTGTAAACCCTTTTTCGCAGGTCTCGCACTACCCCACTTCGTGTGTAAGCAATGGTATAAAAAGACAAATAATTAAATAAATTTTTAAGCAGAAACAAAATAATGATTGCAATACTGAAGTAGTACAAACTGTTTAAACTGCCTTTCTCTTGAATAAAGAGTTTAAGTTTAAAATCTAAAAAGGCTTTAAGTTCTTCGAAATCCCATGAAAACGATTTGGGCGTTAATACCTCTAAGGCATTTTGGTCAAAAACAACGGCCAAAAATGGCACGATTGCGGCAATTGAGAACAGGGAAAATAACGACGCTAACGCATTGAAAATGACGTATCCCCATTGCCTGGACCGATAGCCTTTTACAATGGCGAGTATGCTTTTGAGTTGTTTCAAATCGACGGCAAAATTACACCTTTAGGATTGAATGATTGAATGTAGGATTGAATCATTGAATGTAGGAATGTGTGAATGTGTGAATGTAGGAATGTTTGAAAGTTTAATACTGCCAAAGTTTAGAAACGGTATTGTAAAAGTCGATACCAAACTTAACACCTTGATTAAATCCTGTATTAGAGTTCTGCCCGACCGCATAATACGCTCCAAACCTGAACATTTGCTTAAACATACGAACTGGTCGCTCAATACCGACCAACATCTCAGCATGTCCAATACTGCCTTGTGTCTGTCTTTCATCAAGTGTAACGTATCCACCTTCTAATGCCAACAGGTAACCGCCTGCAGCCAATTGTAGTCCTGTATGTTTTATGACAGGCACTTTCCTTAATAACTGACCATTGAAATGGTGCATGAGGCCTGCTTGTAAATATCCGTTTGCCGTTTGGTAGCCTCTAGACTCGATGACTTGACCTGTTTGAAGGGGGTTGGAGAAATAGTACTTATCCGACCCTCTAACATATTTTAAACCCGATATACGAACTTCTCTGTCATTTATAAATCGGCCAGCTTGCGCTTCTAACCTGGTGGTGCCCATTTTGAAAAGTTTGAAAGCATATTTTGTGCCGATCTGTAGGTAGTCAAAATTTACATCGCTCTTAAAAAGAGGCTTAATCCCTTTGGTGTAAGTCAAGTCAATGACAGGATACTTTGATCCTGTGATAACCTTTTTGTATGGTCGGATTTCGTATTGCTGCTTAAATGTAAATCTAGCGCGCATGGTCAACACAAGTTCCTCAAAAGGCTGAAAGTCTTGGGGCTCATTGAACTTGGGGAAAAGATCCCACAGCTCGTCCAGTTTCTTTCCTTTAAATGGAGCGTAATGGTTGTAATCTAAATACGTTGACAAAAAGAAGCCGTTCCACCATTCTTGTTCATGGCCAATACCATAGCCAATGTTTTCGGCAAAATTTGAAGGACTCAGTGTGCTGGAGATGTTTGCCCGGTCATTAAGCATGGTATACTGATTGGTATATTTCACCCTGACTCTACTGAACTTTTTGGGATCATACAGAAATCTCGCTTGGATATGACCTCGAATGTTTTTGTTTGTTACGCCATAATCCAGACCGCCATTGATACGAATGTCTTTCTCCTTTGTCCAAACCTTTGTATATGAGCCACCTATTGTGTGCCTATAGCCATCAATATTATTTATCTGAATCTGAGCAATGAGCGGTATGAGGAACCATCTTGTACCTTTTTCTCTATTGCGGTGCACAATACCATGGAGCACAAAATCCCAAACGTTAAGTGAGTTGTACATGCTGTCTTGAACATCAAGATAAGCGTCGCTTTTATGGTGTTTAATAATACTGTCTTGTGCTTTTATGAATTCTAGTTCAATCTTTTTTAGTCCTGTTGGTCGAATGGATTGCCAAAAATCCAAAGAAGCATCGTAGCTGCTATCTTCGTAGACCACTTGCCCGCGGCTCATAAACCTATTGCTAATGGTTGGATTGTAGGTATAGTTCTTATATGTGGCTAATGAATGCCCATACGTCGTTTTATGTTTTCCGTTTTTCGTATCGTAATAAAACTCCTGACGGATTGGAACAAGTGTTGTGTCTCCCACCAACGTATAATCTTGTATCACCGTAAATCGATCAAAAAATGCCAAGGCTGCTGGATTTATATCCAGGTTTACAGAAATAAGAGTAAATGTCTTCTTGGATATAAAAATCGTGCCGCTGTACAAAGCACTGTATCTGTATTTAGGCGTCACCTTTATTTTAGCAATGATGTCTTCCTCACCAAAAAAGGTTTCTTCAAGTTTATATTTATAAGAAAGCAACGCGGCATCACTTATGGGTGATGTTATAGGCATTTCACCTAATGACGACAAGTCCATCCGATTCTTCAAGAAATCAAAATTACCATCACTTACTTTAGTGAAAAACAATTCTGGTGTTATAACAGACTGTGGCTGCGTGGGGTCTAATTCATTAAAACTTACAGACACCGTTGAGCCAGCATTCTGTTTTTCTGATAAATCCTTATACGCTTTTTTGACTTCCTTAAAACGTCCATTTTTATAATAGACATCTGAGTATGACTCGATGAAATTTACCCGCCTTTTCGTAACTAGTTCTGAATTTACAGTATCTGGCCGTTTTAGATTTTCTTTTTCAATGGACGCTTTAATGTATACTTTACAGATATAGGCATCCAAGTTGGTATTAAGACTGCTTTTGTGCTTAATCGTTTTACGTACGATGTCGTATGCGGGGTCTTCACTTTTAGAATCAATGATCAACGTATTTAAAACCACTTTGCTTTCAACCATTTCAAAGTTAAACGTCATATCCTTTGTAATGGATACTTCCTTTTCTATTGGTGACATGCCGACGTGCGTACACAATATGTGGTGTTTACCTTTCAACAATTCCATATAGAACTCCCCCTTGCCGTTGGATATAACGCCGTACGTAGTTCCTTTTACGCGTATACTCGCGTGTCCAACAGGTTCCCCGTTGAACGTGACTTTTCCTTTTATTTGATAGGCCGAGCCAACAACAGAACTAAACAGAAGGGTAATGGTGAAAATTAGGGTTTTCATAAAATACAATACACGTATTGAACGCGAAAATTAGGCAAAAGTTACTTTTACAATCCGACTATGCCGACCAGAAGACAAAGTTTTAAGTTGAACGACTTAAAATCATCTTATTATCCTTAAACATTTATTCGGTGAATCGAATATTGGATAATAAATTCGCACCATGGAAATTGGTGATAAACTATTCAAATTTGAACTACCCAGTACCAATGGGAAAATATACAACAACTTTGATTTTGCAGACAAATCTGCGATGTTGATTGTGATTACTTGCAATCATTGCCCATACGCTAATGCCTATTGGAAAAGGATTAATAAGCTTGCCACCCGTTATGAAGAAGATAATTTGGCTGTTGTTTGTGTAAATCCAAACGATGCCAACCGATATCCTGACGATTCGTTTGACAACATGAAGAAATTTATGCAGTCAACGAAATACACCTTTACGTATTTGAGAGATGAGTCACAGCAAATTGCTAAGTTACTCGAAGCAACCAGAACTCCCGAAGCATTTTTATTCAATTCTAAAAGGGAATTGGTTTATCGAGGCGCTATTGATGATTCTTGGGAAAACGAAAAAGCGGTAACTAGAGTGTATCTCGAAGATGCACTAGAAATGTCGTTGGATGGCTTGGAGGTTGACTTCCCTAAAATTAAACCAGTTGGCTGTTCAATTAAATGGATGCCGGGTAACGAACCAGAACTTATAAATACGTAAGACGTTGATAAACAAATTAAAACGGTCTATTTCAGAGGCATTCGCTTCTCTATATAGCCACGATATTGTAGCGGAAGACTTGAAGATCGAAAAAACGAATCCTCAATTTGAGGGTAGTTTTACGTTCGTAGTTTTTCCATTTCTAAAAATCACGCGTACAAAACCGGAGGATAGTGCAACTGCCATCGGTGCGTTTGTAAGTGAACAATTGACTGAAGTACAATCGTTTAACGTCGTAAAAGGATTTTTAAACTTTGCTTTAACAGATCAGTTTTGGTTGGAGTACTTAAGCACAGTGCATCAAACTGAACGCCTGGGCAACAAAACGACTGAGCCACAGAAAATTATGGTGGAGTATTCTTCTCCGAATACCAATAAACCATTGCATTTAGGTCATGTTAGAAACAACTTGCTTGGCTACTCCATCAGTCAGATTCTCTCGTATTACGGTCACCATGTGACTAAAGCTAATTTAATCAATGATAGAGGAATTCATATCTGTAAAAGCATGCTGGCCTATACCCTATTTGCAGATGGTGAAACACCAGAGTCTGGCCAAATAAAAGGCGACCACCTGGTTGGTAAATATTATGTAGCATTCGACAAAGCGTACAAAACGGAGCAGGCAGAATTAATAGCTTCAGGGCTTTCGGAAGAAGAAGCAAAAACCAAATCACCTCTTATGGCGCAGGCTAGAGAGATGCTGAATAAATGGGAACAAGGCGATGAACAAACCTTAAGTCTTTGGAATACCTTGAATGATTGGGTGTACAAAGGATTTGATGTTTCATACAAACGTATGGGCGTTGACTTTGACAAATATTACAAAGAATCCAACACCTATTTACTTGGGAAAGAAATGGTTCAAGAAGGTCTGGATGCTAATGTGTTTTTCAAAAAAGATGACGGAAGTGTTTGGGTGGATTTAACGGATGATGGGTTAGATCAGAAACTGCTATTAAGAGCTGATGGCACCAGTGTTTATATGACGCAAGACATTGGAACTGCAGATTTAAAATACAACGATTATAAAATGGAACAGTCCATTTATGTTGTTGGGAATGAGCAGGAATATCACTTTAAAGTATTACAACTGATTCTTAAAAAACTACAAAAACCTTATGCCGACGGTGTCATTCACATGAGTTACGGCATGGTAGAGTTGCCAACTGGCAAATTAAAAACCAGAGAAGGTAAAGTCGTTGATGCAGATGATTTGATGGATGAAATGTATGCCACTGCAAAAGAAAGAACACAAGAACAAGGCAAAACGGAGGACTTAGATCCCGACACATTGCATACGTTGTTTGAGACATTAGGTATGGGTGCTCTAAAGTACTTCTTACTTAAAGTGGATCCAACCAAAAGAATTTTATTCAATCCAGCTGAATCTATTGATTTTCAGGGGAATACTGGGACATTTATTCAATATACGTATGCGCGTTGTAGCTCAATTTTGAGAAGCGCCAACCAAGAACTAAGTGTACCTAGCCAGGTTCAATTAGAGACTGTTGAGCAAGACTTGATTGCTCATTTCTTCGATTTTGATGATGTTTTAAAGGACGCTGCCAAACAGATGAGTCCGGCATTAATCGCGCAATACTTGTACGACACAGCCAAATATTATAACACTTTCTATAACCAGTGCCCCATATTAAAAGCCGAGGAACCTGCGAGTGTTTCGTTTAGACTGGTATTAACAGCTGTTACTGCACGGATGATTGCGACATGTGGTGAATTATTAGGTATGAAAATGCCTGCTAAGATGTAATAGCAAAAAAGCCGCTTCTTTCGAAACGGCTTTTTTCGTAATGCAGTAATGTTACAATTCGTTAATGCGACAATGTCTCACTACTTCATACCCATATCCCTCTACTCTTTAATCAGCTTAAAGCTTTCGCCTGTATCAAGAAGAATGAAGTAGATTCCAGTTGGGTTGGACGATAAATTAATTTCTCCCGATTTTCCATCAAATGTTGTTTCTAGCAATACCCTACCCAAGTTATCTATCACTTTTAGTGTATGACTTTCTATTTCCTCATCCGTAAAGTTTACCGTAACCGTTCCTTTGGTTGGGTTTGGATACAACGATACTTTGTTTACATCTAACGGTGAATCAAAGTCTACTCGTCTTACTGGTGAGTAAGCCTGGGTTCCATCAAAGTCAACCTGACGAAGACGATAGAAGACTGTGTTTTGAGTCAGTTCAATCGTATTATCGTTGTGGCTGTAACTCATCACGTTTTGTGTTGTTCCGTTTCCTTGAACCAATCCAGCTTCCTGGAAGTCTCTTCCGTTGTATGATCTTTCAATCACAAAATGCGAGTTGTTTAACTCTGATGCGGTCTTCCAAGTAAGGTCTGCACTGTGACTAGCTGAAGCTTGAGCTTCGAATTGAATCAGTTCCACTGGTAGTGGCTCAGATCCACCCCCGCCTCCGCCTCCACCACCGGAGAACGTGCTTACTAGGTATTCTGCTGTATGGTCTTGTACACCATGTGTTCCATTAACCCACACTGTTGTGCTGGCTGTTGTTCCGTTGGTCAGTACAATACCCGTTACACCCGTATCATGTGGGTTCGGGAAGGTTGCCGATGAGCCGCCTGTTACCTTGTAAAACTGTAGTTGACTTGGTGAACTGATGGTCGTTGGTGCTGTTAATCCTGCCATTGCCGTTACAATATCACCGTAGTTATCGTTGGTATAGAAGTAACGAACCGTTACAGGTGAAGTTGGTTGTGTCGTTGGATCTACATCCCATCGTCTTTCTAAGATTACACCACCAGCCGTGTTGGTTATCATACCTCCAGCTGCATTGTAGCTCAAGGTTGTTGGACT
>JBLHOC010000084.1:0-12894 GCA_047620825.1 Bacteroidia bacterium | reverse complement strand
AACTTGGAGGCAACTTTTGATGGGAAGTCCGCTGATCAAGAAGACCAAGAACAAGTGAATGTTGAGAAACTATACGCTCAAATTGGTCAACTCAAGGTGGAGAACGATCCGCCAGCTGGCGGATTGCAAGAAACTGGGGATATGAATTCACGAAAGCAATTGGTATCAACAAACAGTTCTACTATTTCGGTTCGTAAACAATGTGATCTATTATTGGTCAATCGAAATCGATTGTACTATAAACCTAAAGGGGAGAGCGATACTAATATCCGCATCATGAATATTATGGATAAGCACCTGACGGATCACCCCACAGAAGGTGTGAAGTCGATGGTATACTATCTGAGAGAGCTTTGGCTATAGCGTAAATCCCATGAGCATTAGAAGGCTTCTGATGCTCATGGGAAGGGAAACGATATATCGTCGTAAGAACCTAACAAAAATGGGGTTACGCCAATACATCAAACCCTATTTGCTCAGAGGACTTGATATTACCCATGCCAATCAGGTCTGGTGTACCGATATCACCTACATACCAATGAAGAAGGGCTTTATGTATATGACCGCGATCATTGACGTATATAGCCGAAAGATACTCTCCAGGTCATTGAGCAACTCTATGGATGCTCAGTGGTGTTCGAATATGTTGCAACAGGCCATAGACAAGTACGGACCTCCAGAGATTATCAACTCTGACCAGAGGTCACAATACACGAGTTCTTTAAGGACTCAGTTCTTAGCAGAGAAGGAAATAAAGGTATCGATGGACGGCAAAGGCAGAGCGACGGATAATGCGTGGATTGAGCGATTTTGGAAGAGTGTAAAATATGACCACATTTTTCTAAATCCTGCCGATGATGGCTTTGAACTCTATCAAGGTGTTCAGGAGTATATCCAATATTATAATCGCAAGACACATCACACAACCGAGCAGAAACCATGTATCCGATATATGGATTCAGTCAAGCGGAAAGCAGCATAAATGACAACTATTAGAACAATAAATATTAACTTAACCTACTACCCTTTTGGTTTATTATTGGGGAGTATTACATTACGCCAATTTATTGCAGTATATGTTAAGGTTTATTCCTTTGGATATCCTTATGATCCTTATATTTATCCAGACAAGACTTACAAATTATACCCAAATATAAACTGGAATCGACCAGATATATATAAGATACAAGCAATGTCTATTGTGTTCATATATTTGAACTCAACAAAAACAAAAACAATGAATATCTTAAAACGTGTTGTTCTCTTTTTATGCTTTAGTGCATCATTAAATGTGTTTGCACAATGTGATCACAAAGTTTATGCATCACCTCATCCAGTTGATCCTTTAACTTATGGATTTTCATATGGTGCTCAGTCAGCCCTTAATGTGCTATGGGAGTTTGGAGATGATTCTACAGCTACTTTTCATGGGGGGACGCATACCTTCGCCAAAGCAGGTACATATATCGTTTGTGTAACAGTTGATACATGTCCAAAAGTTTGTGATACATTAACAGTTGGTACTGCTGGTATTAATGAAGTGAGTGCTGCTGATTTCAAAATGTACCCAAACCCAAGTTCTGATAATATTAATTTTGAGTTCAAACTAAATGCTCCTCAAGCCTTGCAACTTCAGGTAATTTCAGTAATGGGTTCAGTAGTGTTGGAAACAGAAATCGCTGGGAAGTCTGGAGCAAATCAAACTCAGTTAGATATTTCAGATTTGAAGAAGGGAATGTATACGGTTCAAATAATTGGAGTGGAAAACAGACTTTACAAAACACTATTAAAACTATAAAGCAGAAGATAGCCGAGATAATTACCGACCAATTGGTCGTTCAATAAATTATAAAAAGGGGTAGAAAAGTCAATATTTTCTACCCCTTTTGCGTTTAGGAATAGTTACTTCTTTCGTATACATTTGTTCGATGTATAAAGTTGTAATTATTGAAGATGACCCGTTGTCACAGGAGGCACTAAAGGACATTCTTCATGATTTCAACAAAGAGTTTGCCATTGTTGCGTGTTACGCAAGCGTTGCAGAATCAGTTCTAAATCTTGCTAAAATTGAGGTCGACTTGGTTTTGCTTGATATGGAATTGTTAGACGGCCAAGGCTTTGATATTCTCAAAGCAATCGGAGACATTCGATTTGAAATAATCATAACCACCATGTATGATAGTTTTATGCTTGAAGCAATAAAACATTCTGCAATCGATTATCTGCAAAAGCCCATATTGAAAAATGACTTAGCGAGCGCCTTAGACCGTTTCAAAAAGAAAATGCAAAAGGTTGAAATGCTCAAAAGCTCCTCAACCCCTAAAGAAAATAGGCGCTTGGTTGTGCCAGACAGAAACGGGTTGGTGCTTATAGAAATTGACGATGTCATTCGGTTACAATCCGATGGAGCGTACACCAAAATTTTTGTTGTTAATGGCGACACCCATTTAATTAGTAAGAATTTAGGGCATTACGAAACCAGTCTAGCAGCGGATGGTTTTTTGAGAATTCACAACAAGCATTTAGTCAACATAAGTCAAATTAAAAATTACATGCGTAAGGAAGGTGGCTCTTTAATTATGTCAGACAATTCAACAGTAGAAGTCTCTCGTAGAAAGAAGCAAACCCTTTTAAACAGCCTAAAGGAAACCAATGGGGTTGTGAATTAACCCATCTATTAAGGAATACATACCACATTTCAAATAGAGGCAATGTTTGCCTTACACTATCACTTACATTTGTTTACTACCTTGTTTTTATACCAATAAAACAAAGTGGACGAAGTGAAAATTTTGACAAACACACATTTCAATACCAATTTAAACGAAAACCCCTTCCCAGGGTTGCGTGCTTTTAAGGGCACAGAAAGTCATTTGTTTTTTGGTAGAGAAGAAAATATTTCTGATGTCTTAGCTAAACTTGACCATAGCCATTTTGTTGCTGTTGTCGGAACTTCAGGTACAGGTAAATCGTCGCTAATAAAGGCGGGTGTCTTGCCAGCAATCATAGCCGCTCAAAGAGGGAATGATAACGATGAGTGGAAAGTGATTTCCATAAGCCCTGGAAGTTCTCCGATAGAAAATTTAGCAAAGGCCGTTTGCCAGAATCAATCGTTGGTTTCTCAATCGAATGCAGCTGCGTATGAGGCCAATTTGCTGGATTTGATGAACGACAATCCTCTTGGTCTTGTTCAGGCCATGCGCCCGATTCTTAAATCTACAGAAAAACTACTTATACTCGTTGATCAATTTGAAGAGGTCTTTCGGTTCGCGTCTGAAGAGGCAACTGAAAGCAGGGGAGAATACGACAAGTTTGTTAAACTCATCATTGATACGGTACGCCAAAGAGATGTGCCCATATATGCGATACTCACTCTGAGGTCAGATTTCTTGGGAGACTGTGTGGCCTTTGAAGGATTGCCAGAAGCGATTAACGACGGTCATTATCTGGTCCCAAAAATGACCAAGGCTCAGCTAAAAAGAGCCATTACCGGACCTATAGATTATTCGAACGGCAAGATTTCTCCAAGACTTATCCAACATATTACCGAATATTTAGGGTCAAGTGCAAACTCAGACCAACTACCTATTCTCCAACATGCAATGATGCGTTGTTGGGATTATTGGAAAGATCACGAACTCGAGGGAGAACCACTAGATATAAAACATTTTAAGGCTATTGGCGATTTGGAAAACGCCATGTCAAATCACGCAAATGAAGCTTTTGACGAATTAGACCCAAGCCTGCAGGGCACAATAGAAAAAGTATTCAAAGCGCTAACAACAAAAAAGACGGACAATAGAGGTGTTAGGAGACCAATGTCTTTAGAAAACCTGATAAAAGTTACACAGGCGAGCAAAGAGAATATTATTGCGAGTATAGCCCCGTTTCAGAAGCATGGAAGGAGTTTTATTTTACCAGGTTTCTTAGCTACTCCACCACTCAATACAATTTATGACATCTCACACGAAAGTTTGATGCGTGGGTGGGATAGGCTGACAGTTTGGGTTGATGAAGAGATGGAATCGGCCGAGTTTTATGGCCGTATTTGTACCTCAGCTTTATTGCATAAATCCGGAGCATCAGCTTTATGGAGAAATCCAGAATTGCAATTCGCCTTAGACTGGAAAGAAAAGCAAGCGCCTATAGAAGCATGGGGAGAACTCTATAACAGCAATTATAATGAAGGGTTGCAGTTCATTGAGGACAGCAGAACTGCCAACGTCGTTGAAATTAAAAAGAAGACGAATAGAAGAAGGCTTGTTAGAATATCCCTTTTGGTATTCTTCTTAGTTATAAGTGGTTTAGCTGCTTGGGCACTGTTGCAAACAGAAGTAGCTCAACAAAAAACTGCTGAGTCCGAAGAAAAAAGTTTAGAAGCCATAGAGCAACGGGGGCTGGCAGAAGATGCCAAACAAGAGGCTCAGTTGGCTTCCCTAAAAGCCGAAGAGTCAAGAGTCCTTGCAGAAAAGGAGGCTTTGAATGCCCACGAGCAGGAAATTGTCGCAAGAAATCAAGGACAAATCGCGCTTATAGAAAAAGGCAAGGCGTTAACTGCCGCTGAACTTGCACAATCAAAGCAGAAACTCGCTGATCAAAAAAGCGAAGAGGCCAATTATCAGAAGAAAAAGGCTTTAGAAGCAAGTTATGAAGCACAACGATTAAGGCTAATTGCGCTTGGGCAAAATCTGGCCAACACGTCAACTCAGGTCACTCAGAATCCAACATTAGCGTCTTTACTTGCTATCCAATCATATGAATTTTTATTGGCGAACAAGGGTAATAGCAATGCTGCGAACTTATATCAAGCGGGTTCACGTGCTATTTCTCAAATGGAAACAGACCACAACCACGTTGTTCTTCGACATGGGGAAGAAATACTTGAGCTAGATGCAAGAAACAATAAAATCGTTTTTGTCGACCGAAAGAGTACTGCGCTTACATTCAACCAAGCGGATTTAAGTGTACTGTCTAAAGTACAATCAGGTGAACAGCCCACAAATCTCAATACAGCTTATTTAAGCCCATTTAAAAACCAATATGTTGTCGGTCTAAATTCGAACAAACTCGCATTGTATGAGAATGGCGGTGCCCAAAGAATAAAGCTGTTTGCTGGTCATACTGGACTCGTAAGGTCTGTACAGTTTAGAACATCTGAACCAAGTATGATAAGCGGTGGTAGAGACAGTACGTTGATTCTGTGGAAGACTGATGGTAGTGCTGACAAAATTAAACTCAATGCAAGAATCAAATCTATTTCAGCATTATCGAACACCAATACTTGTCTTGTAGGTTGCGAAAATGGATCTACCTATGTTGTTAACTTAAACGATAAAAAGTATAACCAATTTGCAGCAAGACCAGCTGCCCGAGTTGAGGCAATTTCTCAATCCAGCTTTGGCGATATCTTTGCCATTACATATTCTGATGGCATCACCCAGGTTTTTAATAAATCTGGTAAAAAGATAAAAGAATTAAGGGGTGTTGGTAGTCCAGTTGATATCATCATCGACAAAGAAAATGATCTTATGATTGTCGCGTCATCAGCGAAATTGATCCGTCTATATACACTGTCTAATTTGGATCTTTTACCTATTGAAATTAAGTTAGATCGCCAAATAAAAGTGCTGGCGTTGGAATCAAAAACGAAGCAATTATATGTCTACTGTTCAGATAGAACAATTTATAAATATCCGATAAAAGCAAAAGATATTATTGATGCACTCCGTCTGGAAACGGAGCGAGTGTTAACCGTTGAAGAATGGACAACTTTTATAGGAAGTGATGTGCCTTATTTGTCGAACACACCTAAGCAAACAAAGACAACTGCCAAATGAGAAAACAGAATCTAAAATATCTCTTAATGTTTGTCTTTGTACATGTCTCAGGAGCCTTGTTTAGCCAAATCGATCCATGTGTTACGTACATAAGAGACGCAAATGAAAAGTATCAAGAGGGTTGGTACGATGAGGCAATAGTAAAGGTTAAAAAAAGCTTGTCGGACTGTCCGCTAACCAAAACTGAAAAAATTGAGGCATACAAATTATTAACGCTGAACTACATCGCCATTGACAAAATTGAAGAGGCTGAAGCAAGTGTTGCTGCCATCATGAAAATTAATCCAAACTATGAAGCGGATAAACTTAATGATCCAGCTGAAGTAATCGCATTATATCAAAAATATAAGCCAATTCCTTACTTAAAAGTATTAGTCATGGGTGGGTTAAATGTAACTTCTGTACAGGCAAATGAGTTGCATTCTGTAACCCAACATCAGAACCTCAATGATTTAGATAATTACACGAGGACACCGCGCTTTCAATTCGGTGTGGCGTTGGAGTATAAAGCGTATAAGTCTTTTTGGCTTCAAACAGGGTTATTGTATCGAGCGGTATCCTATTCCAATCAACTGTTAAATGTTCAGGAGCGGACGATTTCTTACACCGAGGACATTGGGTATTTCGACATTCCCTTTGTTGTAAAACATTACTTTTTGCAAGACCGCTTTCGCCCTTTTGCTCAAGCAGGCTTAAACCTGTCATTTTTAAATAGCGCTCTTGGCGAACTTTCACGTGACAACATAAGTGACATTGTAGATAGAAAATCGCAAAGAAAATCTTTCTATACCGGCTATTCAGTTGGTGTAGGCGCTAGTTATAGAGTTAAAGATTTTGCCTTTCAAGCAGCAGTGACATATTTAAAAACGCCCGCAAATTTCAACAAGGCAGGTACACGATATGATAACTTGGATTTAGTGTTTAAATATTATTACCTGGACAATGATTTTGCCATGGACAACCTACAGTTCAATCTTGGAATTAGTTATAATCTAGGATACAAAAACGTTGTTTCAAAGAGAGGAGAAGGAGATGAATAACATAATGAAATTTGGCCTAATCTTAAGCTTAATTGTAATCGTTTCGGCTTGCGACAAAGATGTAATTAAAACCAACTCAAGTGACATTGAGCGTCTTCAAATTTGGGAAGAGGACGAGGTGAAGTGGGCTATGGGTGCAGTTGCTGGGGAAGACGTTGTCCTTCTGGTCTATGTCGATAATGCCAATTTATATAATTTTAAATTAATAGATAACGACGGTAAAGAAGTCTGGACTAAAACTTTTGGGTACAGGTTTTTAGTCAAAGAAAATGGTCAAATACCTGGGATGAAAATCATCCACGATTCGGATTCGAGTTTTGCTATTTTTTATGATTATGGGCTTAAAAAAGTAGACTACAATGGGTCTGTCATTTATGACAACAAAAGCTTTATTAATCGAAATCGATATGGGCGGTTGGTGATAACAAATTTAAGGCTTAGCCCAAATGATGAATATATGATAGTTGGGTCTGTAGGACGTGCTCAACCCGCCTTGCTCCAATTAAACAAAGCTGGAGTACAAGTGGGTGTTTTTATAAACTCGCAGGGTCAGTCTCATAACGACCGTTACACAGATGTCATTCCTTATAAGGATGGAAGCTTTTTGATTGGAAGAACTGGTACTTCAGATAACTCAGCCGACTCCAATTATTTTTTTGTAAGGGAAATTCGCAATGACGGAAAAGTTCTCGCTGGGTTAATAGATGAAAAGATATTTGATGGTAGATATGTTGGTAGAGAATTAATAAAAATATCTGAGGGTCATTATGCTTACCTCTTAAGTCCAATTGATGATCGATCGCCAGACAAAAGATCTAGGCTCTATCACTTTAATGATTCAGGTGAGATAACAGGATTGACTTATTTAGACTTAGCACCTTTAAACGTTGCTACCGGTAACGAATCTTATATCAGTAAGAGTTTAGTGAGAAATGGTAAAATGGGCTTCACTGGTTTAATGAAAATGGATTTTGAAATCCCGACCGAAGGCAGCTCTAGCCGACCGGGCACCTACAATAATGCACATTATTCTTACTACTATGATTTAGATGGGGCTGGAGAATTGATACGCTCAGAATACATTACTCGTACGTATTCCAATTATTTTAATGGTATTGTGAAAATGTCAAATGGCCAAATGCTTTTGTTTGGTACGACATTAAGTTTAGGAGAAGAACCGAAATTAACGACGACAATTCGATGAGAACCAAATGGTTATATAGTTTGGCCTTTTCTGCCCTGATTCTATCTGGTTGCAAAAAAGATGTGGTACTTAGTGCAGAGTCATTTATTAAGGTCATGACCACTTCTACGCCTTATATCGCAAGAGATGTTGTAGAATTATCAGATGGTTCCTTTTTACTCAGCGCTGTACAATCTATTGATAACTTCAATGCATCAGTAAATCCAGCTACTGATTTGCCATCGCTATTGAATAAGTATGACCATAGTGGTGATTTTTTATGGCAAATTGAATTACCTGAGAACGTTCGGGTTTTATGGCATTGTCGATTGATGAAGAATGGAAACATTGTGGTTGTTGGATTTAGTGGTGAACATAATTCTGAATATGTAGGTGTGGTAACCCTTTCACAAAACGGTACCATTTTGAAACGACACGCATTCTTTAATTCGAGTCGTTCTCTTCCTTCCTCATATGGAGATAATTCCGTGGATTGTATGGTACTTCAAAACGGCAACATTGCATTAACAATGCCTCATTCTATGGGTTCAAACATCCCTTTGGTGCCTAGACTTGTTATTTTGGATTCAGAGCTCAATACGGTCTTTGACAAACGATATCAACCTAACGGAATTATACCAAAGCAAGACATGTATCAATTGTATGTTCAACAAGATCCGAACGGAGATGTAATGTTAAGTGGAAGGGCTGATGAAAGTCGCAATGACACATTGGGGTATACGTCATTTGTTTTAAAGCTTGAATCGAACTCTTATAAACCAATTGCTTATAACTCATTCGCTGGCAATAATGCATTAACGGCACCTTCTAATTTGACCTTTCAAAATGCAAATAATGCTGTTTGGACATCCTCTGGGCCAAGCAATCCCGATACACTTTTGAATTATTGGTTCAACCTTAGAAATCAAGAGAAATTCTTAATTGGGCGTTCTATATCCGTGTTGAAAATGAACGCTGATTTACAGATTGATAAAACGGAAACAATAGAAGGGTATTTGAAAAATGGTTTTATCCGTACAATTATTGGGTGTAAAGATGGAGGCTATATGATGTTGGGGACTTGTAACATCAACTCAAATCAACTTGTACCCTCTGATTACAGGATTTTGTTAGTGAAAGTAAGAGCGGATTTGTCATTGGAATGGATTGAAATACCTGGAACTAACGGACCTGCTATTGGGGCTGATATAAAGGAAACAGATCTAGGTTATGTAATAAGCGCCACACATGTGCCGTTCGGCGAATTCAGTCAACCAATTGTTTTTAATACAGATAAAAAGGGCAAGATAAAATGAGCACACGTTTCATAAAATATAGTCTATTGTGTGCCACTTGGTTTGCGATGTCCGTAACCAATACGTGCCATGCACAAGAAATTAATTGTGCTTGGGCCAAACAGTCCTTGAATGGGTTTGAAAGTGAATATATCCAAAACATGGAAGTTGATAATGCCGGTAACGTTTACATAATTGGCAGATATACGGGTAATTTTAAATTAGATACGCAATTCGTTCAGAGATGGAACTCCAAAGTAAATGGGAATTTTTTCATAGCTAAATTAAGACCGTCTGGAGAACTTGACTGGCTAAATCGAATTGGTGGGAGTCAAGTAAAGGCAATGAAAATCAACAGTATCTCGGCAGACAGTAACGGTAATGTATATTGTAGTGGTGATGCATTGGTCGACACGACTACGAGTTCTCTGCGTATAGGGGATGACTTTTCAATTCAAGCCCAAAGAGATAGCCAAATTAGTTTCTTGGTCAAAATGGATAAAACGGGCAAAGTGACTTGGGCTCAAGATTTAATGAATTTAAGTCAAGCCAAATGCCAATCGCTAAAAGTGTTAGCGACATCGAACCAGCAAATCTATCTGTCTGGTTATATAACAGGTAGAACCACTTTTGGAAACGACATTCTTGAACCAATAAATAAAGATGCGGTTTTTGTAGCCAAAGCGGATTCTGGTGGCCAATACCTCTGGTCGCGGGTATTAGGCAGTAAGGTAATTAATAGCCAGATTACCGAGATGGCGACAAATACCAAAGGTGAAGTGTTTTTATCAGGAGCTTGGGAAGGAGATACATTATTTGCTCAAGATAGCATATTAATAAATCCTACTTCAGGTGGGTTTGGAAATTTAGATCGATTTATCTCCAATTTCAGTACAACTGGGGATCTCAATTGGTTAGTTAGAGAAGGCGGTACCAAAACAGACGCACCTAGCATCTTAGCTACCATGGTTGATGGAAGTGTATATTCAGTCTCAAATGTTTATGGATCAATCAAAATTGATAATGACACGAAACTTGTAAAAGGTCCTACAATGTTATTAAGTAAATACGGACCGAATGGTGATTATATTTTTCACAAAAGCCTGTCGAACAGTAGCAACCTAACTGATTTTAAAGGTAGGGAAGAGGCGCTTTTTATTAGCTGGACATATGATGAAACCAATTCCAAAAATGGGGAATTTACACTGGATAATCCAGGCGAGTCAGATGCTGGGTTAGCGAAATTGAATCTTCAAGGAGATGTCATTTGGGCGCATGGGTTTGGCGGTCTTATCCGTGATACTATTTCATGTATAGCTATATCTCCTACTACAGACGTTCTTATTGCAGGACATACTGCTAGTGGGGAAGTTCTATTTGGTTCAAAAAAAATAACGAACACACGAGGTTATTATTTCGACTTCTTCATTGCATCTATAGGTGGCACCTTAGGTGTTTTGAGTCAGGCAGATCGGAATGTGGTAACAGTATATCCCAATCCTTCATCAGAATATGTTTTTATTACATGGCCAACAATAATCAATGTACAAATTGATATCAGTATTTCAGATGGGTTAGGTCGAGAAGTGACCGTACCTGTTTCATTTGAAAACAATGGAGTTCAGGTGGATATTAAACAACTTTCAGCAGGAATTTATTTTGTTCAAATCAATACGGGTAGTGTCCGATATACTAAAAAATTTATTAAAGAATGAGAGCAATTCAATTGACTCTTGCGATGATGAAACAATCGAAACTAAGCGTAATACTATGAACATATACGTAATCAATATACTGGTTTTACTTCTAGGAATAGGAGCAACCTATTTGTTTTTTAAGTCTAAAATAAAATCTTGGGCTAAAACACTTAATCAGTTTGTTGAAAAACAAAAGGATGGTAGAAATGCCCGCAACAATGGTGATACGTTGAGTTTGCCAACAGCGCTATCGGAAGTGGCAAATCGTATTTCGGCACTTACACCAAAAATTACGGACAAACCCGAACCGGTAGTTGAGGCTACAGTTGACAATTCGTCTAACAAAACACAGCTTAACAATATGCTCATTGTAAATGAGCTGGGACAGAAAGTCACTTCGTCGTTAAAACTGGAAGAGACATTCCAATATTTGTTTACCACGTTGAACTCCCTTATGGACGCCGCGGTTGTAGAACTGGGTGTGTTTGATGTTTCAAAAGAAACATGGACGATATTTTCAAACCTTGAGGTAGCGGATGGATATAAAAATCACATGGCGGAGTGGGTTCGGTCAAACAATAGATCAGTTATTTTAGAAGATGCAGAAAAGAACTTTGGGAGATACGTAACAGAACCACTAAAACTACAAAACGGTCAAACAGCACAATCGATATTGTCGTATCCAATTGTACTGAATGACGAAGTTGTTGGGACAATTACCGTGGTGAGTTTTAGAAAAAATGCCTTCGATAATTATCATCAAGAAAACATCGAACATTTACTAGGTTTCTTATCTGTAGCACTTCAAAATTCAATCACCCATGAGGAAGTTAACCTGCTTAAAATACGTGCGGAAGAAAGCGAAAAGCACGAACAGCAGTTCCTGGCCAACATGAGTCATGAAATACGTACGCCAATGAACGCCGTACTTGGAATGACCAACTTATTGTTGGCAACCAAATTAGATGAGAAGCAGATTAAGTATTTAAAGGCGATTAATATTTCCTCTAAAAACTTGCTCGTAATCATCAATGATATTCTAGATTTAAGCAAGCTTGAAGCTGGAAAAATGAGCATTGAATTGATCCCATTTCGCATACATGAAGTGATTCATAATGTAAGTGAGAATAGTCGATTTAAAGCGGAAGAAAAAGGTCTAAAATTTGAGGTGGACATCGATACTGACTTACCTGATGTAGTCAAAGGTGATCCAACCAGACTCAATCAAATCTTAACAAACCTAGTTTCTAACGCCGTTAAATTTACCGAGAAAGGCAATGTGCGCATCTCGGTTAATAAACCAAAGGATAGCCATTTTATTCAGTTTAAAGTCAGTGACTCAGGAATCGGTATACCAGAAGATAAACAACATTTACTGTTTGGTAATTTCAAACAAGTGGATGCAAGCACGTACAGGAAATACGGTGGAACTGGATTGGGATTGGCGATATCTAAAACCTTAATTGAGCTGCAAGGCGGTAAGGTAGAAGTAAAGAGCGTTTTAGGACAAGGTTCTGAGTTTATTGTCAAAATACCGTATGAGCTCGGTACAGCTGAGGACGCACTGTCCTTAGTCCATGAGACCGTGGTTGATTATGCAAATTTGTCAGGTGTCCGCATATTGGTTGCCGAAGACAATGAATACAATCAAATTGTTGTTGAAGATACACTTCGCGGTTTGATTGAAGACGTTACGATAGATATCGCAGAAAACGGAAAAGTGGCTGTAGAGAGGCAAAAGGCCGGCACATATGATCTTATTTTAATGGATGCCCAAATGCCGGAAATGGATGGTATTGACGCAACAAAAGCTATTCGAAGTTTGCCAGATGCAACGAAAAA
>JBLHOC010000083.1:0-12982 GCA_047620825.1 Bacteroidia bacterium | reverse complement strand
GTTTAACCAGTCAGAATCCACTTCAACATCACTGTTTAGTAGTACCCAAAAATCTGTATCCAGTTGTTTCAGGGATTCATTGTACCCCCCTGCATAACCTTGATTGGTTTCGAGTTGTATACACCTAACACTAGGAAAGTTGACCTTAACAGCGTCCAAACTTCCATCAGACGATGCATTATCCGCTACAACAACCTCAAAGTTTGAGTATGTTGACTGCAACACAAATGGAATTAACTCCAGCAGTAAGTGCTTAGTGTTGTAATTTAAAATTACAATTGAAACTTTAGGGTGTTGCATGGCACGCAAAAGTAATTGGTTTTTATCGTTCTGTTTATCCTTTGAAATCCCTTAATTTGCTTTAAAATATTTTTGATTCAATGAATTTAGTAGTTAAGAACCTTCCTGACTCAGTTAACGCATATTACCTCGAAATCTTGTTCACGAAGCATGGTGAAGTGGATTACACCAAAGTAATTTATGACCGAGTAACAGGGGAACACAAAGGTGTGGGTTTTGTTGAAATGCCTACAGACGCAGAAGCAGATAAAGCGATCGAGGAATTAAACGGAAAAGAAATTAACGGCCACGTCATTGAAGTAGAAAAAGCCAAACCACGAAAAGTTAATATCTGGAGTTAATCTTTACGCTTTAATAAAACCACGTTTTCAACGTGATGGGTATGTGGAAACATATCAACCGGTTGTATCGCAACAATGTCATACCCTTCCCGCATCAAATCTAAGTCACGTGCTTGTGTCGCTGGATTACAACTCACATACACCACCTTTTCTGGCCTAAGTTTTATGATTTGATTAACGACTGCTGGATGCATCCCAGCTCTTGGAGGATCTGTAACTATAACATCCGGAGCGCCATATTTACGCGTAAAGTCATCGTTAAGTTCGTCCTTCATGTCTCCAACCACAAATGCACAATTGCCAATGTTGTTGTTTGATGCATTCTCATTTGCATCTTCAATGGCCTGAGGTACGCTTTCAATACCTACAACCTGTTTGGCAGATTTGGCCAAAAACAAGGAAATAGTTCCTGTACCACAATATAAATCATACACGTTTTCAATGCCCGTTAATCCTGCGAAATTAAGTGCCGTTTGGTATAAAATTTCTGCCTGAAATGGGTTGGTTTGAAAAAAAGATTTAGGCCTTATTTTGAAAGATAGATCGCTAATGGTTTCCGTCAGCACTTCTGCTCCATGGTACAACTTCATGTCTAAATCATACATGCTGTCATTGACTTTAGCGTTTACAGAGTACAAGAGTGTTGTAATTTTAGGGAAAGCTAATTTCATAGCCTCCATCATATCCTTAATCACTTCTGGCTCATTGTATTTAAACGTTTGGAGCACCAGCCATTCACCTTTGCGGTTATTGCGTAACATTAAGTTCCTTAACATGCCTTCTTGCTTCCGAGCATCGTAGAAACTTATTTTGTTGGCGACTGCATAGGTGTAGCACCAGTTTCTAATTTGGTTCGCATAGTCGTCTTGTAGCCAACACTTTTCGATATGGACAATCTTGTCGTAACGTTTAGGAACATGAAATCCTAAACCAGATTCTTCTATAAAATCTTCCTGTTCTAGTTGGTCTCTTGTAAGCCATCGACTGTGGCTATATGTGTACTCCATTTTGTTTCTATAGTTTTGGGTTTTAACACTTCCCAATGCCATAGGCACATCTTCATAGTCTAACTTACCGATTCGGTCGAATGCATCTTTTACCTGTTGCGTTTTGAAAGCAAGTTGGCCGTTGTACTCCATTTGTTGCCATTTACAGCCTCCACAGTTGCCAAAATGTTCACAAAAAGGTTCAACACGTAGTTCTCCCTTTTGATGGATTTTTACAATCTCACCCAAAAGGAATTTTTTCTTTTTCCCAATGACTTTTAAATCACATACATCTCCTGGAACTGCATTTTTTACAAATACAACTTTCCCTTCCCATCTGGCAATACAATTACCTTCGGCACCTGCTGATTCAATGGTAATTCGCTCAAGCAGTTGACCGTATAACTTACGTATATTCAAGAAATATTATTTAGTTTTCTGTTGGAGTAGCGTTGTGCATATTGGCTAATTTATCCAATAATTCACCAAATTTAGCTTCATCCATATAACCAGGATACTGAAACATTTGGTTTTGGTTTGGCAAGAAGAAAAAGGTAGTTGGATATCCACTGCTTTTTCCTTTGCTTAATGCTGCGAGTAACGTCCTACCGTCATAGGTGGTATCACCTACAACATATTGTCCTTCAAGTTCTGGGTTAAATTTTATTGGGATAAAATTCTCATTTATTTTTTTAACAATGCTTTGTTTCGCATAGGTGTCTCTATCCATTTTTTTACACCACCCACACCATTCTGTGTAGGTATCAATTAATGCAATTTTGTTTTCAGTTTTAGCCTTACTAAAACCATCATTCCAGTGTTTCCAAACCATCTGCTCATCATCAGTTTTAAAAGCCAATAATGTTAACAGAGTCAAAAAACCAATCGTTAAAAATCCTTTTTTCATTCTCTTTTATATTGTTCGTACGTAGTGAAGTACTTCAACAATCATACCGTTTACGTACGAAAGTAGTACTAAAATTACCATATTATGTAATTAAATCCTCATAATTGCAGGGTCTAATAAACTAAAGTTTTGAGTTCAGATTCGTCTAAAAAAAACACTAAATTTTTGATAGATGGTGACATTCAAACACCTAAAGAGTCGTCTTATCTTCAGGAAGTTGACAAAGTGCAGGCTAGTCGATTCAAACGCTTAAGCATTTCACTTCTTATTCTATTGATTGCGGCTGTTGCCTTTTGCATTATTCAGTATTTCCACTTACAGAAGCGTTCAGAAAAGTTAAGTGCAGTTATGGCGCAACAAAATGAAACTCCACTACAAGAAACCATAACTCAATTGTCTAATTCAAATGACAGCTTGAGTATCGCTTTAGCCAGGTTAAAATTGGCTAACGATGTCCTCACAGAAAATTTAGACCCCTCAAAAGGCATGTTTTTTGAAGTTCATATGAACTTTTCAGGTGATTTTGACTTAGTACAGTACAAGACAGAATTAGCGTCATTGATTTCTGCCGAATACGATGGTCGGGAAAAATTGGTTCTTGGTCGATTTCGATCCTTTAAAAAAGCCCTATTATTCGAAAATGATTTGAAGAAAATGGGGTTAAAAGACCTGTATTTACTGGGTCGGGTAGATGGCAAAATTATGACGTTTAAAGAGGCTTTAGCCCTTGCCCAGAAACAAAATAAATAGCTACATTTACCGTTAAGCTTTACAGAGTACTAACTATTGTGCAGAACAGTTCAAACATTCTTATAAATAAATTAGACGCTTTCATCCGGAAGTATTACAAGAACCAATTGTTACGTGGTTCACTTTGGGTTATTGGCGGTATCGTTTCAGGGGTATTGATTACCTCCCTATTGGAATACTATGGTCACTTTAGCACAAATGTCCGCACTACGCTATTCATCACGTTAAGTCTGTTTTGTATTGGCATACTTAGTAAGCTGGTTGTATTGCCGCTTTTAAAGCTAAATAAACTTGGAGAAAGAATAAACTACACGGACGCTGCCCAAATTGTGGGGGTTCATTTTCCGGAAATAAAAGACAAACTACTTAACACCTTGCAACTTGGGGAAAACGCAAGCGACAATGACTTACTTCAAGCGGCCATTGAGCAAAAAACGACTGAGTTAAAACCCATACCATTCCAGAATGCCGTCGATTTCAATTCCAATCGGAAGTATGTAAAATATGCTGTAATTCCTTTACTGATTTTTGGTGTATTAATAGCTGTCAATAAAGGTTTTACTGACAGCGCTAAACGTTTGGTACGTTACAATACCCACTATATTGAACAAGCTCCTTTCGAGTTTGTATTGTACATAAATTCTCTTGACGTTTTACAAAACTCGGAAGTTGAGATTCGAATGAATACCGTTGGTGATGTTATACCAAACGAAGCCTATATAAATTTAGGCGGGAACGAGTTTAAAATGAAAAAAAACAAACAAGGCAGTTTCTCCTACCTTGTTAAACGCATTACTGAAACCACTAATTTTAATTTTCACGCAGGAGGTTTTAACAGTCAAGCTTTTCGATTAAACACCATTCCAAAGCCTAGTCTGCTCAATTTTGAGACTTACATGAATTACCCTTCTTACACAGGGTTGAAGGATGAATGGCTCAAAAATACATCTGAAGTGACTATTCCAGTGGGGACTGAAATTTCATGGAAACTTCATACAAAAAGCACAAATAAAACGACGTTCAATTCTGAATTAAACACGTTCGAATCAAACAAAAAAGGCGATGTGTTCGAATTTGTGAGGCGTATCGTAAAGTCAGTGCAATTTCAAATTCGCACGTCTAATGACGAAGTTACATCGGGAGATTCAATGGAATATGCCGTTCAAGTCATTCCGGACAACTATCCAGAAATTAACATGGATGAGAAGCCGGACTCAGCAAACAAAAAGACCATTTATATGGTTGGACAAATTAACGACGATTACGGATTCAATCGTTTACAATTCCACTTCACATTTGTTGATTCTAAAAACGCAGATAAAAAAGGAACAGGCGATGTTGTGAACGTAGCTTTTGACAAAAACCGCAAAAAACAAGGCTTCTATCATTTCTGGGATCTTAACGAATTAGACATCCAGCCAGAGGACAAATTGGAGTATTATTTTGAAGTGTGGGATAATGATGGTGTGTTTGGCAGCAAGTCTACTAAAACCATGCCTCAAGTTTTCTCAGCTCCTAGTTTAGATGACATCAACAAAGCTGTTGAGAAAAACACAGAGAAGATCAAGGAAGACTTATCAGATAGTAAAAAGGAAGTTGAAAGTTTAGAAAAAGACTTATCTGAATTAGAAAGAAAGCTAACAGAGAAAAAGGAACTTACTTGGGAGGACAAGAAAAAGATTAAAGAATTACTTGAGAATCATAAGGCGCTAGAGAAGCAGTTGAAAAATGTAGTCCAGGAGAATAGCGAAAACAATGATTCCGAAAAGGAGTTTAAAAAAGTTGATCAGGATATTCTCGACAAACAAGAGCAAATTGAAGAGCTTTTTGATGAGGTTATCGATGAGAAAATGCGAGAACTCATGGAGAAGATTGAGGCTTTAATGGAAAAGAACCAAAAGCAGGAACTTATGGAGCAATTGGATCAATTAAAAATGACAGATAACGACGTCAAAAAACAATTGGACCGAATGCTTGAGCAACTCAAACAACTTCAATTAGAAAAAAAGGTACAGGAGACTGTAGACAAATTGAATGAGCTGGCAAAGGATCAAGAAAAGCTTTCAAAGAAAACCGAAGAAGACAAAAAGACCAGTGAGGAGTTAAAGAAAGAACAAGAAAAGCTCACAAAAAAGTTTGATGAGGCTAAAAAGGATTTAGAGGACATTGATAAAAAGAACAAAGGACTTGACAAGCCATTAAAATTAGATCCGAAGAAATTAGAAGAAGAAAAGAAAAAGGTAGATAAGGAGCAAAAAGAAAGTGAAGAGAACTTAGGTAAGGATCAAAAGTCTGATGCAAAGCAAAACCAAAAAAAGGCTGCTGAAGAGTTGAAGAAAATGGCTCAAGATCTTAATATGCAAATGGAAGCCGCCATGAAGCAGCAAGAAATGGAGGATTACAACACCTTGCGAGGCATTCTAGACAACTTAGTTCAGGTGAGTAAGGACCAAGAAGCCCTAATGGAAGCGTTTAAAGAAACGCGCGTTTACAATCCAAAGTACGTAGAACTTGGTCAGCAGCAGAAAAAAATTAAAGACGATACAAAAATAATTGAGGACTCCCTGTTTGCATTAAGCAAACGTGTAAAGCAAGTAGAGCACTTCATTAATAAAGAGATTGGTAAGGTTAACAACAACATAGACAAGGCCATTGTGCAGCTTGGAGAGCGAAATACGTATATGGTTATTAATCACCAGCAGTATGTAATGACGAGTATGAACAACCTCGCGTTGATGTTGGAGAACTCTTTGGACCAGCTTCAAGCTCAGATGAAGAGTAAACCAGGTAGTGGTTCGTGTTCTAAACCCGGACAAAACAAGAAACCTGGTTGTGCAAAATCAATGCGCGAAATGCAAGAATCGCTCAAAAAGCAGCTAGAAGGAATGAGTAAACAGCAAAAAGAAGGTGGGAAACCTTCAAGTATGCAGTTTGCAAAAGCAGCGGCGCAACAAGCCGCTATACGGAAGAGACTTAAAGACCTACAACGCCAATTGGAAAAAGAAGGCAACGGTCAAAAACTTGGAAATCTAGGCAAAACCCAAAAGATGATGGATGACCTTGAAAAAGAATTATATAACAAAAGGTTAAATCCTAATGTGCTTAAAAGGCAGCAGGAAATTCTAACGCGTTTATTACAACACGAAAAAGCAGAACGCAAGCAAGAGCAAGACAATAAGCGGAAATCGAATGAAGGACAGGATGAGCAAAGAATATTGCCTCCTAGCATTGAAGAGTATTTAAAACAGAAGGATAAGGAACAAGAGTTGCTTAAAACATTACCTCCTGATTTAGCTCCATATTACAAGAATAAGGTCAGAGAGTATTTTGACAACATCGGTCAATAGAGTCCCTAAAACATATAAGCCAATCCGAAGTAGACTTTTCCAACATGATATCTATTAATCATAAATAGAAGATCACTAGCCAAGCTTTGCGTATTTGGCACATCCACTTCATAAAAACCAGATCCTGGACCACCCCAGCCTATTGACAACCCCATATCAGTTAGCAAGTTGTCGGTAATCGCAGTGCTAACACCCACAGAACCAGACATCTCGATATAATTGTACTTAAATTTACCATAGTTTATGTCAGTACTAATATACTCAGTTGTTGGCCAATTGGAGGTGTAGTCCGCGATAATATCTGTCAGATGAATGGTGTACGTATGGAAGTTGAGCTTTAAGCCGTAATACACGCCAACAGGGGCTAATGCCCCTCTATTCCTTCGGTAAAACTTCGTTGTAAATCCACCGTAAATGTCATTGATTTTTGGGTAACCATAATAATTTTGATATTCACGTTGAGAGCCAGGTGAGTGCCTAAAATAAAACGGTGAAAGCCCATTCAAATCCATTGCTAAATTATTCAATCCGGCTTGCACTTCTATGATGAAGCGGTTTGATACAATGTGCCCATAGTTAATTTCTAGCTCGCTTTTATAACTAAACCCGTCGTAAAATGAACCTGAGACTTCGTTTGGCCCTTTTGCTTTTTCTGGGTGCTGTGTCCGAATACCAGTATTAAATTTCACCATCCCGTAATTTCTTTTTCCGAGATAACCGGAAATGACAGGTTTTTGCGCATAGGCCGATGTAAGCGTAAACAACATCAGAAATGATATTACTGATCTATTCATCTTAAGCGATTTAATTGGTTGAATGAATTATACAGATGCGCGTTTATTATACCTCTTTTATACTTTGCAGAGAACGATTTGATATCAAAAAAACCGATGTCTCCTGCTTTTAAATCAAACACAATAAAATTATACTCCAAATTGTGCAAAGGCCTCAATTGCCAATATAAATAAAGGGGTAAAGGATAAAACGTTATGATTGAAAGAAACAAATACGTTCCATTAAATTGGTTACGCTCGGTAAAATGAGATACATAGTTAACACCTAAATAATCTGTACCATACTTCTCCCTTATTTGAGGCAATGCTAGAGATGCATGACTAAAAAATCCAGTTCCTTCGTATAACGATTCTTCACGCAGCCAGTCTTGAATTGTTACATAATCATTAAAGGCCTCCGTATTTTTCTCAACAGGATTAGGGCCATTTAACGTAACCAAATCTATGCCTGCCATTTTAGATAACTTTTCTGATCTTTCCTGTAAATCAGTTTGTTCATTTTCTGAACTCACCAAACGTTGATCCAAGTCTTTCCTTAAGTCGATTCTATAGAATTTTGGACTGATATAAAGGAGCTTGTTAACACTCGATAAACCATAATACGAGGAAACCCCTTGTACATAGCTGTCTGATAATCGCTCAGACTTATCATCTTCATATTCCAAATCTTCTTCCTCTTCTTTCTTTGTATTATTCGCAAATGCCTCGTCGTATTGTGCTTTAAAAGATTCATTCTTAAAGAGCTCCACAAAAGCAATTTTCACAAAACTGATTTTCTTTGGTTTTCGTTTCCTTTTCGATGATTTGACTTTAGGCTTGTCATAAGAGGTAAGTAAAAAATCCGAGTCAACCGATTGAGCGAGATGTTCAAGGCTTTGTCGTCGGATGATGGTTACAAAACTATCCATCACCATCCCATCCGTTTGCTCCCAAATAAATTTTGTAGCCAAGACATTAATACCTCGTCTTGGCATTTTTGCCGCAAAGTAATACACCGCCTGTTCTTGGCCTTCCACCTTACGATACCCAGTGCTATAAACACTTTTTTGCTGGTTGGCTGCCATTTTCTGCATGCCATACCAGCACATTAATTCTGCTCGTTTTAGAAAAGGATGGTCTGGATAGTCATCCAGCATCATTTGAATGTGGTACAACCCTCCAGCGTATTTACCTTGCCGTAGAAAAGTATTCACCATTTCAAATCGGGCAAGGTCTTGGATGGCCACAAATTCCTTTTGAGATATTATTTGGAATACAACACCATTGATGCTCATACTGTCTTTAGCAATTATCTTCTTTATTGCCCTTTTACGCCGTTGTACATTTGGATGCGTCAATGATTCATCATCCACATCCTCTACTTCTTTGATGGCTGCGCAAGAATCAATCAGATAATGATCCGAAATCTTAAAGCTATCGTTTTCTAACTTCCCCCATGAGTATGGCTGTTGTTTAATTGGTAGATAGCCATGTAGCAATCCATCAAACCCTTTATATATTTCCCCAATTTCGTATCCAGCGTCTTTGTAATAAGTCAGGCCTTCTTTATCAGCCTCAAACTCTGCTTCCCGACTGTATTTAAAGGCCGTAAGGCTTCTTTCTTCTTTATTCAAATTTCTGTAACTGCCGCCTTTTGCCCAAATTTCTTTATGGTTTTCGAAAGATTGCAACACATGTCTTTTGTTATAATGGCTTATTTCATGTGCCAACACATAAGCCAATTGAGCTTCGTTTTCTACTTTACCAAACAATCCTAGGGTTACGTAAATAATACCCTGATTGGTTGAATAGGCGTTAACCTGATTGGATTTTATGGTATAAACTCTTAGTTCCTGACGTAGGTCTGGATTGTTTACCAGTAATTTTGAGAGTATGTCATTTGCATAAGTCGACAAGTGGTCACCGTACATCACGGTACCTCCTGTAAGTAACCTGTGGTTGGTATAATTCGTCAGTACAGCAAACTCAACTGCATCCCGCCTACTGAGATTGGATTCAACGTCGTTATGTGCTAGATCAGATTTATACTTATCGCTAAAAGCGGTTTTAAAATCTTCTGGCATTTCACCAGCGCATACAATTCGAGTAAAGTCGTTTGATACCTGACCATATACAAATGAGGAAAGCACCACGAATAAGGTCAGTAGAATTGGTTTCATGTAACAAATAACAGAATTTTATTTTAAAGCATCCATGTAAAATTATTTGAATGTCAAAAGTGGTAAGTTTGCCCATATTTATCCAGTATATGTCCTCAGATTACCGTTTAATTTTGTTCTGTAGTATTGCATTAGGCATCGTTCTTTTCGTTCTATCTATTGCATACAGAAGGAGATATAAACTCAGACGCCTATTCCTAAATTTTGGAATTGTTTTTGGTCTGCTCCCAATCTTGTTATACATCGCCCTATCCCTTTTTCTCTTCATTAAAGAACGTCCACACGTCGGCAACTATGAAGGCGACACTGGTGTTCAAGGTATAGCCAGCTTAGATGTATTTGATGACAATACTTTCATCCTCAAATCGGATTCATGTACGACCGGCTTTGTACAAGGGACGTGGTCTTATCATTGGTCAGGTAAACGCTTGGAGTTAATATCTACGAGTCAACGCATGGGTGATATTGAAATCATCAATCAAGACTCATTGGTTTTTAGAAACATTCCTGTCTGCATAAAATTAGTACGTGAGATGACTTTGGTTCGAAGCGGTAAACCGCTAATCGTTCCAATGGAAGAATTAGAACGCTAACCCACAAATTGGTTCAGAAAATCTTGTTTCCTTCTGACGGCAATTTCCAATTCGTCGCCATTTGACAATTGCGCATAGCCCCCTTTACCCCGTTTGTAGCCTTTAACATGTTCCATGTTTAACAAATAACTCTTGTGAATTCTATAAAATCCAGAGTCTGATAAAATCTCATCAAAATGTTTCAGTGTTTTACATATGGTTTTTTTACGACCATCTGTAAATACAAAATCCGTTAAATTATCGTTGGCTTTGCAAAAAACGATGTCCTTCAGTTGAGCAATTTCAAATCCTTCCATTTCAGGAAGTACAATGCGTTTAAGACGATGTTCTTCTACCTGTAGATTTGATTTTAAAATTTGTGCAGACCTTATTTGAGCTTTGCTTTCAATGTTTGCTGTTACCGTATCTACTGCTGCTTCCAGTTCTTCAATATCTATTGGTTTGAGTAAATAATAAGATGCACTCATATTTAAGGCCTTCAATGCGTAATTGCTATAAGCGGTTACAAAAATGAGTTCAAAATCTATTGTATCCAGTTGCTCCAACAAATCAAAGCCGTTACCATAAGGCATTTCTACATCTAAAAACACCAACTCTGGCTGATGTTCTAAAATTGCAAGTTTGCCTTGATTGATATTTTCAGCTTGTGCTACCACTTGAACGTGGGGACAATACTTCCGCAAATAATTAGACAATGTTACTCTGCTTGCCTCTTCGTCTTCAATGATTATCGCTTTCAACTTAGTCAATTTCAATTAGTTTTTTATCATCTACGTCAATAAACGGCATCTTAATCTCTACAAGCGTACCAGACCCATTCGCTGAAATATCTGAAATTTCACTTGTTATCTTAATGTTGTGCACGTCATTCAATAACTTCACTCTAGAAGCCGTATTCTTAAGTCCTGTTGATTTCCCCTGTTTTTGATTTTTAGTCTTAATCTGACGGCTTTGGGTACGGCCTATCCCATCATCTTTTACCGTTATGCGTAAGCCACCATCTTGACTAGAGAAATGAACTACTAATGTTCCTTTACCTTCTTTATAACGCAGACCATGCCAAATGGCATTTTCGACATACGGTTGCACTAACATGGGTGGAAGCATTATCCGATCCACCTCCAAATCATCGTCCACTTTAAAAGTATAATCAAATTGATCGTGGAATCTGATATGCTCTAAATTGAGATATCGTTGTAACACTTCAATTTCTGCAGACAAAACCACAAAATCTTCTTTGCTGTGTTCCAAAACCGTCCGCATCAATCTTGCAAATTCTGACAAGTATTTATTGGCGCTCTTCTCATCACTCTTGGATATAAAGCTGTTCACAGAATTTAGAGAGTTAAAAATAAAATGAGGATTCATCTGGCTTCTGAGAGAACGGATTGATAGCAACTTATTTGCCAACTGTTTTTGCCGATAGCTTCTGTAAAAAAAAGCCAATCCAACCAACAACAACAGTAACAAACCTCCAAGCAAATAATTGATTCGCTTTTGAGCACTGCTCCGATCTGCTTCTAATTGTTGTTTACTTTCAAGCAATCCAATCCTCTCCTTATCTAACTCTTTATCCCGAATGAGCAATTCAATTTGCCTTTCTTTATCGTTATATGTATTCGATACGTTTGCCTTTTTATTTAACTCGTTTTCTTTCTCAGCAAGTAGTTGTTCTTGCACAATAACGTACTGATCAAAACTCCTTTTGGCTTCTTCCAGTTGACCAAGTTGCACATATGCTTCAGACAATGCTTTATACGTTTCACCCGTACTTCGAACTTCTCCAGAACCAGACGATAGATTAATATTTTCGTTTAAAAACGGGATAGCTTCATCCGCCCGATTCATAAAAATATAATCGTTGGCGATGTTGTTGTTATTCTGTTGAACCGCTTTGTAATCTTTGCGATTTTTATTGACCGTTTTTGCTTTCTTTTCGTACTCAATACTGTTGTCGTAATCGCCGATTGAATTGTATGACCGACCTACGTTTTGCCATGAATTTCGCTGAGCAAGGTCAGATGAATAGGTATCACCAAGTGTTCCGGCAAGACCAAAATATTTCAATGCATTTATTGTATCCTTTAATCCAGCATAACCTTTACCAATGTGATCATACATCTCGCTCACCTTTACATCATCATCGACTGATCGATAGGCCACCAACAACTGTTGGAAATAGCTATTGGACTTCGTATAATTTTTAGCGTTAAAATAAGTTCGTCCCAATCCGTTTTTGGCAAATAACTCGTCTGGTGTGTTTGATTGTTTCTGTGCAAGAGACAAGTAGGTTGTATAGTATCGAATGGCTTTATCGTAATCTTTTGCCGCTTCATAACTTTGACCCAAGTAGCGTATCGTTTTGTAATTTGCACTTAAATCCCCGAGCTTTTTAAACAAAACCGTCCCTTTTAGGAAATACCGAATGGCTTCTTCATAGTTACTTTTCTTATAATGAATTGTTCCCAACGTATAATAACTAAACGCCTCTCCACGATCATTATCGATGTCATAGCTGATTTCTAAGGCTTGTTTTACTTTCGTTAGTGCTGCGGAAATATTTGAATCCATGAGCAAACTATTGGACTCATTTACCAATCGGAACATTTCCGTTTCTTTCGCATGCTTGGTCTCAATTGCTTGTATAGTATTGGACTGACCATACCCCTGGGCAAAGATTAAAAGCAACCATACATGTAGAAATATACGTTTCACTCGGTCATTTATAAGGATAACGGAACAAAGGTAAATATTTGATACCCAGTGATCGGTTCGATTACTCACCAAACAATCGCGTTAACTAAA
>JBLHOC010000082.1:0-13276 GCA_047620825.1 Bacteroidia bacterium | reverse complement strand
CTGGAATGCCTTTAGCTGTGAAAACATCAGGATTTTGATCTGCATCAGTGCCACCTTGAGCAATATCAATGTGCGTTCCAGCTGAATCAGCTTGCTGATACATAAACCACTCCCAATAGATTGCTCCATTGGTTGAAAGGTCCGTTAATTTAAATGTGTTGTATAATTCTACAGCGTTTGAGCTGGCTACGAAATCTGCTACTGGAGGTGCCGTTGGAGCTACAACCACAACACATCGTAATACTGAATCTCTACCAAGGCAGTTTTCAGAGTACAACCGTACACAGTATTTACCCGTAGACGTAAACTTCTCAGTTACGTTGGTAGTTGTGTAATCAATTGATCCATCATCTCCAATATCCCAACCATGATATGTATAACCTTTTTGGTTACTATTAATCATGTTCACTTTGGTCTTAACAAAAGCTGTATCAACCATAAAAAAACCTGCAGCAAGAGTACCTGAAATTGCTAAGGTCATTGTGTAATCTTCTACCTCACCATATCCTATTGCCGTACATGACCGTCCTGCAGTAGGTTTTGGAGAAAAAGCGTAATCTGCTATAATACGTAATCGAGTTACCCCTGATTTGATGTTATTACATCCAACAGAAAACGAATACGTTTTAGTAGAGTTAGCAGCTTGTTGTGTCCAACTTGATGAGACAAACTCACCCGCATCACTAAAATCTAGATCGCCATTTAAATCGATATAAACACCCATGTTCATTGGGAAACGACCGCAACCAAGCGCTATTGTGTAATTAGAACCACCGTTTAAAGTAAACGCTGAACTACTTGTCACGAGCGTATTAGCCTTAGTCCTAGGACTTGCTGGGAAGTTACACCCATCCGCTGCTTTGCTATAAATTGCTGTTCCGGCTGTACTTATAGTTACAGCCTCAAGTGACATACCATTTCCTGTACATCTGTTATTAGTCCAACCTACGTCGCAATACTGTGCCGAAGCAGAGAATGCTGAGAAAACTACTGCAGCCAACAGTAAGGTATGACGACCAAAAGAGTCGCTCAACCTAATCTTAAAATTTGTAAACCTGTTTTTCATATATGTTATATAATGTTGATAAATACTACTTATCTTAAATATTGGACACCAAATATATGGTAATAACCAATTAAATAGACACGGCATTGACAAAAAGTTGCATGAAAATTTGCCTTTTGCATTTCTATGACATAAATATTACATTTGATTGATGCTCTTTAACTCGGTAATTTCTTGGTATTTCAAAAAAAGAATCCAACAGGTTCAGTTCGGAATAGAAAACCCTGTAGAAGTTCAAAAGAAATTATGGTCAACATTAATTGAAGCTGGAAAACAAACGTCATTTGGAAAAACTCACGGGTTTAATTCTCTTTCAAATCCCAACGATTATAGAGTAAATGTGCCGGTTCAGAATTATGACAGTTTAAAGCCTTATATCATGAGATTAATGGCGGGCAAACAATTAGAACTGTGGCCAACAGAAATTAAATGGTTTGCCAAATCATCAGGAACAACATCTGATAAAAGTAAATTTATCCCAGTAAGTTTTGAAGCGCTTGATGAATGTCAGTTTCGTGGTGCAAAAGACCTTATGACAATTTATTGCCACAACAACCCAGATAGTAAAATTTTTGAGGGTAAAAGTCTCATGATTGGAGGCAGTCATGAAGTCAATAGATTGGATAAGAATTCGTATTGTGGTGACCTATCAGCAGTGATGATGAATAATCTTCCTTTTTGGGTAAATCTGTTAAGAACGCCGAAACAACAAATAGCACTGATGAGTGATTGGGAGGTGAAGCTTGAAAAGATGGCACAATCCACTCGAAATGTTGATGTAACAAGTATATCAGGTGTTCCAACTTGGACGATGTTGTTGATGAATAGATTGCTGAAAATTACGGGCGCTGATAACATGCTAGACATTTGGCCGAACCTTGAACTTTATATGCATGGAGGAGTGGGATTTGATCCATATAGACTTCCTTTTGATAAATTGATTCCATCAACTTCCATGAATTACTTGGAAACATATAATGCGTCTGAAGGCTTTTTCGGAATTCAAGATACCTTGAAATCTAATGGGGATTTGCTCTTAATGATGGATTATGGGATATACTATGAATTTATGCCCATGACGGAATATGGGAAATCTGAACCAAAGACCAAAACGCTGGAAGAGGTTGAAAAAGGGATTAATTATGCCTTGGTTATTACGACCAATGCAGGACTTTGGCGTTACAACTTGGGCGATACGATCATGTTCACAGATCTAAAGCCTTTTAGATTCAGGATTACTGGAAGAACCAAACTATTTATTAATGCTTTCGGTGAAGAACTTATGATTGATAACGCTGAGACTGCAATAGCCGAAGCATGTAAAAGAACAAATGCACAAATTGCTGATTATACCGCAGCGCCTGTTTATCTTAAAGATAAAAAGGCAGGTAGTCATCAATGGCTCATCGAATTTGAAAAAGAACCTGATAGTATAAATGAATTTAAATATGAACTGGATAGGTTTTTGAAATCTGTTAATTCCGACTATGAGGCTAAACGAGCGGGAGACTTGGCCTTAAAACCACCTCAAATTCATGTTTGCCGCAAAGGGACATTCTACACATGGATGAAAGCGAAGGGCAAATTGGGCGGTCAGAATAAAGTCCCAAGGTTGTCAAATGATCGGACCATCGTAGATGAAATTCTAGCACTCACCAAAAATTAAAATCTATTTGAAAGGCATGATGTTATTTTTGTCACATGTCGTTTAAATTAAGTTCATCGTTTGAACCAAAAGGAGATCAGCCAGAGGCTATAAAACAACTTGTTGAAGGGTTAGAAGGTGGTTTAAAAAACCAAACTTTACTGGGTGTAACAGGATCAGGTAAAACATTTACCATGGCCAATGTGATTCAAGAGGTTCAGCGTCCGACACTCATAATCAGTCACAACAAAACCCTCGTCGCTCAATTGTATGGGGAGTTCAAACAGTTCTTTCCTGAGAATGCTGTTGAATATTTTGTATCATACTACGATTACTATCAACCTGAAGCATTTCTTCCTACGACAAATACATACATAGAAAAAGACCTGCAAATCAATGAGGAGATAGAGAAATTGCGTCTAAGTGCAACCTCTTCTTTATTGAGCGGTAGAAGAGACGTTATTGTTCTTGCTTCAGTGAGTTGTATTTATGGTGCCGGAAATCCAAATGATTTCGAAACAAGTATCATTAGACTTGAAGTTGGCAAAAAGATGAGTCGAAATACGCTTCTATATGCTTTGGTCGAAAGTTTGTATTCTAGAACAACTGCAGATTTTAAACGTGGAACGTTTAGAGTTAAGGGGGATAATGTAGACGTATTTTTAGCCTATGATGACCACGCGCTAAGAGTTACATTTTTTGGAAACGAAATTGAAGAACTGTCTTTTATAGACCCAGCTTCTGGTAAAACATTAGAAGTGCTTGAGACGTCTGCCATTTTTCCAGCTAATTTATGGGTAACACCTCGGGACAGATTGAACAATGCAATCCGACATATTCAAGACGATATGGTGAAACAAGTTGCTTTTTTTGAAGCCAATGAAAAACCACTTGAGGCAAAACGAATCGAGGAGCGTACAACTTACGATCTGGAAATGATACGTGAACTTGGATATTGTAGTGGCATTGAAAATTACAGTAGATACATGGATGACCGTCTTCCAGGCACAAGACCGTTTTGCTTAATTGATTATTTTCCTGAGGACTTTTTGATGATTATTGACGAGAGCCATGTAACCCTTCCACAAGTTAGGGCAATGTATGGAGGTGACAGGTCACGAAAAATTAACCTTGTAGACTACGGATTTAGATTACCTGCAGCAATGGATAACCGGCCGCTTAAGTTTGATGAGTTTGAGCAAATGGTAAATCAGGTTGTGTATGTAAGTGCCACGCCTGCAGATTACGAAATCATGGAGTCTGAGGGGGTGATTGTCGAACAAGTGATACGACCTACCGGATTATTAGATCCAGTGTTAGAAGTGAGACCATGCGTCAATCAGGTAGATGATTTGTTGGACGAAATAGACATTATAATAAAAAAAGGGGATAGGGTGCTGGTTACAACTTTAACCAAACGTATGGCTGAGGAATTGGATAAATATTTGAAACGTCTGAACGTAAAGAGTGCTTATATACATTCAGAAGTAAAAACATTAGACCGTGTTGAAATTTTACGTGATTTAAGACTAGGTGTTTATGATGTGCTGGTTGGGGTGAATTTGCTTAGAGAAGGATTAGACTTACCAGAAGTATCGCTTGTCGCCATCTTAGATGCCGACAAAGAAGGATTTTTGCGTTCGCATAGATCTCTAACTCAAACAATAGGTAGAGCCGCCAGGAATGAAAACGGTAGAGTTATTATGTATGCCGATCGTATAACGGACTCGATGCGAAAGACGATTGATGAAAA
Organism: Bacteroidia bacterium; assembly: GCA_047620825.1. Lineage (GTDB taxonomy): Bacteria > Bacteroidota > Bacteroidia > NS11-12g > UBA9320 > UBA987. The sequence continues at coordinate 8,812 of JBLHOC010000082.1, read as the reverse complement.
CAATAGACGACGTGAAATTCAAATTGAGTATAACACGGAACATGGGATTACGCCAACTACGATATTCAAAAGCAAGGAAGACATTATGGATCAGGCTTCAGTTGCTGACAGAAATGTAAATCGAGGAGCAAAGTCGTATATGAACGAAGTAGAAGTCAGCTTAGCGGCAGATCCAGTATACAAGTTTATGTCTAAAGATCAACTCCAGGCGGCAATAGAACAAAACAAACGTAAAATGAAAAAGGCAGCTAGGGACTTAGACTTCATAGAAGCTGCTCGATTCCGAGATGAAATAAGTGCTCTCGAGAAAATGCTGTAATAATGTGAAACAAAAAAAGGAGTCATCTTTAGATGACTCCTTTTTTAATGTCTTTTATTTTGACTCTACTTTCTGTAGTAAAGTTTAACCTCAACTCGTCTGTTAAGGGCACGTCCTTCTGGCGTGCTATTGTCTGCAACTGGCTGAGTTTCTCCGTAGCCTTTAGAAGAAAGTCGTGTAACATCTACTCCTTTTGCAACTAAATAGGCTTGTACGGCATCTGCTCTTTTCTGGCTTAGCGCCATATTGTCTTCAGGAGCACCAACATTATCAGTATGACCTTCAACGTAAACATTGATAGTCGGATTGTCTAATAAGATGTTGACGATTGAGTCTAAATCTGCGTTACTTTCCTCCTTGATTATTGCACTAGCTGTTTCAAACTGAATGTTTTTCGCAGCAAGATTAACCTTGGCAACAAGTTCTTTTGGCACTTCCTCATCATGTTTGAAGGTGTAAGTACTGTTGCTTTCACCGAAGTTTACAACAATACCTGCAGAGTGGTATAAATACGCATCGTGTAATGCATTCAACCTAACCTTACTCAACGAGAATGGTAAACCATCGTAATTGTCATCGTATGTATAGTTATAAGATGTTTGCAAAGTAATGTCGAATATATCAGTGAGCGCAATTCTTACGCCACCACCAGCGTTCCAGTGCGCTGCTATCCAACTTCTATTGTTTACGAAATTTTCATCGTAACCAGGTTGCTCATGAATAATTTTTGAAATGGATTGCATGCCACCCCAACCTGCATTTAGGAAAGGTCGAATTCGGCTGTCCTCATTCATTATCTTTCCATTGGCAAATTTGAAACGTAAACCTAAGGTTAAGTCGCTCACTTGAGCCGTGAAACCAAGTTTTCGTGGGTAACTATCGTCTCGATGACCAAGTTCTCCAACAGAAGCTGTTATAATGGCATCGAACGAAGGATTAACATAATAGCCAAATGAACCACCAATTGCTTGATAATCCGGCCTTTCGGCTAAGAAATATCGCGTTCCGCGATCTCCGCCATATTCTCTCAGTCCACCATTAATCTCGAACCCAAACTTATGCATGTAGTTCTGCGCAACAACGTCACCAACTCCTATCAACGACAATGCTATAACGGCACATGAAACAAAGATTTTTTTATTCATTTCTTTTAGTTTTCTCTATAAAGTTTTACTAGAGATTATATGCAATGTCATATAAATCTCACACAACAATATTAAGTGTTCTTAGATAAATAAAAAAAAAGATTGATTTTATTTTTAATTTTTTGACAATCTTAGGGTTACAAACTAAGCCCAGATCTTAGTTCCCTCCGTACAATTCTGACAGATATCGATGTTTTTTCTTGATTTTAAGACCAATTTTCGGAAGGCATTGTACTGATTATTCCCCCAAATTGTGGAAAACGACTCCTCTCGGAGGTCACCAAATTGGTGACTTGCATCCTTATCGAAACAACAAGGAGCAATTTTACCGTCCCAGGTCACAACACAACTGTGCCATAAACGCCAACAATGATTCAAAAGTTTATTCTTTATTTCAGGCTTGCCTTTTTTTGAATACCTGGAGTATTTGTCATTACTCGGAACTAAGTCTAGATTAGACTCAAAATCATACACTTGAGCAGTTTTGATCCCCAATTCATCCACACCATATTCTTTCGCCAAAGACTTTATCTCCTTTATTTCATGTTCGTTATGGCCAAACACGATAAACTGCCAAATAATGTGCGGGCCATACCCTGCTTGTTTTTTTGCTTCAACAATATTTTTTGTGCCCTCTAACACCTTTTTCAATTTTCCACCTACACGGTAAGCAGCATATGTTTCTTGACTCGTACCATCCAAAGATATTATCAACCTTTTTAATCCGGACTTTACTGTTGCTTGAGCCATTTCCTTGGTAAGGAAATGAGCATTTGTACTAGTTGCTGTATAAATATTGTTGTCAGATGCATAACGCACCATGTTTAAAAAGTCAACATTGAGATAAGGCTCTCCCTGAAAATAATAGGTTATATAGGTGAGGGTTTGCTTTAATTCATCAATGATTTTTTTGTTAAGATCGATGTCCAGCATACCTGTGTCTCTGGTAAATTGTCTTAGACCACTCGGACACTGTGGGCATCGTAAATTGCAAGAAGTTGTTGGTTCAATACTTATGGCTATAGGAAAACCGCTGTGTTTATTTTCTTGAGTAATGCGTGAGATAAAGTAACTCGATACGACCTTGAACATGTTCAGAATACGTTTCGGACTTAATGTCTTTACATATTGAATTGAATCTTTGATATTAAATTTCACGCGGCGAAAGTAACCTTGCTATACTGAAATGTTGAGCAGTTTTTGAGCGTTTTCGAAATCATCTTTATGGACATATAACCTAATACCGCCATTGGACTGTGTGAAAAAATTATAGCTGGTTGCATTTATGTCACCTATAATCTGCGAAAATATACCACAGGTATCTAAATGATTTTTCGCGTTATGCGCATCAATGCTATTAAAGTATGTTTCGAGAATCACAAAATTTTCCATGCCCATAATATAGGGAAATTCTAATAAGCCTTAGCAAACAAAACTCTTTTTTTAGACGGATTGCCAGTAAAAACACAGGAACCTTCTTCATCTGCTGCGTCAAATGGGATACATCTTATGGTCGCCTTTGTCTCTTGTTTAATCTTCTCTTCTGTCTCACCAGTGCCGTCCCAATGTGCGGCGATAAAACCAGTTTTGTGTTCTAAGACCTCTTTGAACTCATCCCAAGAATTAACATTTGTGATGTGATTATCGCGATATGTTTTTGCACGTAGAAACAAGTTCTCCTGAATAGACACCAAAAGGTGTTCTATTTTATTTGGCAAATCGTTGATTTGAAGTGTTTCTTTTTCCTTGGTATCACGGCGCGCAACTTCTACAGAGCCATTTTTGATGTCTCTTGGTCCAATCGCAATTCTAACCGGTACACCTTTCAACTCCCATTCAGCAAATTTGTACCCAGGTTTGTGTGTGTCTCTGTGATCAAATTTTACGGATACACCTTTTAATTCAAGTGCGTCTTTTATTTCATTCGCGACAACAGCAATTTCGTCAAGCTGCTCAAGTCCTCTATAAATTGGAACTATAACGACCTGTATAGGCGCTAAATTTGGAGGAAGAACCAATCCTTCATCATCACTATGTGTCATGATAAGCGCACCCATCAACCTTGTCGATACACCCCAACTTGTTGCCCAAACATATTCCTGTTTACCTTCTTTGGTCGTATATTTCACGTCAAAAGCTTCAGCGAAATTCTGCCCCAAGAAATGAGAGGTGCCCATTTGTAAGGCTTTGCCATCTTGCATCAAACCTTCAATACAATAAGTATCAACAGCACCTGCGAAACGTTCGTTTTCGGTCTTTATCCCTTTGATTACTGGAGTTGCCATGTACACTTCGGCAAATTCAGCATATACGTCTAACATTAGTTTTGTCTCATCCAAAGCTTCTTGCTTGGTCGCATGCGCAGTATGTCCTTCTTGCCACAGAAATTCTGTTGTTCTTAAAAATAACCGTGTACGCATTTCCCAACGCACCACATTTGCCCACTGATTAACTAAAATTGGTAAATCGCGATAGGATTCTATCCACCCTTTATATGTCTTCCATATAATAGCTTCACTTGTTGGCCGTACAATAAGTTCTTCTTCTAACTTGGCTTCTGGATCAACAATAAGCTTGGAAGGATTACTAGGATCAGTTTTTAGTCTGTAATGTGTAACAACAGCACATTCCTTGGCAAACCCCTCAGCATTCTTTTCTTCTGCTTCAAATAAACTTTTTGGAACAAAAAGTGGAAAGTATGCATTGGAATGACCAGTGGCCTTAAACATTTTATCCAGTTGTTGCTGCATTTTTTCCCAGATTGCATATCCATATGGTTTAATGACCATGCAACCGCGGACGGCAGAATGCTCTGCCAAATCTGCGTTTACTACTAAATCGTTGTACCATTTTGAATAATCCTGTTCACGTGAAACTCTCTCAAACGCCATATGTTGTAAATTGGAATGCTCTTTGCCTTTATTAGGTTGAGGAGGCAAAGTTAGAACTTCTCGGATTTAAATGAATTGATTAATTTAATACGCCTATGAAAACCTTATATTACTTTCTTTCCGTTGGCTTAATGCTAACCTCATGCGCCTCATTACAAGGCACTAATGGAAGTCCGCAGGTCGTAACGGATGATGTTTATTATACCCCAGGTGACGAAAAAGTAAATGATTCAGAAGAAGTTATTTCCAATGACACACCTGTTGAACCTTACGAGAATCAGTCCAGAAAAGTAGATGTTGAATATACAAAAACAGACACCTATTCAGACGACAGTCAAGTTTATGAGGATGAAAATGAATACAACTCGGAAACCGAGACCGTTTATTCGGACGAGGATGACGGTTATGCAAGTCAAGGTTTATCCTACGAAGATCACTTCAATCGCTTAAACGGAGAAGAAGATGATTTTTATAGTGGATATTCAGACGGATACTATGATGGATATGGTGAAGGAACCAGAAACAACTATGGCTATAACGGATATTCAAATAACTATTATAACAATTACGACCCTTACTATTATGGGTACAATAACACTTGGAATAACGGATATAGAAGACCTTATGGCAATAATCGAAGATTCAGATCAAACACTTATATAGGTTTTTCAAATCGATATGGTTGGTATGGTGGATATAATAGTGGTTGGAATGGAGGTTGGAATGGAGGTTGGTCATGTTATCCAACTCCTTTTTACAACTATGGCTATGGTGGTTATGGTTATAATAACTACGGTGGTTACGGATATTCAAATTATGGGAATGGTTGGAATAACTATGGCTACAATAATTACGGTTGGAATACAGGTTACAACAATTATGGAAATAACCGAGGATATAGAAATAATAATAGAAATTGGTCCAACAACAATGGAAACAACTCAGGGGGCAATGGTTCTGGAGGCAGATCAACGAAAGTGAATCGCCCAAGAGAAACCGTAAGAACAAATACTCCAACTAGGGGAAGACAAACGCAAGTGCCACCCAGAAGTTCTGGTAAAATGGAAGTACCAACTGGTTCAACTGTCAGAAAACCCGGTGAGGTAGTGTCAGGTAGAACACCAAGTCAGGGAAGTGGTGGCTTGAATCGCCCAATAACATCTGGCGGTCAAAAGGTGCCGAGAGGTGGAACAGCTGCAACTACACCTAGTCAGGGACCAACTACTAGGACTACGGTGAGGCAATCGGGTAGGTCAAGTACAAGACAAAATCCACAACAAAGTACACAACCTACAAGAAGTACTACTCAGTCACCAAGTCGGACGACTAGATCTACTACTAGGAGCTCAACTCCGAGCCAAAGCACAACTCCAAGTAGGTCGTCTAACACAACAAGTCCATCGAGAACCAGAACAACAATACCGTCACGAAGTACAAGTCCATCTAGAAGTACAACACCTACAAGAACTCGGACTACGCCAACTAGATCGGCAAGTCCATCGCGAAGTACAACTCCTACAAGAACTCGGACGACACCAACGAGATCGGCAAGTCCATCTAGAAGTACAACCCCTACAAGAACTCGAACTACGCCAACTAGATCGGCAAGTCCATCTAGAAGTACAACACCTACAAGAACTCGGACGACACCAACGAGATCAGCAAGTCCATCTAGAAGTACAACCCCTACAAGAACTCGAACTACGCCAACTAGATCGGCAAGTCCATCGCGAAGTTCAACACCATCTAGGTCAAGCACATCAAGAAGTAGTTCACCTTCACGAAGTGCAAGTCCATCGAGATCATCAACCCCGAGTCGGTCCTCTGGAACCACTCAACGATCGGGAGGTAGAAAACGATAATTATAAATTAATTAACCTAAAAAGGAACATTATGAAAAAGCTGATATTTTCACTTTTAATAGGCACGTTTTGCCAATTAACTTTTGCTCAAGGCGACATAGACGCACTGAGATACTCACAATCAGAGATTGGGTCGTCGGCTCGATCACTGGGTATAGGAGGCGCATTTGGGGCACTAGGGGCGGATTTGTCAAGTGCTCAAATTAATCCAGCAGGATTTGCTCTATATCGATCTAACGCCTTTTCTTTTGGTGGCTCTATGATTAACTCAAAGAGTAACATTGAGTTTCAAAATCAAACAAAAAAGGACTTTGATTTCAATTTAGCACTGCCTTCAATTGGCTTCGTGTTTTATAATGGGGAATACGAAAAAAGAAAGCCAGCAACAAAAGGCTGGTTGAATACCAACTTTTCAATGACCATAAATCGGACAAATAATTTTAATGGAATACGGAACTATTCTGGTGAAAACACACAAAATTCAATGCTAGATTATTTTGCGGAAAGAGCCAATGGATTATCAGTAAATGAACTGTCAGCAAGTAGTGAGGAACTCGAAATTGGATACTTTGATTTAGAAACCATGGCCTGGGATGCTTATTTAATAGATAGTGTTGGGAGCAGAACTTTTGGTGCGGCAATTGATCCTTTGAATAGAGCGATCAACCAAAAAAACGTGATAACTACAAAAGGGGGTACGCATGATATTGGTTTACATCTATCGTCCAACTATGAAAATAAATTTTACATCGGTGGAGGAATTAATGTTTCTACCGTAAGATATAAGGAAGAAAATCGATTTATTGAGACTGATGAGAGTACCAACTTTACAAATTGGTCCTCATGGTCACTAAGACAAAACATTTTAACCAAAGGTGTCGGAATCAGTGCAAATCTTGGTTTCATCGTCCGACCGAATAACAACGTAAGGTTTGGAGCTTCGCTGAAAACGCCAACGATTTATAATTTAAGAGATGAGTATTCGGATGAGATGGTTGTGGATTATGATGACGGTACATATGGTGAATACAAAACAGCTGAAGGTTATTATGAATACAAAGTTATGACACCAATTAAAACCACTTTAAGTGGTGCTTACTTATTTGGGAAGAATGGTTTTATTTCCACTGATATCGAATTTGTCGATTATTCTACAATGAGATTAAGACCCACTAATAATGCGTTTGAAGTAGCGAATGATGTGATCAGTAGTAAATACGGAGATGCAGTCAATATTCGATTAGGGGGAGAGTATGTACGTAATATGATTAGATTCAGAGGGGGTGTAGCGCGCTATGCGAGCCCATTAACATCTGCAAAAGAGGATAATTTGGCACAACACTATATCACTGGTGGAATTGGCCTTAAAGATAAAAACTGGGCATTAGACATGTCTGTTGTGCAGCAATTGGGCAAAGAAGCTATTCAGCCGTATTCGTTGGATGCAGGAATTGTTCCTGTAGCAACAAACAAGTCACTACGAAGCTCGTTAGTGATTTCGCTAACCACAAAATTTTAAAGCAAAAACGTCCCCGTAAATACGGGGACGTTTAAATTCAATGTTCTTTATTCCTATTGTTTTACAAAGCGCTGTGTGTAAGTAACACCTTCACTTTTTATAGCTACCCAGTACAATCCAGCTTTAAAACTAGAAATGTCTATTGTCGTTGATTCAGGAAGACTGCTTATAGTCTTTCCAAGAATATCCACAATTTCAATTGACTCAATATTAATAGGTAAGTTAGATAACGTGATTTGAGCATTCGCAGGATTTGGAGCGATGGTAAATGCATTGTTGGTTATAGTTGGACTACTTAAGCTAGAGCACCATAAATCAAGGATGTATGTGGCTGTGCTGTTTACTGAAGGCTCATCAATCTTAAAAACGTAAAGACTAACTGAAGCACCATCAGTGCAACAAGTATCGTAAGGGTAGAAATGACAAATCATATCAAACGATTCACTAGGCGTTACCGTAAATTCCGCGGAATCTGTTGTTTCTAAATAGCAAGAGTTTTTATCGCAAATGGCTGTTTTTACACTACAACTTTCGTTGTAGGTTCTCAACCAACGATACGTTCCTCCGACAGCAAATGTCACAACATTATGCGTTTCAATGTCTAATTGGGATTCAAAACCACGCGCTGTATCTGCAGTTGATTTGTCCCATGTGATTTGCGCTTGACTTGCAACAGCAAAACTGATAATTGTGATAAAGGTTAATATCCGTTTCATGAATTAATATAATTTCAACGCGCAAGATGAAGAAAAAAAGCAACATAATTGAATTGGCTGGTATAATTGTGTCAAATCATGTCATTTATTTGACCATAATACTCTTTAACTTTGTACGTTAATGCACTCTACTACATGTTCAGCTTAAGTTGAAGACAATAAGATTATATCAAAGATTAATGGTGCAGTTATCTGCTGTGCTTTGCATTTTGACAATTTGCTCATCTCATAGTAATGCTCAATTTATTGTAGCAGAAGGATTTAGTGCTCAAGTTTTAGTCGGGAATGTGTTGGTTGGCGACGGCGTGCAAACTCGGAAAATCACTTACACCGGCCACAATAGATCTATTGCCCTATTTG
>JBLHOC010000081.1:0-13324 GCA_047620825.1 Bacteroidia bacterium | reverse complement strand
CTGCAATTAAATGCGTTGTAACATCCTTCTTTTCTGCACTATTTTTAAACGCCTCTAATTCCTTCTTATATATCACGTAGGTTTTAGACAATTTATCGTGCCATCCCCTACTTGGTTTTACCAAGCAACTAAAGGCATTAAGCGGGATTAAACGGGATAACGTTCTTAAAAATGATTCAGTGATACTTATTGTTTCACCCCATCGATTTACAACAATAGTTTTCGAGACTAGCTTGCCGAACGTTATTTGAAATCTCCATTCCAAAATAAAGTAATATAGAAAAAACACGAGGATCCAGTTGAATGGATCTATTGGCAGAATTAAGCTTGTTGTATCAAATCTATATATATACCCTAATACCAATTCAGAACAGTTTACCACAGACTCCGACGTTATTGTAATAACCTGGATCACAAAATAATCGATGATATAATGGACGAACCGTAACCCACGGGATGCAATACGCCCTTCATATATATCGGCATCAGATGAGTCTCTATTGGGTTCTATATTATCCGAGTCAAAGGCCGTCGCATCTTCTCCCCGCTCTTCTAACAATATTCTGGCAGCCATAATCGCATCTGCTTGATATTTGTCTTGATTTAGCAGTATTTGCTCTAGTGCTTCTTTTGTTTTATCTTGATATTTAGCCGTCCAATAATCTACATTATTCATTGCTCTTTGTTGGATTTTTTGAGGGTCAGCACGATACTACCAAGCCCGTCGTAATCCTGTGTCCAAATCATTTTCCGTTTAGATTCTAACCGAAAATTATACTCGGCGTTTCCTGGAATCTCTTCGTCTGTATTTCTAAGCACTAATATCATACTATCCATATCAACCCACCATTTGCCTTTAATACCTTCGGGGTAGTAGTTTGTGGTTTCAACGTAACTGCTGTCATCATTAAACACATATGCAGACGAAAGTGCCAACTCCTTTCCAGCATCAATAATGGTTGGAGACAAATCAGGCATCTTTACATCTGCCTCAATTACTTCCCAATATCCCTCAATCGTTTTAGCATTATACTCTGTTGAGCAGCTGTAAAACTGGATAATCGCGACTACAATAAAAAATTTAAACAATGGTTTCAAACGGATTGACATGCTGTAAATTTAATGCCTTTTTCACAGTTTTACTGGCAGGTTATACACCATTTTTTTGTCCATGAATTTGACGAATTAGACAATTGTATACCACATAATACTCCGCTTATCAAAATAAATTATTTCGTTATTGATAATTATCATCGACAGTTTGTCCACTTCTACAAACTTTTGCGACCACGGATTGTATAATTGCAAACATATTAGAAGAAAAGAAATGTCAGAAAGCGTAGAAAGAATTGAGTGTTTAATAATTGGTAGCGGACCTGCTGGATATACAGCGGCTATTTATGCTGCTAGAGCAGATATGAAACCTGTTTTGTATGAAGGCATGCAACCAGGTGGACAATTGACCATCACTACTGACGTAGAGAACTACCCTGGATATCCGGATGGCATAATGGGGCCTGAAATGATGGACAATTTTAAGAAACAAGCGGTGAGACTTGGAACTGATGCACGATTCGGTATGGTGACCAAAGTTGACTTTTCAAAAGGCGCCCCACATCGAGTATGGGTAGATGATACCCACGAAATTTTAGCTGATACTGTACTTATTTCTACAGGTGCCTCTGCCAAATGGTTGGGAATAGAGAGTGAGACAAGATTAAACGGAAGCGGTGTTTCTGCTTGTGCTGTTTGTGATGGGTTCTTTTACCGTGGTCTGGATGTTGGAATTGTTGGCGCGGGTGACACTGCAGCAGAAGAGGCGACGTATTTATCAAAGATTTGTAACAAGGTGTATATGTTTGTTCGTCGTGATGAAATGCGTGCGTCAAAAGCCATGCAACATCGTGTTGAAAACACACCAAATATTGAAGTATTTTACAATACAGAAACAGACGAAATCCTTGGCGAATCAGAGGTTGAGGGTGTTCGTGTTGTCAATAACGTGACCAAAGAAAAACGTGAGATTGCTTTAAAAGGATTCTTCGTTGCCATTGGACATACCCCAAATACGGCCATTTTTAAAGATTTCATTGACATGGACGAACAAGGGTACATCATCACAAAACCAGATAGTGCCAAAACCAATGTAGAAGGTGTATTTGCATGTGGAGATGCACAAGATAAAATCTATCGTCAAGCAGTTACAGCAGCTGGTACTGGTTGTGTGGCGGCTTTAGACGCTGAGCGCTATTTGAGTGCAAAAGGACACTAAGAAAAAAAGTTGCATATAAATAAGTTTGTGGTTATTTCGCCTACGCTGTCTTATTGTAAAAGTGCATTTCTATATCCATCCTTGTTTTTTTTAAACGTCCATGGTTTACTTCTTTTTCTCAAAATAAGTTTTTCAGATTATTAGGGCTGTTTTCAATTTCGTAATTTGCGTGTTCAAGTAGAATTTATGTTCAAGCAAAAAATGGCTATCGGTTTATTGGTCACAATGATTTTTTCAGGCTGCATTCGCGACATTGAAGAAACGTTTAAAACCATTGGCGACGTAGATCAAATTCAATGGGACCCAACCATAGCAGTTCCGTTGATTAACACCAGAATCACCATAAGTGATTTCCTAAAAGAATCATCTTCTGCCTTCATTGAGTTTGATGAAGATAACCTTATACATGTTGTTTATAGAGATGAGCTGGTAAGTTTAAAAGCCAAACAAGTGGTGAACATACCAGAACAACATTTTGATGGTTCATTTGGCTTATTGCAATTCCATATAAACGATTTTAATACCAATGGAAGCACTCAAGTAAATTTTAGCACCATTTTTAACTTTGGCATTGATGGCACTGAGATTGACAGTATTTTCATGAAGGCATGTGGCGCAATAACATCCCTAACCTCTGACTTTGAGCACGACATCAAGGTAAAAGTAACTGTCCCAGAAATTATCAAAAACAGTCAGCCCATGGTTTATAATTTTGATTTGCCATACGACGGCACTGGTTCTGTTAAGGCTACTGAAACCAAGGACTTGAACGGATCGTTTTTCGACCTGACAAATAGTGGCGATCAAACATTTGATCAATTGTTAGTCACATTTGAAATAAACATCACCAAAGTGGGCAACAATCCCATCAGTACTGCCAACAAACTTGGTTTTGAAACTGATTTCATCTACAACGAATATGACGTACTTTTTGGACTTATAAAAGGCTCTGACATCTCACCACCTGACTTAGATTCTCTAAAATTTGATTTGTTTAAAGGGGTTGATTCTAATTTGCGGAATATTAAATTTAGAATTGGCGATCCTAGAATTAAAGTGGTGGTTTCTAATTCATATGGAATTCCTATCGAGGCAAGAATATCTGAATTTTCAACACTTTCAAATACAGCTGGGAAGGTATCTTTAAACGGTTACCCTGACCCCTTAGTTATTCCTACGCCCAACAAACAACAAATTGGTCAAACGCTTGTCGATTCTTTTGAACTGAATAAAACCAATAGTAATATCGCTGATGTAGTAAGCAATTTGCCGCAATCATTGGTTTATGGATATACAGCTCAGGCCAACCCACCAGGAACCACAGAACGAAATTTTATTACTTATAACAGTGAACTAAAGGTTGCTGTGGATGTAGATATCCCGCTTCATGGTTCAGCAGATGGTTTTGTGGTTAGCCATGAAGTTTCTTTAGATAGTGCCTTCACTGATGTTGAGGACATTGAGCAACTAGAAGAGGTTACCCTGCGGTTATTTTTACAAAACGACTTTCCTGTAGATGTTGATGTTCAATTTTATTTTAAAGATGAAAACGGTATCGATATAGATTCAATATTTGAACCTGGTCAGTTGTTATTAAGAAGTGCCACTGTTGATGCTTCTGGAAGAATAACAGGCCCGGCTATTTACACCTTCGATATTACCATGTCAAACGCAAGATTTCAAAATATTAGAGAGTCAAAAATTGGCTTGGTTCGCGCTCGATTAAACACCTATAAAGGTGCAACGCCTCAACCCGAGGTGAAGTTTTTTAGTGACTATGGTTTAAGTGTGAAGCTTGGGATACAAGCAAAAGCCGTAATTAACATTCCAGTTAAATAATCCCATGAGAAAAATAATTATACTTTCGATTTTGGGCTTATTAGGGTTTAGCTCAGTTAGTGGTCAAAATAATTTGACGCTATACAACATGAAACCTATTCCTCAGAAGTTTTATGCAAATCCCGCAAATCAATCTGACGCAAAAATTTTCATTGGCGTTCCTGGCATTTCGTCGACTTATATGGATTTTGGGCTAACTGCTTTCAAACTGCGTGACATACTGGATGCTATCCATACAGATGCAAATGGTAAGAGCACATTTTTAATCAGCGACTTTACAAAAGGGTTTAAGAAAAAGAACTTTATATCTGTGTCGAATTCTGTCGATTTGTTATCCTTCGGGTTTAAGTTAAAAAACAATTACTTTTTCGTCAATGCATCTATCGTAAATAACGCGCGTTTTGCAGCTCCTGGTGACTTTTTCCAGTTTATTACACAAGGAAATGGCGGATCTAACCTGAACCGTAAATTCGATTTTGGTTTTGGACTCGATATGATGTCTTACGGTGAAATTGGGTTGGGATATAGTCGTAAGTTAATGAATGAGCGGTTAACTGTTGGAGGAAGATTACACCTAATCAAAGGTATCGCTGTGCTGACAACCAATGAAAGCACATTTAATTTCACAACGGATAAACAAACTTTTGACTATACACTACAGTCAAATATTGAAATTAACAGTGCTAATTCATTTTCAGACATTGATGGTTTTAATCCTTTTGATACGCTAAACAGTAAAATTAATAACCCCGGAGACTTTACAGAAACAGTGAATTCCATATTAGGAAGCAGCAACCGTGGAATGGCTATTGACTTAGGTGTTGTTTACAGGCCAACTAAAAAAATTACGGTAAGCGCAAGTATTATTAACTTAGGGAAGATTACTTGGAACACAAACACGTACAATTGGAAATCAAAAAATCCTAATGCATCCTATGTATTTAATGGCCTTAATCCAGATAACGCGTTGGCTTTTAAAGGTGAGGATTTCAATGCAGCTATGACCGAATTTACTGACACATTGAAATCAACATTTGACTTAGACACGAACACCAATACCTTTAAAACTGGACTTTTTGCTCAGTTTTATTTGGGTGGAAATTACAACCTTACAAAAAACCATAATGCAGGAATCCTATTGCATGGTAGCTTCTATAAGAAAACCATAGACCCGGCAATAACACTAAGCTGGAATTCGAAACTAACTAAGATCGTTGGTATCTCAGCAACCTACTCAATTGCAAATAATTCGTTTGTAAACGCGGGATTAGGTTTGAGTTTAAATCTAGGACCTATACAGACTTATTTTGTGTCAGACAACTTAGTGGGCATTATTGCGCATAAGCATGTCAACACGATAAACCTAAGAACGGGTATGAATGTCACTTTAGGTCGAGGTGAAAAGAAATTGAAGAAGAAAAAGAAATCTAAGTCCTAATTAAAGAGACAGCACTTCTGCTTTTATTTTTTCTGTAAGGGCGTGTGCTTTTTCTGCTGATTTGCTTTCTGCATAAATACGAATGATTGGTTCGGTATTAGAACCTCGTAAATGCACCCATTGGTCTGCAAATTCTATCTTTAAACCGTCAATGGTGTTCGTATTTTCATGTGCGTACTTCTCCCCCATTTTGGATAAAATATCAGGAATATGCATATGTGGCTTTAGCTCGATTTTGTTCTTCGACATTTCATACAGAGGATACTGCGCTTTCAATGTTGACATGTTACATTTTTTGTGCGCCAGATGACTCAAGAAAAGTGCAACACCTGCAAGTGCATCTCTACCATAATGAAGTTTTGGCCATATGACGCCGCCATTCCCCTCTCCACCAATAACCGCATTGGTTTCTTTCATCTTATCAACCACATTTACCTCGCCTACTGCACTAGCTTGATACGTGCCACCATGCTTTTCGGTAACGTCGCGTAATGCCCTTGTGCTGGATAAATTAGATACGGTGTTTCCTGGAGTCAATTGAAGTAAATAATCTGCAACCGCAACGAGCGTATATTCTTCACCAAACATATCACCGTTTTCCATGACAAAACAAAGTCTGTCTACATCCGGATCTACCACTATACCTAGGTCCGCTTTTTTAGCTTTTACAACTTCTGATATTTTAGTTAAGTTTTCTGCAAGTGGCTCAGGATTGTGCGGAAAATCTCCGGTTGGTTCACAGTACAATTCGGTAATTTGTGTTACCCCAAGTCGCTTTAACAACTGAGGAATCGCAATACCTCCAGTACTATTTACACCATCTACAACAACCTTAAAGTTTGCTGCTCGAATACTTTCAACATCTACCTCAGAACATTCAAGTAACAAATCAATGTGTTTGTCAATCCAGCCATCTTGAGTTGTAATCTGCCCTAAAGCGGTAACATCGGCAAACTCCATATCATCGCTGTCAGCAATTTCTAAGAGCGTTTTCCCATCTGCGGCACTTATGAATTCGCCTTTGTTATTTAACAGCTTCAAAGCATTCCATTGTGCCGGATTATGACTTGCCGTTAGGATGATACCTGCGGAAGCGTTTAAGGCGGGCACAGCCAGTTCGACCGTAGGCGTAGTACTTAAACCTAAATCAATCACATTCATCCCCATACCAACAAGTGTATTGGCTACCAAATTGGAGATCATCGACCCACTGATACGTGCGTCGCGACCAATAACAACGGTATCTCCCATTTGCTTTTGTTTTAACCAAGTGGCAAATGCTGCGGCAAATTTTACGGTATCGATTGGCGTTAAATTATGTCCCACTTTACCACCAATTGTTCCACGGAAACCTGAAATAGATTTTATCAAAGTCATACTTGGACAAAACTACACGTAGAAACCCAGTTTACTTAACGTGAATCTGTTGAATCATAAACACAGAAATATAATCGCCTAATTTGATTGACAATTGTACTTTTGGACAATGCGTAAGACAGGATTTGTTCTGGGGTTGGTTGTAATAGTAAGCATGATTTACGTGTCTTGCAAAAAGGCCAAATACATGGGTGTTGCATTTTACAACGTCGAAAATTTGTTTGATACCATTGACGACCCAGAAACCTATGATGGGGATTATTTGCCAGATTCTTTTAGAGCTTGGAATACTGACAAATACAACACCAAGTTAAACAATTTGGCAAAGGTGATTACAACTTTTGACGGCGAATTTGCGCCTGATTTTTTGGGATTATGTGAGATTGAAAACAAGCTGGTTATTGAGGATTTGCTCAAAACTAAGCTAATGAAAAACCTCGGCTACGAGATTGTACATTACCAAAGTAGTGATGTAAGAGGAATCGATGTTGCGGCTATCTACAATCCAAAAAAGTTGGAACTTATAGAGAGTGGCATTCAGTGGGTTGACTTATCTGAATTTGATCAAATTACAAGAGATATTTTATGGATTAAAATGAAAAGTAAAACTGGAAACGACCTATTTTACTTTTTTGTAAACCACTGGCCCTCTAGACGCGGCGGATTAGCAGAGAGCGAACCAAAAAGAATTAAAGCCGCCTCAACCCTTAAGCATCTCAAAGACAGCTTGTTGCGCATAGATCCCTCTGCGAATGTTATCGTGATGGGAGACTTCAATGATGAACCAGACAACAAAAGTGTTTTAACGGAATTAAACACCACGGGGAATTCTAAAACAATTAGTAATGAACAACTTTTCAACGCTATGACGCGCTTAAATGAAAAGAAAAAAGGCAGTTACTGTTATAGAGGTACTTGGAATATGCTTGACCAAATAATGTTAAACAATCATTTGTTAGATGGGCAATCGTGGGAATACGTAGAGAAATCAGCCAAAGTTCGGAATGAGAAATGGTTGAAGCAAAAATCTGGGGACTATAAAAATTACCCATTACGTAGTTTCGGTGGCAAAACCTATCTAGCTGGATATAGTGACCACCTTCCCGTTTATGTCATATTGAAGCATCAAGGGGGGTAACCGTCAAATATTGTGTACATATTTTCTTTACATTTGTTTCGGACAAACTGGTCTATCGCGTCTGCCAATTGGTAGGTGAGGAAAGTCCGGGCAACGCAGGGCAATGCACCCCGATAACTTCGGGGGATTGGAGTTGAAAAACTGCAAGACAGCAAGTGTAGCAGAAAATAACATCCCATCGTTGATGGGGAATGGTGAAAACGTGGTGTAAGAGACCACGCATTCTGGTGGTGACATTGGAATGGTACAAACCTTGCATGTTGAAAGACCAAGTAAACCTTAGTTTTAGAGCTGCCCGCTCAATGCTTCGGCAACTAAGGAGGGTAGGTTGATTGATCCTAATGGCAACATTGGGGCTAGATAAATGATAGGCATCCGCCTTTTGGTGGATACAGAACCCGGCTTATAGGTTTGTCCATTTTTAATAAAAAAGTAGTATGCCACGAGTATTAATTGTTGACGACGAAAAGAGTATAAGAGAAACCTTAAAGGAAATTCTTTTATATGAAAGTTACGAAGTTGAAGAAGCTGAAGACGGTAAGAAAGCACTTGACCTCATCAAAAAATTTAATTATGATGCGGTTTTGTGTGATATCAAAATGCCAGGAATGGATGGCATCGAATTACTCGACAAAGCCTCTGAGTTAGTTCCCGAGCTTCCTTTTATCATGATTTCAGGTCATGGTACCATTGAAACAGCCCTTGAAGCGACTAAAAAAGGTGCGTTTGATTTTATCTCGAAACCACCAGATTTAAACAAACTGTTAATCACCGTTAGAAACGCAACGGAGAAAAACAGCTTAGTGATTGAGACTAAAGTTCTTAAGCGTAAAATCACCAAGACTAGAGAAATGGTTGGCGACAGTCCATCCATTAAAAAGATAAAAGACACCATAGAGAAAGTTGCACCAACTGACGCACGCGTTTTAATAACAGGCCAGAACGGTACAGGTAAGGAACTGGTAGCCCGCTGGATACACGAAAGAGGTAACCGGCATCAAGATGCGTTCGTTGAAGTGAATTGTGCTGCAATTCCATCCGAACTTATTGAAAGTGAATTGTTTGGACACGAAAAAGGCTCTTTTACCTCCGCACATAAACAACGCATTGGTAAGTTTGAAAAAGCGCATAAAGGCACCTTGTTTTTAGATGAAATTGGGGACATGAGTTTATCGGCCCAAGCCAAAGTGTTACGCGCACTGCAAGAAAACAAGATAGTCCGTGTTGGTGGAGATAAAGATATAGATGTAGATGTTCGAATCGTAGCAGCAACAAACAAAGATTTACGAAAGGAAATCGATGAAGGAAACTTCAGAGAAGATTTATATCACCGCATCAGTGTTATCTTAATTCACGTACCATCACTAAATGAACGTACAGAAGATATTCCTTTATTGGCTGAGAAATTCATCAACGAAGTATGTGAGGACAACGGCATGCCACGCAAAGTACTTACAGCCAGCGCGATGCAGGAATTAAAGAAGATCAGTTGGTCTGGAAACATCCGTGAACTGCGTAATGTGATAGAGCGATTGACCATTTTGTGTGATGAGAAGATAACAGGTGAAGATGTATTGAACTTTTCTAATGCGGCAAGTCGCCGTACAAGTAGTTTAGATGTTGTAGAACAATTTGATAAGTTTCAAGACTTTAAAGACTACGCAGAAAAAGTATTCATTGATGCTAAGTTGAAAAAGAACAAATGGAATGTGGCTAAAACTGCTTCCGAAATAGACATTCAACGAAGTCACTTATACAACAAGATCGACAAGTACGGTTTAAAACGCACAAAGAAGTAACGCGATGATTGGTACCGATGTCTCGGTCGCCAAGGCGATGTTAGACGCTGGTCAACTAGTGGCTATACCGACAGAAACTGTGTATGGTCTTGCAGGTAACGCCCTTAGCGAATCGGCCGTTCTAGCTATTTATAAAGCTAAAAATCGGCCCAGCTTTGACCCGTTGATTGTCCATATTGGCGCTGAAGATTGGTTACCCAAACTCACGACCAATGTACCTATAAAAGCAATTCAACTCATCAAACAGTTTTGGCCTGGACCTTTGACACTCATTCTACCTAAATCTGATTTGATTCCTGATATTGTAACTTCAGGACTCCCGTTTGTAGGTATTCGGATGCCAAAACACCCCTTAACTGTGGAATTATTAAGTGTTTTGGATTTCCCTTTAGCTGCACCAAGTGCCAATCCATTTAGTTACGTAAGTCCAACCACAGCAAAGCATGTGGAAGATCAACTCGGTGACAAAATTCCTTATATTTTAGATGGTGGTCCGTGTGTTGTGGGTTTGGAGTCGACCATCGTTTCATTCGAGAATCCTGACCAACCAAAGATTTTAAGATTTGGAGGAATTGAGCAGGAAGCGATTGAGAAGGTTGTTGGACCAATCGAGGTTAGTATATCTAACAACTCAAATCCTTCAGCACCAGGACAGTTAGACAAGCACTACGCAACAACAAAGAAGACACATTTAGTAGAGCAACCATACGAGTTACTCCGATTCAACGAAGACCATGTGTTTACAATCGGATATGGTGAAGGTGTGTTTTCTTATAACCTCTCTCCTACTCAAAATTTGGATGAAATCGCACAGCAACTATTTAAAGCTTTACGCATAGCTGATGCTTCTGAACAAACCGAAGTGGCGATATCTAAAGTGGCAAATCTTGGTATCGGACGAGCGATTAATGATCGGATGATGAGAGCTGCAGGGTAGAATTAGGCAGTAGCCACTAGGAATTTGGAGTTAGGGTTCTGAGAGAAGAGACAATTCAGTCAATGTCTCATTTCCTATTCAGACATTCTATCATTCCGACATTCAACTACTAAACAAAAACGGTCCAAGCCAAAACAGCCAGATAACCAACCCAATAATACTTCCCAATGCACCGGCACCTACAAAGCGTGAACGATACTTTCTGGGTAAAAGATAAACGACAAAACCAAGTAACAACAAGCCTATGACTATTGTGAGTTTTTCTACCAGTACAGGGTTCATTCCTTTATGCCACCAAGCCATGCCTTCGCCACATGGATAAAACAAGAAAACATGCACCAGCGCTAAAACAACCTCTCTCATAAAGAATAGTGAGATCATCAAGCTGACCCAATGTTTCCAATTGAACTGTCTAGTTTTACGCAACTGCACAATCAATAAAAGCAGGCCAACCATGCTGATACCATAGACAAGGACTTTGGTAAAGAATTCAAATTGTGCGTGGCCTTTGTAATCTCGTGTCGCAATTTGTTTCCACTCAGGATCTTCTTTGGCAATTTCATATGATCCCGTCCTGTCTAGCACGTTGTCGTATTCAACTCCTCGAGCAGGGCTATTGTAGACATTCCAGCCAAATCCTTTTAAATACCTTGGGGAATAACCAACTGATTCTGCTTTTACCATCTTTACATACTCTGTTGCTGTGGCTCCAAGTAAGATGGTACAAACAAAAGCAACTACAAGAAGACAAAACTTTTTCATAGGTTAAAATTGCTTAGTGACATTAGTTCTTGATTACTTTTTGAGTGTATTGACCTTCTAAAGTTTGGATTAATAAAGTGTACAACCCACTGTTAATGTGACTGTCAAAACCTATGGAGTTGGTTTGTGTTTTTCCCGATTGGATTATACGTCCGGATAGGTCTATTAAATCATAAGTAAATTGTATTTCGTCTACACCTTCCACTGTTACCGTCGAGGTGAATGGGTTTGGGGAGATTGTGATGTCAAAGCTTTTAACGACGGGTAGACCAACCGAATATTTAAACTTTTGTAGCCGATTGTTTGTAGTCATTATCAACAAACTGTCACTTAGATAATGCATCCCATTCACTACCGAACCACCCTGATTAAAATTAATTGTGGGATGAATTTTTTTCTCCAATATGTCATATCTTAATTGGTTTTTAGACTGTGACATTAAATCACTGTATTCAAATATGCCACCTACCATCAAGTCCCTTGATTGATAAAAAGACAAAGACTTCACGACAAACACACTGTCATTAATTGGGTTATATAAGTCATAATTGACGTCAAGCCTGTCTAACAATTTTGTATAAATACCGTTTTTTAAATCATAATAGCCCAACATATCTGATGGTTTATCATTATAATAATATCCCGTAAGGCCAAGATACACTGTTGAATCCTTGAGTATGGAGGATGTAACCGTCCTAATCAATTCCGTGGGTTTTAGTAAAATATCCCACGTGTCTTTATAGTAACGTAATAACACCGCATGACCCAATGGTCTTTCAGTTGTATCTTTGAACGAAACAGACTGAACCATCCGACCTCCAATGATAAGGCCATTTTTCGAATCAATAATTGTATTTATGGCACCCAAACAACTCAATATCTTTTGAAATCTGCCTGTCGATAAATCCAAACGCCAGAGTTCATTTATGTAATCATCTGAAAATCCGTTTGAAATGGTTAGGTACAGATCGTTTTGCGAAACACGAAATATCTTTAGGCCAATTGGTAATTCAGGGTTAGGAGATTTGAAATA
Source organism: Bacteroidia bacterium (assembly GCA_047620825.1). Lineage (GTDB taxonomy): Bacteria > Bacteroidota > Bacteroidia > NS11-12g > UBA9320 > UBA987. Next base: position 729 of record JBLHOC010000081.1, on the reverse strand, counting down.
TGACCACGTCTCATTTTTGAAATGAGCTAACGGCACTGTTGTATCTCCGCCTATAATTTCACCTACCACCACTAAGTCATGCAGACTACCGGAAGCGTCATTAATGTCTCCATTAATCAATTCAGAGAATGACCTTAGTTCGTTGTTTTGATATATAATTATTGGCGGGCTAGGTCTATTATCGACAGAATCAAACGACCCAAAAGTGATCAAAGCATTATTGTCTTGATCAACAAAAGAACCACGTGCCCAACCACCTGAGAATCTCGTAATTAGAGTTAAATCGGCGTGTAAGTATCCGGGCTGTATCCAAGCCAACTCATCCAACGTAAATCCATACGTTTTTGCCCAATCGGTCACACCAGGTGTCTTGATGTCTTTTAGGTAATCGTAATTGTGTTCGGCGCTAATTTTATTTGCTAAGGACTGGTTACCTGATACTTTAATCATGTACCCCACCGCGCAATGCACACCGTTGTCATCAATGAAATAAGGCGTTCGTTCTCTGTGATACAAATTGGTTGGAAATACCTTTTTGTCGGTGTAAGTTTTTAATTCAGACAATAGACTCAACCTATTCTCAAGCATGCTTTGATCAGTTGGTAAGTTGTTTTTAGTTAAATATGAAATGACATGATACAAGTGATATTGAATACGATCAAGGTCAGACGCAAAGGCTATTGATGCCTGAGTAGGTATGGCATCTAAATGATTATTCCATTGCTGATT
>JBLHOC010000080.1:0-13932 GCA_047620825.1 Bacteroidia bacterium | reverse complement strand
GACCGTGCCATGTAAAAAGGTATTGGCATTTGGTCGTGCGTTGAGTGCTATATCGACTAAAGTATTGCCTGTATTTAAGTTGGTAGGTGTAACGGTATCTCCTTCTGTACTTAGTGTATTTTGTTGAAACACACTTCGAGCTGCACCAGAGGCCCAAACCTTTTTGTTTTGTGCTTGTACTCCTGCTGCGCTAAGCACTATTAACAGGGTTGTGATATATTTCTTCTTAAACATTAAAATGATAATTTTAGTTCCAATACTGTCTCTGTTCCATTAAAAGCATCTCTTTCGAAATTTCTGTCTTCATAATGAAACCACCTATGACGTAAAAATAAAGCCGTGTTTTTAGAAAGATCATAATCGACTCCTAGGCCAACACCCCATCCTCTCTGATTTCTTGGCGCTCTGGTTATAGCGTCTAAATCAGTTTTATAATTTGCGATTATGCTTTCGTATCCTAAATAAGTTGCGATTACACATCTGTCGTTATATTCATAATACATCTCAAGCTCATTGCTGTAATGCCTTAAATATGCCTCCTCTGAAAACACAGTAATTGGAGAAATAAAATCTTGTACTGATGAATACCGATTTAACAGGAAAGCATAGAATTTTTTCAGTCCGATCTTTCCTTGAAATTTCGCTTGAATTTCCATGACGTTAAACTTCTTTGCAACGAAAGAATCTGTCAGTTCAACTACCTCGTACACATCCCTAAATATTACATTGTATCTGCCGTAGGCACCAACGTTCGTTGGAAAATTCCATCGCCAAAAACGAGAACGCGTTAATTGATTTACCGGATGTCCGTAGCTGATTCGGTTGCTTACGCCTTTCAGTTCAGTAGATATACTATTCGCTACAGATAGCTTTAGTTTCTTTACCGGTATTTCCGCATTGATATTGATACCTTGTCGGTTATTGGTGAACTGCCCTATGGCTGTAAGCGAGCTTGCAAAAGGGGCAAGTGTTGCACTCGAGCCGACAGTTCCAGCTGCTAACGTGTTGTTGCTGGCTTCAGTAATTGCTGAGTTCCAAAATATTGCATTGTTGTTGATTACGTTCGGACTAACTCTGAAATAATGGAATTCCACGGGCACCTTACTAATCTTGTCAGTAAAGTTTAGCTTCACGTTGATTGCTTCTCCCCAGGGTAAATTATGCACTGGACTATAATAATGTCCAGCACCAATTTCAGATTTAAGGACAATACCTTTTGACACATTTACTTGAAATTGAACTGTAGAAATATCAAAACCTATACTGTTTGCCCCTAGACTATCGCTATACGTTTGATTATGAAACGTATTGAACGACGTAAAACCAAATGCTGTTTCTTTTTTCAGTTGACCTCCATACGAAAGGTTCGGAATGGTTAAAAAGCCTCCATTGAGTTCCGTTTTACCGTATAATGCTTTTAAGCTAAGGTTCCCAGGTAACTGTGTTGCTTCGACAACTGTACCTGTAAAAGCACGCTCGCCCCATCTTGTATCTTGGTTGATGTTACCTTGACTGTAAAACTTACTGTAGCGATCGGAAACAGAACCTCCAACAGGGTCCCAGGGATTGCGTTCAAAAAGAATAAATCGATTGTATCCAGTAAAGGCCGACAATGTAAAGTCGCTTAGCGATACCCAGTGTATACCGCCAGTCTTAACCCCAAACGTACCAATATCTGTATTAAAATTACCGTAAAGGTTTATTCCCAATAAAAGACCCAGATTCGTTGCAAATCGAGTCCCAGTTAACGGGCTGTAAATAGTTGGTGCTTGCGACTGACTTACTTGTCCATTCCCATAAGTTGGACCGATTTGCCCGTCCAAAAACTGAAACGCGTATAAGTCAAAACCCCACGATGTTTTTGCTGAAGGTCGTCCCGAAAAATGGAGTGTGAGGTTTGGCAACTGGCTGTCGTCACCAATAAACAGACTTTTTCCCAAAGCGGTGTCGCTATTTGCTTCATTTAAAATAAGTGCATCCTTATGACGGGTGTAAGTGCTAAAAAAGCGATATGTACCTTTTATTTTAAATGTATATAAAGCGTCCTCCGGTTTTTTCGGATATACCCCAATTGAAGGCGAAACGGTTGTATCAAATCGCGTGTTCCACTTCGATTGCCAAACTGTAAATGAATCGCTTTTTACGTTATCTGATTGACTTTGTGCATTGCTAACTTGCCAGCACATAGTGCTCAATACTATAGCGATATATTTCTTTGACTTCATCATTTGAATAAATACCATATAATAATTACTGCAACTAAAAGTAGGACCGAGAGCAGTACATTCAGTCTTGATTTCTCCATGCTTATTGCACCTTTTTGCCAGGTTATTTCCTGTAATCGTTCGAGTGGTAAAGCCTCTTCTTTTGATGAAAACAAATAGAGGAGTACGACACAGAACACAAAAAGAATAAAGGCAAAATGCAAGAAGTTTATTTGTGTAAACTGTAATGCCAAACCTGATAAACTATCTTGAGATAACTCGAGAACGAGTCGTGAGATTCCAATGACGGCACCTGTAAGCAGGGTTATTTTGGCAGCTTTTGGAGTGATCTTCTTGCTTAATATTCCAATTAAAAAAACGGCGGCTATAGGAGGAGATATAAAAGCTTGTATGCTTTGCAACTTTTGGAAAAGCCCGCCTTTTATGAACTCCATGAATGGTATCCATGCCAAGCCTAACACAGTTAGCACTACTGTTGCAATTTGACCCACATATACCAAATGTTTTTTGCTTGCTTTCGGCTTTCTTTTTTGATAGATGTCCATCGTGAATAAAGTGGAGCAAGAGTTAAACACGGAAGACAAGGAACTCATAAGTGCAGCCAAAAGACCCGCGATAACAAGTCCTTTAAAACCAGTTGGCAACACCGCTAGACTTAACAACGGTAATGCGGCATCATAATTTGTACTTCCATCACTTTTTATTGGGAAAGTAATTAGCGGGTTATCCCCTACCGATAAAGCAAGTGCAATTACCCCTGGAACCACAAACAGAAACAACGGCAATAATTTTAAGAATCCGCCAAATATTGTTCCTCTCCTAGCGTGACTAATATTTTTTGCTGCAAGAACACGTTGTACAATGAATTGATCCGTACACCAATACCAAACTCCTAAAATTGGAGCTCCTAATAGTATTCCTGTCCAAGGAAAATCAGGGTGACTCATGTCTTTCCAAAGACTCAGTGAGCCTTCTGGTACATTTTGAACAACACCACTCCAACCGTCCAATTCTTGTAAGCCGAAATAGGTTAGTGCGACGGAGCCACCAATCAAGACAATCATCTGCAAAAAGTCGGTGTATACAACGACTTTTAGCCCACCAATAAGGGTATAAACTCCTGTAAAAATGACAATCAGCAAAGCCCCAGTCCAAAAATCAATACCGAGTAAAGCTGTAAATACAATACCACCTGCGGCTATTGTAACAGATATTTTAGTTAGTACATAGCCAACAATAGATATCCAACTTAAATAATTACGCGCCCACGCGCTGTATCGTCGTTCTAAGAACTCAGGCATTGTAAAAACACCACTTTTCATATAAAATGGGACGAAGAACCAGCCCAACAGTAGCAGCATAATTGCTGCAAGTATTTCAAACTGTCCTGCCGCAAAATCGCCTTTAGCTCCAGCACCGGCAAGCCCGATTAAATGTTCCGAGCCAATATTAGAAGCAAATAAAGACGCACCAATTACCCACCATCCAAGATTCCTACCACCCAAAAAATAGGACTCAGGGCTTCGAGATTTATTGGCAAACTTCTTTTGAAAATAAAAAAACATAGCAATCCCAAACACGCCTAGGAAATAGATGCCTATTACGAATAAATCCAAAGACGACAGGTTCTTGAACATGTGCTAGTACTCGAAATTGAGCTTTCGTTTTTTCAATTTTATTGTTGTTGAAGTAGCATTATTTGGCTTAACATAAAAAGGAATGTTAAAATATGCCATGTGACCATTTCGATCATAAGCGAAGACAAATACGCGATACGCTCCTTCTTTTTTAGGGGCAACGAACTCCATTGTGTTCTTCGATTTTGATTTTATCAAACCTGGGATACTTGGTGGTGCGCTTTCCGCATCTCCACCCGACTTTACGTCCGTACTTTCAGAAATTATCTGCCAGTCAATTTTAAGTTTATCACCATCTGGGTCAATAAAATTGCCTTTCACTATATATCGTTCACCAGCTACAACTATGTTGCTGCGCAACCGCTCGTCTCCGTCTAGTAAAGCAAAATCAATAATTTTTGGAGACTGATTAACCGGATTCGTTTTTCTCCAATTCTGATGTAACCTATCAACTGATTCGGTACTTTCACCAGACTTGCTAAACATACCATACCATGTTGCTGTTGTTTCTTGTTTTTGTCCCCATAAAAAGACGTAAGACCCGAGGCATTTTAAACTGTCCGCATTTATATAGTCGTTACGTTTTTCGTAACTATCTGCCTTTTCGCTTGATGTTTGTTCAATTGGTGCTCCCCATTTGGTCTTAGCTGTTTCCCAATGACCATTTGGCCCCCATTCTGCAATTATGTATGCACCATTCCATCCAAACCGCTTCATGTCATCCACTGCTCTTTTTAAATCTCCATAAGTATTTACACCATATATGTCAATATCTGGGGCGTTTGCAATAATGAGCGCTGTCTCTGTTGAGTCGTATCCAGCGGTCACGGTTGTTGTAGGATGATTTGGGTCCTCTCGATGAATCATTGCAGCAATGTCTTGAACAGCATTCCAAACGCGTGTGTTTGAGTAAAATAGGTCGACCTCATTACCAACACCCCACATAAGCAAAGCAGGATGATCCTTGAACTCACGTACTTTTCTGGTGAAATACTCAAGTTGCTTTTGTACGGCAATTGTATCATCGTAATCAAAACCATGTCGTTCGTGTTGGACCCAGAGACCCATTGTAACGGTTAACCCTAGACTGTGCGCCTCATCAAGATACTTTTTGGCATTCTCGAGACTCCACGTACGTATCGAATTTCCACCAATTTCAACAAGTTTTTCCAAATACACTTGCCCACCAGCGCCTTTAATATAGTAAGGCTCTCCACCTCTATACAGTTCCCAATCACCATTAATGTTTTTTACTTCAACCTTGATCGCTTGAGCAAAAGCACCAAGCGTCTGAAGCAATAAAAGAGTGAAAATAATGAGCGCTTTATTATTCAAAACTGATTTCATTTTTTCTCTTGTTATCATACTTTGTTTTGTCAAAACTGAATAGTTTAGCTGGCCTGTGTGCGACGTTTGATTCTACTTCATTTAATGGCGTAATGAGATCCATACTAAGAATTTTCTTTCTAAAATTTGGTTTATCAAATTTTTTATTGAGTAGCGCTTCATAAACACCTTGTAACTCAAGTAACGTGAACTTTGGTGGAAGTAGTTCAATACATATCGGTTCTGTTTGAACTTTTTTCTTCAGTTCCGTTAATGCCTTTTCGATAATTTCTTGATGATCGAATGCCAGTTTAGGAAGTTCATTGATATCAAACCATTTCACCTCATTTGCCCAAGTAGAAGCAATCGGAGCATAATTATCCGAACGCACCAAGGAGTAATAACCAACCGTGATTACCCTACCTACGGGGTGACGATCTACACTACCAAATGTGTGAAATTGCTCAAAATATATGTTTTCTAAACCCGTTAAGTGTTGGAGTATTCGATTAGCAGACGTATCTAAATCTTCTTCAGGGTATACTAAATCTCCCGGAATTGCCCAGGAGTCTAAATAAGGTTCAGCTCCACGCTGAATAAGCAAAACGCGGAGCGATTTATTTTTAAAGCCAAAAATGACACAATCTGTTGATAGTCCAAAATGAAGAAAGTCTGTAAATGGTAAGTTGTTCTCGGATAGAAAATATGTATCAGGATTTCTGTGCATTTCTGTAAAGTTTATACACAAACATATAAAAAAAAACTTATAGTACTTTTTACTTTAAGAAATTTAGACTTATTTCGATTTTCAGAGAATTTAAGCATAAATCTCTGTACTGACAATTTAAGCGTACAAATATGAAAGGAAAGAACCCAGTAATTATGATGATCGCCATGATCGTTGCCCTTGGAGGGCTGCTCATGGGATTTGATGCTTCAGTTATATCCGGAGTTATAAAATTTATTGAACCAGAGTTCAACCTTAGTAAATTACAATTGGGTTGGTCCGTTGCCTCGCTTACGGTTACAGCAACTTTGGCAATGCTTGTAGCAGGACCAATTAGTGACATCGTTGGACGTAGAACTGTATTACGAGTCGCAGCAATATTATATGCAATCTCTGCTGTAGCCTCTGCATTAGCACCCAATTATGTGTTTTTAGTAATTGCTCGAATGCTTGGTGGATTTGGAGTTGGAGCATCTTTAATACTTGCACCAATGTATATCGCAGAAATGGCACCTCCAGCAATACGTGGCCGGTTGGTTTCATTCAATCAACTTAACATCGTAATTGGGATTTCGCTTGCATTCTTCACAAATTACCTCATCCTTCAACTAGGCAAGAGTGATGCAACTTGGGTGGCTAACTTAGGTATTGGGGAACATATTTGGCGTTGGATGTTGGGATTAGAAGCTGTACCCGCGGGTTTATATTTCATCGGTTTGTTTTTCGTCCCTACCAGTCCGAGGTGGTTGATTCTCAAAGGAAGGTATGACGAAGCAACAACGGTATTAAGCAAGTATGTTGAACGAGATGAAGCCGAAAATACAGTTAATGAAATTAAAGAACATATCGAACTCGACAAACAAAAGGATAAAGTGCCAATCGCGGATTTGTTTAAACCTACAATGCGATTGGTTCTAATTATAGGAATCGTAGTAGCGGTATTACAGCAAATCACTGGTATAAATTCGGTATTTTTTTATGCCCCAATGATATTTGAACAATCCGGAATTGGTACAGATGCCTCCTTTATACAAGCCATTTTGGTTGGTGTAATAAATCTTGTATTTACAATTTTGGCAATACTTTTAATTGACAGAATAGGTCGAAAACCTTTATTGAGTGTGGGTGTTGCAGGCATGACAATTAGCTTGTTTCTCTTAGCTTATGGATTTAATTCAGCAACGTACACCTTAGAAGCTTCAGTGATATCAAACTTCGTTGAGGACGCTGACATGAGCGCATTAAACAAAATTGCTGGAATCACTTACGAATCCGACGTAGACTTCAATACAGCACTTAACGCAACATTGACATCTGATCAAATCGTTGCACATAAAACGGAAATAATAAAAGCTGCTATCGATATGAACCCTAAATTCATATTGGTTGGCATTTTGGCATTCGTGGCCTCATTTGCCATATCCTTAGGGCCAGTGATGTGGGTATTATTCTCTGAACTGTTCCCGAATCATATTCGTGGCATTGCCATTTCGTTCGTCGGTTTCATTAATTCCGGAGTTAGTTTCATTGTTCAATGGGTTTTCCCCTGGCAATTAGACGCTATCGGTAACGCTGGAACATTTTTCATTTATGGCGTTTTTGCGTTAATTGGACTGGTCTTTATAATAAAAGTGATACCTGAAACCAAAGGCAAATCATTAGAGGAACTAGAAGAACAATTGGTAAAATAAGTTGATCGTAACTCGCGTAATGCAGCACTATTCAGGATTTCGTTTTCATTCATTAATCATTGTTTTCATTTGCTTCATAATGATTCAAATAGGTTGTACGCATGTTGAGCCTAACTATGTCCTAATTCAAGCTGAGGATTACGCGCATTGCTCAAAGACTGTTAAGCGAATAGATTCCTGCATTTTGATCGAAGCAGGAAATTATATAGAATTTATGGTGCCTATTCCTGTTACTGGTCGATATGAAATTGAAATAAACGGCGCCTCGAAAGATGGCCAAATGTGGATTGAAGATTATGTAAGAAACTCAGACGATAGAACATACAACATAACAGGAGACATTTCATTTAATCGTTCAAAAACGTTTCAATCCGTCTTCAAGTATGGTTCACCATTGGCCAAGGGTATTCATCCTATTAGAGTGCACGCAAAACAGGGAGCTATAACATTGGATTGGATAAAATTTACACCAATAATCGAACACGATTCAACATACGATGTCATTGAACAAAAAATGACAGGAACAAAGTGGAAATTGGTATGGGCTGATGAATTTGACGGTAACGGATTACCAGATTCAAATAAATGGTCCTATAACATTGGAAACTGGGGATGGGGTAACAACGAATTACAATACTACACTAAAGCCAATGCAGCGAATGCACGAATTAAAGACGGAAACTTAATAATCCAAGCGCATAAAAACGAAAACGATCAAACTTGGACGTCTGCTCGACTGACAACACATGGGAAATATGCTTTTAAATATGGCAAAATTGAATTTCGAGCAAAAGTACCAAATGAGCGGGGCACTTGGGCGGCCGGTTGGACCTTAGGTTCAAGCTATACCGACGAGTTGTCTTGGCCGTATTGCGGTGAAATAGACATCCTTGAGTGCGTTGGTTTTGAGATTGATGATTCGTCAAAAAATGGACTAAACCACTCCACTTGCCATACACGGGCTTATTACTTTAAGCAAGGCAATCAAATTGGTAGCGACACTACTTTAAACAACATGACAGACTCGTTCCATACCTATTCCGTTGAATGGCATCCAGATGCTATATATGGCGCAGTAGATGGTCATAGATATTATGTATATGACAAAAATAAGGACAGTTTAGAATGGCCTTTTTATCAACCCCAAGATATCATTCTTAATCTAGCGATTGGTGGTGGCTGGGGTGGAGCTAAAGGGTTTGATTCTACAATGAAATCTCCAAAATATATTATTGATTATGTTAGAGTCTACGACCTTGATTAAAAGCAGGGATACGACAATAAAAACCGAAGGACTAGTCATGATCGCTATAATCCTGATGATGTTGGGTTGTCAAAATCAGGAACACCAAATTTTAGAAGCTGTTGTTATACAAACAAATGCATCAGGCGATAAATTAAAAGTAATTGAAACATTTGAATCTTCAGACCGTATAGCAGGATCGATCGAAATAAATCCAAATATTCAGTATCAAACGATAACAGGTTTTGGTGCTGCGTTTACTGAGTCAAGCGCATTTATATTGAACGAACTTAGTCAAGCGAATTATAACCAAGTGCTATCAAGTTACTTTTCAGACACAGGTGCTCAATACAGCCTAACCAGAACACACATGAATAGCTGCGACTTTTCTCTCGATCATTACAGCTACGCTCCCATTCAAAATGACAGCTTTCTTAATCACTTCAACATAAGTCCAGATAGTGCAGACATTATCCCAATGATCCAACGCGCCCAAGGCATGTCGACAGAAGGATTTAAAATCATTGCATCTCCTTGGACTGCTCCTATTTGGATGAAAGACAATAAGGATTGGAACGGCGGGAAACTGAATCCGGATTTTTACCCTTCATGGTCACTTTTTTTCTCTAAATACGCAAAAGCTTATGAAGCAGTTGGAATTCCTATTTGGGCATTCACAGTAGAGAATGAACCCTTGGGAAACGATGCCCATTGGGAAAGCATGCATTATACTCCTGAAGAAATGTCGGACTTCGTTAAGCACCATTTAGGACCTCAATTTGAAAAGGATTCTATTACGTCTAAGATTTTGGTTTATGATCAAAACCGAGGTAAAGAATTAGATGAATGGGCGTCTGTTATGCTAACTGACTCGGCTTTATTGTCCTATATTTATGGAACCGCGGTGCATTGGTATGCAAGTACAACTGATTGGTACCCAAAATCTTTAAACTACGTACATAATTTAGCCCCCGACAAACACATTATCCATACCGAAGGTTGCGTTGACTCAGAAGTACCACATTGGAATGACGACCAACGGTATTGGAAAAAAGAAGCCACAGACTGGGGATGGGATTGGGCAAAAGAAGAAGACAAAAAAGACCATCCAAAATATGTTCCGTGCCACAGATATGCACGAGACATTATTGGTTGTCTAAACAATTGGGTTGAAGGTTGGGTAGATTGGAATATGATACTTGACAGAAATGGAGGACCTAATCTAGCGAACAACTGGTGCGTTGCTCCTGTAATTGCAGACATTGAAAAAGACCAAGTATATTATACGCCACTGTATTATGTATTATCACATTTTAGCAAATACATACGACCAGGTGCTGTTCGAATTGGGATTGATGTTAAACATCCAGATTTGATGGCAACTGCAGCAAAAAATATCGATGGCACTATCGCCGTTGTCGTATTTAACGGATCAAACAAGGCTATTGAATTCGAACTTAATATTGAAGGAAAGTGTAAACCAATCAAGATTGAAAAGAACGCCATCCAAACAATACTATTACATAATTGATTATCTTAATCAAGATTTTCAAACAACACAAAAATAAAACTACCAAATGTCGACAGAAGATGTAGCAGGTGAATATGTAAGTATAGATTCAGAACTATTCTATAAAATTCATAACTACGACGCGATAAGGCCATTTTTCATGACCATAGTAAGTCCTAGTGATCACTGGTTATTTATAGCAAGTAACGGTGGTTTAACTGCTGGTAGAAAAAACCCGGGGTCTGCTTTGTTCCCATACTATACAGATGACAAAATTGTCGACCTGGCTGATTGCACGGGAAGTAAGACCATAATTAGATTAAACAAAAAAGGCAAAAATGTATTCTGGGAGCCTTTCTCAGAAAGAAATATTGGTAATCCTGTGACCCGTAATTTGTATAAAAACCAGGAGGGTAACAAAATAATCTTTGAAGAAATACACGATGGCATTGGTTTAAATTTCCAGTACATGTGGACTTTTTCGGAGCAGTTTGGATTTGTAAAACGATCTACCATCACGAATACTAAGCGTGACTCTATCAGTTTTGAAATGCTTGACGGGGTTCAAAATTTACTACCATATGGAGTAAATACCGAGTTACAATCATCAAGAAGCACCTTGGTTGATGCATACAAAAAAAATGAGATAGACGTTGAATCCGGACTTGGTATTTATTCATTAAGTGCCATGATTGTCGACAAAGCTGAGCCAAGCGAATCATTATCCTGTACTTCGGTTTGGTCTATTGGAATTCCTAACTCGAGTCGATTACTTTCCTCTGTACAACTCAAAAATTTCCGATATGGCAAAAAAATAACTCCTGAGAATGACGTAAGAGCTGAAAAAGGAGCCTACTTTGTTAATTTAAAATTAACCTTAGAGAAAGCTCAAGACAAAACATGGTTCACAGTTTGTGAAGTAAACCAATCTTCCGTTGAACTCGTTAATCTAAGGGACACAATCTTGCATGATGGCGGTCTTTTAACGCAACTAGAACACGACATACAGGAATCGACTATTGCTTTACGCAAACTAGTGGCCTCGGCAGACGGGCTACAAAAAACCAATGACGCATTAAGTACCGGGAGGCACTTTACCAATGTGATGTTTAACATCATGAGAGGTGGCGTTTTTAGCGATCAGTATTTAATATCATATGACGATTTCGCCAAACATATAGGCGTGATGAATAGGCTAGTGTTTGAAAGAAATACCTCATTTTTCAAAAAGATCAGTGGATCAATAGAAGTCAAATTTTTCTTGGAAATCATTGGTAACCAAAACGATACTGACCTGTTGAGGTTAGCTAACGAGTACTTACCCTTGTTTTTTAGCAGACGCCATGGAGACCCAAGTAGACCTTGGAATTATTTTTCTATTGAAACAAAAGACGAAGATGGTTTAAAAACAAAAAACTACGAAGGCAATTGGCGCGATATTTTTCAAAATTGGGAGGCTCTCGCATTGTCATTTCCGAACTTTACGTTTGGGTTTATAAGTAAGTTTCTCAACGCGTCCACAATTGATGGTTACAATCCATACAGAATATTTAAGGAAGGTTTAGATTGGGAAATTGCTGACGAAAATGATCCATGGTCTTACATCGGCTATTGGGGTGATCATCAAATAATTTACTTATGTAAGCTATTGGAAGTTTGTGAGAACCATTTCCCTGATTTATTAACGAATATGATGACGGATGACTACTTCGTCTATGCGAATGTGCCTTATAAAATAAAGGAGTTTGAAGCCATTGTCGCAAACCCTAGTGACACAGTTGAATTCGATTCTGAATTAGAAGAACGAATTGAACAACAAGTGTCCGAAATAGGATCAGACGGAAAGCTGTGTTTACATCGAAACTCATCACCCGTACGTGCCAACCTAGTAGAAAAGATTATGGTGACGCTTTGCACCAAACTATATAACTTTATACCTGATGGCGGAATTTGGCTAAACACGCAACGACCTGAATGGAATGACGCAAACAATGCTTTGGTGGGAAACGGGGTGTCTATGGTAACGTTGTATTACATGCGTCGATTTATTAAACTCGTCCAAACGATCATCAGTCCCAAAATAACCAAGACACTATTACTTAACAGGCCTGTAGTACGATTAATCAAATCATTACTTGAAACATTTGAACAATTTCATGAGACTTTAGACAAAGGGTTTTCTGATTCTGATCGATTTGAATTCGTTTCTCAATGTGGTGAGGTAGGAGAATATTACCGAAAACAAGCTTATGCTGGTTTTAGTGCCGAAAAAGAAACACTTCACACGTCGGACATATCCAGTTTACTTTCGATTGCATTGAAGTTTATTGACAAATCAATCTCACATAATAAGCGTGATGACAAACTATACCATGCCTATAACGTTGTTGAGTTTGAGGCGAGTGAGTCGAAAATAGATACGCTTTATGAGATGTTGGAAGGCCAAGTTGCTGCTTTAAGTTCTGGTCTTATAGAACCCGATGAGGCAAGCGAGATTCTGGATAGTCTAAAGCAGAGTAAAATGTTTAGGGCAGACCAATACAGCTATATGTTGTACCCAGATCGTGAACTTTCAAGTTTTTTAACCAAGAATACCATTTCATTGGATAGCGTTAAAGAAATTGATTTATTCGAGAAGTTAATTGCTGATAAAAATAAAGCTTTAATTGAGGTAGATGTCAATGGCGATTATCACTTTAGTGGTAAAATACACAACGCGAATGACGTTGCGACTGTACTCGACAATTTAGCTAATACAGGTTTCAAGGTGTCTGTGGAAAAAAACAGAGAGAAAGTCTTGAATTCATTCGAGTCGACATTTGACCACAAGTCGTTTACTGGACGATCTGGCACGTTTTATGGCTATGAGGGACTGGGGTCGATATATTGGCATATGGTTTCAAAACTGCTAATGGCGGTTCAAGAAAACATAATAGCGGCTTACCACAAAGGAACCTCCTCAACTGTACTTGGAAATCTTATTGACCATTACTATGAAATACGTGCTGGAATCGGTGTAAATAAATCACCACACTTATATGGAGCATTTCCAACAGATGCTTATTCACACACGCCAGGTAATTCTGGTGCTCAACAACCAGGCATGACTGGTCAGGTAAAAGAAGATATTATTAATCGTTGGGCGGAGTTTGGAGTAGTGATTAAAAAAGGTGCAATCTGTTTTGAGCCGCTGTTGCTTAAAAGTGCAGAGTTTTTAAACAAAGCTTCTGAGTTTCACTATTTTGACGTGCATTACAATGCGCAAACCATACCATTGGCTAAAGGTACCTTGGCATTTACGTATTGTCAAATTCCGATTATTTATCAGAATGCAATTCAGGAAAGTATAAGAATTGAATATGGTGATGGAACTGATGAAGTGATTAATGGCAATCAAATGTCTGTTGCACTGTCAGGTCCAGTTTATAGCCGATCTGGTACGATTCGCGCTATATATTTCAATTGTATTCCCCTTTTAGTAAAATAATACACATCAAAAAAGTCACCAGGTTTCCCTAGTGACTCTATTGAAAAGTTAAACCGATTAGGTTTGTATTAGATCTTTAGTTCTTT
>JBLHOC010000079.1:0-13973 GCA_047620825.1 Bacteroidia bacterium | reverse complement strand
ATTATCCAGTAGGTATGAAGAGCGGGAAAGCACTCAGTTGTTTTATCGTATCATGGATACTTTTTTTGGTAAAAAGAAAGTGGATCTTATTTTACAGCCGAAGCTTGAATTTACGAATGAGCAACAAGAAATTGTTGAGTCAGTCATACGTCGATTGATAGACGGTGAACCTGTGCAGTACATTGATAACACAGCATTCTTTTGTTACGAATCATTTTATGTGGATGCCTCAGTTTTGATTCCACGTCCAGAAACAGAGGAGTTGGTTCAGTGGATTTTAGAAAATCACTATGATGAAGCGATCAAGATATTGGATGTGGGCACTGGTAGTGGTATAATTCCAGTTTGTTTAGCCAAAAGCAGACCTTCATGGACTGTGATGGCTTGTGATATCTCAAACGAAGCATTGATTGTGTCTCGCAGGAATGCGAGGGAGATTTTGACGCAAGGCGACGTCGCATTTTATAAAGAAGATATACTGAACCCTTCGACCGATTATCAGAATAGTTTAGACATTTTGATTAGCAATCCACCGTATGTGCTAGAATCCGACAAAAAGGAGATGGAAGACACAGTGTTGCAGCACGAACCACACTTGGCCTTGTTTGTTGAAGACAAAGATCCACTCCAGTTTTATAGCGCATTAGTGAGCTATGCACGGAAGAATTTGAAATTAGGAGGATATATCTATTTTGAAATTCACGAAGACTATAAATCAGAAATTATACGCTTATTGGAGGGTTCTGGCTTTAAATCTGTCGTGATTCGAAAAGATTTACAAGCAAAGAATCGCATGGTTTCTGCGGTGATGGACTAATTGTATTCAATTTTTTTTAAGTTTGGGTATTAATCTAATGAGACCGCTAGGCGGGCATGACGTGTTCCCATTCGAATTAACTCGGCCATTTAGTAAGGTTATTAATGTGGATACGGTCACCATTATGGATCCGAATTTTCCTCAAGAAGATATTCACTTGGTTGTGGACTATTCAGGACAGAGAATGGATGCTTATGATTTAGGTGGGAGCCACTTATATTGGGTGGTTACGGCTTCATTATCAGGCAGTTTGGGCGAGATAGACATGTCGAAATTTGCACAAATAAAACCAAAGAAACCTGGTGTTGTGAAACAGTATCATGCGAAAACTAATCTTCACCCGGGTACTATCTATACGAGTGAAGTTTGTGATTATAAAATAGAGAATTTAGACAAGCCAAGTGAAATCATTGAAGTCAAAGATGATAAATTTACCAATGGTTTTTCTACTGTATTCGCTCAATACATTTTGAACAGTGACCACCTGCCGGATGTATTGACCAGCACACAAAGTTTGAACATAAAAACCAGTCTAACGAGATGCACAGATCGACATTCATGGCATTATGCGCATAAAGACGGGAGTCTGATATACATGCGAACAGGAGTGAAGCCAACTGATGTTGATATTGTCTACAACAACGGAGAAACCATGCGGATTCTTAATAACAATAATAGCTTGGAAAATGTTACGGTTACTTCTATTATGGATTCAGATGATGAAGAAGCGGTGGTAACCTTGACTGATTTTAAACTAGAGGATGGAAAAGAACTCAACATTGAAGTTGTCGACATGTATCGAGTTGTTGTTAAAAACGATGTAACCGATAGTGCTTCATATACCTTAAACGTAAGGTATCTAGGGAAAACTGAAGATTTTGAGTGGGTGACACATAGTATCAAAATTAACTCTGACGATACACATGTAATTTTACTACGCCCAACAGATGAGGACAAAGAAGTTAGAATATTGGTTGATACAACAGGCGATGGAAATGCCGATGATACGTTGTTGATTGAAAACAATTCAAACATTGATGACATTTTGGTAGAACGGTACAATCTGCAACTATTTCCTAATCCCGCATCTGATGTGATATCACTACGTATGACAAATTTGCAATCAAATTCGTCTACATTTAGATTGGTGGATGTAAATGGCAAAATTGTTTTTGAAAAAAGTATGAATCATGGATTCAGTATAGCCAAGCAGTACGATGTTTCGCAACTGGCGCGAGGTATTTATACAGCAGAAATTGTGACAAATGAGGGTAAATCTACCATCAGAAAGAAGCTGGTTTTACATTAATTTTTAACCACAGGCAACACTTAGTATTGGTCGGTCGTCTATTAGTTAACTGAGACTAATATGACAAAGCTGATCAAACTAACCATGACTTTGTGTTTTGCTTTTTTAAGCAGAACTGCTATTCAAGCGCAATGTAATCCTTCGTACTCACCTCAGTTTGCCTGTGAAAACTATGCTATTTCTTTTAAGGCAAATGCACCAGGATTCTCGACTTATAACTGGACATTCAAGGAAAAAGCTTCAGGTACGCAACTAGGGGCGTCTACTGATCGTGATCCCATTTTTAACTTCGCGAAAGCAGGAACATATACTGTTACGTTAAAAGCCTCTGGTGCTCCTGGTAACTGCATAAAAACCATTGAAGTAGTGATTAAGGCAAGTCCTAAGATTGACGTACAGAGAGTTAGTGACACTGTACAATGTTTCGCAAAAAACGAGTTTTGTTTTACAGATTATACAAAACCCGTAAAAAAGTCAAGAAAACAGATTTATGAGTTTAATGATGGTGTACGATATCAAGTTGATACACCTTCTTTTCCTTATACCTTCTGTCACCGGTTTATAGATCCCCAGGGAGGGAGTTTCAATTTGAAGGTTACATCCATAGATGATAATGGCTGTACTTCGGTTCGGTACTATGATAATTTCGTGCGAATCCATCCGCATATGAATGTAAGGGTGAGCAGTAACGAGCCAACAGGGTGTGATTCTACCATGGCAACCATCACAAACCTCACCTATTTAGATTGGAAAAGAAATAGTTCGACGACGATTGGGTTGGAGGATGTTGCACAGTTTGAGTGGGACTTTGGCGGAGGAAATCCTAAAAAGGTGGTTGGAGACTCTGTTACAAATACGAAATACTGGACTGGTGAAGATTTAGATGGAATCATCGAACAATGGTATCACAACGAGGGGAAGTTCGATATTACCTTGTCTGTTACTTCACGTCATGGCTGCGAAGAGGAGTTTACATTTAAGGCTGCAGCTAGGAGTGTTTCGTTTACACCAGGAATTGTACACAATAAAAAGCGCATAATGGTTGGAGAAAAACTCCATTTGCAACCAAAGAATGGTCCAGTATCCAGCAATTTCTTATGGAATTTTGGAGACCCTATAAGCGGACCCGATAACTTTGAAAGTGTAACAAGGGCACCAATACATCGGTATACGAGTCTTGGTCCAAAAATGATATCGCTTCGTATGATCTCTGGACCATGCGATAAAACAGTTTTTGATACAATTGAGGTTGTTGGACCATTAGCGCAAATTGAGGCGCCATATAATCGTATATCTGAGAAGGAAAGATACCAATGTAAACTTGCGGATACCGTTCACTTTACCAATAATTCGCGTTTTTGGAATAACGATTTAGACGTAACGGATGAAGATTCCGTAGTTTACGTCGATGGTAATAAACGATATGTATTCAATTACAATGAAACGACCAAAAGCGGTGATCAAACAGCATTAACATCATCAGCACATTTTGAAAATCGTACCATGGGTAACCAAGTTTTTCGTCTATGGAACTTGGGTGATGACTATGCCGAACAATGTACTACAGATACGAAGCAAAAAGTAAATATTGGAAAAAACTGTAATTACAGTGTCGATGAATTGCCAACACATAAATATCAAGATTGGGATTCCGTGTATTACAAACAGCATTATGTTATCAATGACACCTTTTACAATACGGTTTTAGCCAACGGGAATTGTAAAGAAACGCTGGTAGATACATCGGATAAAGCGTTACATAGGTTCATTTTCAATAAAACATTTGCTCATAACTACTTTGCGACATTGTACCTTAAGGATACCGTAAACGGTCCTGAATCAATTGATTATGTAGAAATTATAGGTACAATACCAGATGCCAGTGGGATGACCATTTCCTCGGGTCAGTTTTGCCCACTAAATGGTAACAACTTGAATCACTACCTAACGTTCGACTTAAATACTGGTGGACAATCCTATTTTGCTGTAAACTTTGATTCTGCTCAAAACCGGAACAATTTCATTTCAATGAATTCAGGAGGAATTTTAGCGCCACCAGCTCCCGGATCGCCTATACCCTTTGTATTACCGTATGATATAGCGGGAGCATTACCCTCTCAGTTTGTAAAAGGATATTCTCAAGGAGAATTAGGATCAGGGAACGCTAAAAAGACAAATACGATTGGGTTAATAGTTGGTAACGGACCACTTGGTTCAAATGGTGAACCACCAGCATGTTTGGACACTGCATGGTATCACAATATGGTGACGTATGATTTGCTACACAGTCAGTTCACCATACTTGGAGGTAAAACAGAATCATCGATTTGTAAAGGAGATACCGTCTGCTTTAAAATGAATAATGAGATTCAGCATAGCTTAAAGGCATTACGTTGGAATTGGGGAAACCAAACTGAATTGAATGGGTATTATGAAGAATTCAAGAATTTAGAAAAGTATACTGGACCAGTTTCAACCCGTAATGATAAAGACGTGGTTTACAACGGGGAGGATTGGCTGTATAATTATGTTGTACGCCACGAATTATCTGAATTGTACGGCGATGTGGTGTTAGATACCATTGTTACAGCGATTATAAAAGACTACTGGTTGGATTACATTCCAGGACTAATGGACCTTCTTCATGTAAGGCCTGGGAGGTGGGTCAATAAAATACCCAATAACGAAATCTATAAATACATCGGGACGTGTATTGATACGACAGGTATATCCAGCCAATTTGTACCCAAAGAGTTCCGAGAAACGCCAGGTGGCTCTGTATTTACACAAAACGGAAAAAGGTATAGATACACGGATGGCACAAAAAAGGATTCGGTGATAGTTGCTGAAATCCTTCATTTCCGTGATTCAAGCTTACAAGGATTTGATACCTACTTTGATGGAAAGGATACCATACACGGCGTATGGAAACATGTATACCAAAGCAACGAAATCACTGAGACAATCGGTCAGAAAGATACGTCGTTAGTTAATATGTCTGGCGCTATGATTCCCTCGCTATTCTTGAGTAACGTAGACGATTGTCAGGTGGTAAGTACCAAATTGTTAAATGTTGGCCATTTGCTACACGTTCAGCTTGTAGAGGATGCGGCTTGTAAGGATCAAATTGTAGAGGTCTACGACTCAGTTCGTTACTGGCAATTGGGCGATCAAACATTTCCTCGAGATTATCCAATGGACCCTCGCAAATTTTGGGAAGATCCTCAACGCTTTGTACAGAATATTGAAACTAAAGAAGTTGATTGGGATGCCTCTGAGGGCATTGGCAATGATAAAAACAGGGCCATCATATTTTTCCATCAATACGATGATCCAGGTGCCTACACCATTACCTTGTTTTCGAAAGATTCCATCGGATGCCGTGATACGGTGCAATTGACTGTCGACATTACAGGTGTAAAATCAAATTTTGAGGCAATTATTGGGAAAAGTAGTTCTGGAGATCCATGTGATAGGATGGTACAATTTAATGACAGTACCCAGGTAACGACAGCAACCGGTGCAGATAGCATTGTTTGGTACGAATGGGATTTTGGCGACGGGTCGCATAAAACAATTGTGAAAAATCCAAGTCACCAATTTCAGCGAAATGGATCGCATACAATAAAGTTAAAAACATGGAGTTTGCTCGGATGTAGGGATAGTATAGAAAAAATAATCTTCATTCCGGGCCCACAGCCATTATTTGAATTTACCAATCACCTATGGTCAACTTGGTGGACAAGCATTGATACTGCTACGATTCATTTAAAAGACACACTGTTTGTCAAGAATACGAGCTTAGATCCAATGACAACTCCAGGATTTGTCTTCAGTTGGGGTGATAATGTATCAAACAGCACGAACGATTCAAAACAAATATTCAAACACAACTACGATAAAACCGGAGTCTATTATCCCAACCTCTATATGCAGGATACCATTGACGGCAGCGCGAATCGTTGTTTTAGTTATTACCCTGCAAAAAAGGACTCCGTTTGGTTGCCAAGTAAATCCATTGTCGTGATTGTAACGCCTGATACACTTAATTCCATTGAAGCTTTTGCTATCAAAGCCAAGATATATCCGAACCCAAACTTTGGCAGATTTAGTATTGAAACGGTCGACAACAATAGAATCTCAGAAGTAAATCTAACCAATGTATTTGGTCAATACATTCCAATTTTAGTAGTGTATGACACTGAGAATAGGGTAGAGGTGCAATCCAAATCGTTGGTGGAAGGAAATTATTTCCTCCAAATTTCAACTGATCAAGGCACTATCACCAAGAAGATAACGATTACGCGTTAATCCAATTGGTTAATAATCGCCATTGGTCCCCCGCAATACACACCGTGGCAGGACTTACACGCGTCAATAGACTTGTAATAGTAATATGATTGTGAATCGCCACGTTCAATGCCCTTCAGGGCTTCAAGGTAAGGTGTGGTCATTGATTGAAAGTCTGCTTCTAAGTGCTCATCTCTTGTCCCGTGTGCCGTTGCCATGTCCCAAATAACACTTGGTATCGAGTCTATCACTGTATTCTCAGCAATCGCTTGTTTCGCTGATTTGGAGAAATCGACCATAACGCGCATGGTTGCGGCCAGTTCCGAAGCCTCGTACATCTCAGCTTTCTCAGCCTTTTTGACAGTTTTTTGGCATGCAAAAACGGTAAGAGATAAAAGCCCTGCGACAAGTAGTTTCTTCATCTTACTTTATGATTACGCCGTCTGCTATAAAAGTGTATTGGACATCGTAATCAGTGATGGCATCGATTTCTTCTTGCGTTTTCTCCGCATCTTTCGCATACTCCTTCAGTTGATTCACAGAAACAGAATCAACGAAAAATGTACCTTTCACTATGGCATCATGTCCAGCACTGTTCATAGGAACAAAGAAGCCATAATCTCTAAATTTAACTCGCACATCCATACCTTCTACGTCCAATTTCATCCAACAACCCTTTGCCTGACAAGCAGAAGTGATATTGCCTGCTAGAATGGCGTCTAACGAATCACGGTCTCCCAACAAAAAGTTAAATGAAGCTGGATCATACGCATCATCGCCGGTCCAAGTCGTATCACCATAGCGACCAGCTACTATTTCTGTTGTTGTTTCCGTCTCCGGTTCTTCAGTTGTACTTGATTGGTTACAGGCTGATACTGCAAGAAGTACCAAGGTGTAAAGGATTACTTTTTTCATGGTTATCATTTTTTATAAACAGCACAAAAGTAGAAAAAGACTTGGGACGTTGGATGAAAAATTTAATATAAAAATCCTGATATTGATCAGAACAGATCAGTCTATGATGGTGAGATTGGGTTCTTTCTCTGGCGAAATCTGGTTTGAGATATTAGGCTCAAAACTTGTGTTTAATGACCATTGGTTTGTTGGTCTTGGATTTTTGCGAATCGACAAATTGAACGTGAATAAACGTCTTTTTACTTCTTGACTTTCATCAACTAATTTTAGCAAGAGGTTATTCAGGTTTTTTAGCATGCGCGCAAATGTCATCAGAAATATATCCTTATACCTCGCAAAAGGTACTGATTTTTACCGCTTCAAAGCGTCCAACGGTAGTTTTTTAAAGTAGTCGTCCATCTCTATGAAATCCTGTACTTCCAAATGCCCACTCAACCAATCATCCGCCATTGTTTGTTCTAACACAACCGGCATTCGTTTTTTAGAATTGTGAATATGACGCATCAATTTATTGGCCGGTCTGGTTAAAATTGAAACTGTTTTAATCGTAGTGCCAATATCAGGATAATACCAATCTGTATAAAGGCAAGCAAGCTGGAAAGGGTCGCCTTTAGGCATGATGATCATATGTCGCTCTTTCGTTACATCCCTTTTTCCTTTTTTGTTTACGGAAGCGACGTGTTGCCATTCATAGAAGCCATCCACCAGCATAGTAGCGTGGTTTTCTTGGTATTTATAACACATCGATCTAGGTTCTTCAATCTTTTCAACGGTAATGTTTAATGTATTGCGAAGTTTTGGCGACCATTCTTTTTCCCAAGATGGCATAAGCCACCATTTTCCCAATCGCATTTGTTTTGGCTGTTCGTTGGTGAGGATGGGCACCCAACTAAATGTGAAACCATTTATAAGCGACAGCGGCTCAAATAAGTCCTGATGATTGCCCTTTGGCTCATTTAAACCCATCTTTTCCGCAAGAATGTCTAAGGCTGTGGTCTGTTTTATATGGTAACACATAAAACAAATATACGCTTGGAGGCCATGTCTAAGTCGGTTGAATTAGAATGTGCATAGTTAAAATGCTATACACATTTTATCACCGACATACATTGAATTTGAAATAATACGTAAATAAGTTTCACAATGGCGCATAAATGAATGCCTTGATTCTTTAAGCCAACATCTTGCAACTGCAATTCAGAGCAATCTGGTGCACACTACTACTGCTACTACCTACTTAATTCTTGCGATGAAGACTACTCTCAATTTACATAAGATTTTACTTCTACTTAGTTGTACGACCTTTCTATTAGGGCGTACGACTATGTTACATGCACAATCCCAAGGGTCTGGGGATGTGGTTATTACAATACCACAAGCTTCTTCTATACATGTTAATGGTTTAAATGGATCTAGTATTCAGCTAACACCAACTGCACCAGCAAACGCAGGTTTACCATTAAATTTTACTGCAGCAACCAATAACAGTTTATGGTTGAATTATTCAGCGATATCTCAAGAAGGTAAAGACATTTATGTGATTATCACATCTGGTACGTTACCGGATGGACTAGCACTTAAAGTGAATGCAAATGTGTTGAGCTCAGCAGGACAAGGAAATTTTGGAGCCGCCGCTGGTACTGTATTTATTACCGCTGCAGGTCAGTGTATAGTCAAAGGCATAACAACTTGTTACACCGGTGAGGGACCAACATTGGGTCGACAACTCGCCTATACCTTAGTGAATACTGGACAATACGCACAGATTCAAACAATGGAAAACAATATCGTTACGGTGTGTTACACCATAACCGATTAAAGATATGAGGTCGTTATTCAGTAGTATGCTTAACGACTAAACTACTCATGATTTATAGTAAGTTCAAAGAGCCCTGATGAGAATCGGGGTTTTTTATTTTGTGCGACTGCCTAAAAGTTGCAACTTCTGTTTGGTCTTTCGGTATATATTAACCCAAGATGTATTTTCATCTTTAAGGCTGACACTATCGTAACTAGACAAACGTTCCAGATCATTTCTTAAATCGATATAGGTACATGAACCATCACTATTCCTTTTTCCAGTGAGCTTTATTCTATTGTCATCCAGCAAGTTCGAAATCTTTAGAGCTTCCACCTTAACAGAAGAATATATCGCAGCAATAGATACTATTTTTTCTGCTTCCGGTAATTTTTCCCATTCGTAAAAATTAAAGTACGTATTGCTAAAGGATAAGCCGTGCTGTACACCAACTGTTTCTAAAAAGAAATATCCATCTGCATACAACTCGTAGGATTGGTATAAAGCTTCAATGAATTTATCAGTTTTATGAATTAACGCGTGTAAAACCAGTCGTATGCGATAAGACTCGTAACGACACAACTCTATATGTTTAGACAGTTTGTCAAGGATTTCTATTTTTTGTTCCTGTGCTTCAAAAGAAGATTCAATCAACCACTGATATTGAGCAGCACCTAAATAGGTCATGAAATTTCGATCTGCTGCGACACTTTCTTTAAATTCGGTAGGATCCATTACATCACACATAAAGGCAAATACGGTGTTTTGAGATGTGACTGGGAGTTTATTCATAGATAGTTGTAGTACAAAAAAAAGAGAGCGTGTTGACACTCTCTTCTTCGTTAGTTTTTAAATTTAATGCCCTTTTTCTTTGAGAAATATGCGTATTTAGTATCAAAGTCTCAGCCTGGTTTAATGACTTTAACTTCTAGTAACAAACAAACGAGATAAATAATTACCATACAATATCTAAATAGATACAAGAAAAACGAAATAAAGATAAATGTTTAGTTATCAACCCAATACAACCCACTTTTTATCGCGTATAATACCAAACCGACCGTATTTTTAACTTGAAGTTTCTCAATCATCCGTGTTCGATAGGTATTTACGGTATTTCGTGATAGGTTTAAACGCGTTGCTATTTCTTCATTTGTTTTCTCCTGGCAGATGAGTTTTAAAATCTTCTCCTCCTTTTCGTTAAGCGTTTGATCGCTTAGTATAGGCAAGTCAGATGCTTTTAAAAAGCTCGCAATATCTCTACTGACATAATAGCCTGATTGAAATACTTTTTTAATGCCTAGAAACAACTCAGTTGAGCTTGCCGCTTTCGTAATAAAACCATTGGCTCCGTTTTGAATCATCTCATTCACAAGTCTCGGCTCTTTGTGTACAGAAAGCCCAAGGAGCTTCACTTCATTGCCAAAATTTGCTCGATATTCTTTTACTGTTGTTGGACCATCCATAATGGGCATTTCCACATCAATAAGTATAACATCAGGTAGCACAGAGTGACTCAGTATCTCTAATAATTCTTTGCCATTAGAAGCCTCAATAGTGACTTCGAAATCATCGTGATCGTTAATGAGGTTAACCATTGCTGTGCGCAATATTCTATGGTCTTCTACAATGCCTATTTTAATCATGAGGCAGATCTATTACATATTGAACACCAAGGTTTGGCTTGGACGTCAGGTTTACTTGACCACCTATGGCCTCTACTCTTCCTTTAATACTGTTTAAGCCTAGACCGTCGTATATTTTTTCGGCATCAAACCCTTTGCCGTTGTCGTTGTATTGTATGGCGATACGCCCATCGTTATATCTGAGTGATAGACTTACAATGGTTGCGTTAGAATGCTTTCGTGCGTTGGTGATCAATTCTTGGCAAACCCGGTAAGTGGTTAAATTGATAATTTCTTTTGATGCCGCTTCAATACCAATGTCTATTGAGAATTGCATCCTCGGATCATAATTTGCTTTATCGATTAGGTCTTGTAGGGCATGTGTTAAACCATGACGGACCAAAATGACTGGATAGAGCAACTTAGACACGTCTGAAAACTGACCTATGGCGACTTCGAGGTCACCTGATGTTTGTTTAGTCAGGGCAGCAACTTCTTTGTATTCGTTCTTTTTAATTTTTTGTTGGATGAGGTCTACGTTTAACCGCACTGCTGCGAAGGTTGGACCGAGTTCATCGTGTAATTCTAGACCAACACGTTGTCTTTCCTTTTCTTGTGAGATCAGGGTGTTCTCTGCAATATCTTTTTGACGATTCACTTCCATCAACTGCATTTCCAGTTCCAATTGAGACTTCTTCTTTTGACCTGTTACAACGATAATCATTGTCAAGGCCAAAATGAGTAAGGTAAAGGCCGTGCCTAAGATGATGATGATGGTGTTGGCTTCCATAGCAGACCGATGTTAAGTGTTAAATAAAATAAAAGATAGAGTGGTAAGTAAATTTTGTTCCAATACTCAAACCAGATCGTAATGTCACCTATGATGTAACGACCAAATGCAATAGTAAAAAAACCACCGCAGTAGTATCCCAAAAAAGCAAATAAAAATATAAATCGCTTTGTGTTACCTCCGTTTCGAGGTTTTGACGAGGTAACCAAATCATACAACCAAATAAAGCTTAATATGATAAATATAAGGTTAGTTATTGAGCAAAAATCAAAGAATTGATGCGTATCTATAGGGCTTCTTTTAGGAAAATTACTTTCTAAATTCAACAAATCAACAGAAGAGTATTCAGTTATATAGAAGAATAAAAAAAATACAATGGTTGGAATGCCCGCAATCCAGAATAATGACTTCTTACGGGTTTCATTATAAACTAATAATGTGATAATCAATACTTCAAATGCGGTAAACAGGCTGTATTGTACCAAATTATAACCTTCATAAAACAACGTAAAAATCTCTGCGGCGATTGCACTAAGGATAAAAACGATAATAAAAATGTCAGGTGTTACGAGTCTTTTACGAAATCTTATGAAAGCAAAAATGGTAGGAACAATTACAAAAAGAATCCGAAACGGTGTATTTCTAAGAATTTCTACCATTTCCGTTTTTAAGAATTCAAAACGTTTGGTTGAGAACCATTTGGAGGATTAGGCAAGCCATGGTCTGCCAACAAACCATTTATCATGTCATCCTCTTCTGCTTTTGCACCAACCAATACCAAGGTAGGGGCTGCACCATCTAATGCATAATAGTAACTTATGCCCACACAATTAGGTTGGTTAAGAATAGCTTGAAGTGCATCTTTTCCAAAAAAGCCACCTAAGGTAGCACCTGGATTTGAATCTCTGTAGTCTTTAGTCATTGCAGCTGCAATGACTAAAGTAATTGAGTGATTTTGATTGGGATTAAAACTCATATCTCAAAGAACGATATAAGATATTGAACAGAAAATATCTAATAAGATACAATTTGGTTTATATTTTAGGCCAAAGTAGGTGGGTTGTATCTTTTTGGAGATGGGGTGCTGAATAACAGAATGTCGGAATAACAGAATGTTGGAATAAGTATAAAGTAGTTGGTCTGAAGTATTGAGAAGGGAAGAGGTGTCCTGAGTGAATATGTCTTGAGTCAATCCTCACTTGAGCCAATCCTGCCCGGAGTCAAGTCTGTCTAAAACAAAAAAGCCCTGTAAATCAAAGATTCACAAGGCTTTAAGTTAAACATTTGTACCCGGAGCCGGGGTCGAACCGGCACGATCGCAATGATCACAGGATTTTAAGTCCTGCGTGTCTACCAATTCCACCACCCGGGCTTGGCAACACAATTCCCCTATTAAAGGGTGCAGTTTTCAACTGCTTCTGTTACAACAAAAAAGGGACTAAGTCCCCTTTCTTTGAGCGAAAGACGAGATTCGAACTCGCGACCCCCACCTTGGCAAGGTGATGCTCTACCAGCTGAGCTACTTTCGCAATTTTTATAAAGAACAACCTCGTTTTTTTTGAGGTGTGCAAAGATATAATTTCTTGAAAATAATAAACCATGTTTTTACTTAAATTTTGAATAATTACACAAAAATAAATAAACGTCGTCAGTGTCAAATAGTTGGCTCCAAATATTAGAAATTGTCTTAAATAGAAAATGTAATCCAACCATTAAGCAGTACCTTGTCGCCAACTTGCCATTGCAAAACCAAATATAAAACCTTCATTTAGTGATTTTTAATCCACAGGTGTTGAACGTTTATGCTTTGATTTAGTACAATTTTAATTAATATTTAACTAGTTAGTTCAGGTGTTGAGTTGATGAAGATGTGGACCAGTGTTTTAATTCTTGTAGGTTGCAAAGAAGATTAGTGATCCAGTAACTTTTTTGGGGAGGAGGAAAAATATGCAAACGGAAGAGCGTTCAGTGAAAAATCTAGAACTCGAAATTGTCGAGTATAGAAAACGTATATCCGAACTTGAACAGCGTTTAAACTCTAACGGCGTCAAACGTCCACTCAATGGCGCCAGCACTGATTATCATCATGCCAACTTTCGCAAGTTTATTGAATACGCGTTTTATCCAATGGCCATCATTGATCAGAACAATAAGATATTAAACGTAAATAAACAGTTCCAACGATGCTTTGGTTACGATACCACCGAAATATCACAAGTTGCAGTCGAAAAGCTTGTCCCCAATATATCCATCGACCCGAGACATAATTTTGATATTAATTTTAACAGCGAAATAGGAAATCGAATCCTGGGCAAGCAAAATGATTTAACGGCTTATCGAAAAGATGGAAGTGAATTTCCAGTTGAAGTCGGCATTTCTTACATCTCTTCAGGTGACAAATACGAAATTGTTGCAACAGTCATTGATGT